>NZ_FWWU01000007.1:0-300000 GCF_900176165.1 Deinococcus hopiensis KR-140
GTTCGGTGCTGGTAGCCTCATCGGCAGCCTCCTTCACGATGTGACTTGCCCTGCGGTCCGCCCTGTTGGGTTCACTCCAACTCCTGAGTGGTGTTTGCCTTTTATATTGAGATCAGTCCTATGACCTCACCCCACACCGTCGTCCTGAGCGGTCCCAACCGCTCCGTCCGCTTCCACAGCAGACTCCTCGCGCCGGACCACAAGGGCAGCGCGTTCATGGGTTGCCGTGAGGACGAGCGAGCCGATCAGTTGCAGATTCTGGGCGCCTTGCCGGACACAGCCACTGCTCACCTGTTTCCGCAGCAGGTGCTGCGGTGAGCGTACAGCGGAAGGCCAAGTTTTGCCTGCTTGGCCTGACGTTTCTGTTACAACTCACGGGCACCGGTTCAGCACATTCGGGAACGCCTACCGCGCTCTCCAGCTTGCCTCGGCCCACAGGACAGTACGGTTTGCCATTCGCTGCGCCTCCCGGTCCAGACACCTGGTTGCTGGGGCAGGTGTACGGAAACACCACCTTTGCGTATGAGCAGCGGCGCAACCTGTATGGAAACGGGCAGGGCGTGCATTTCGGGCTGGATTTCAGTGCCCCGTGCGGTACCCCCGTTGTGGCGATCGCCGACGGCACCGTGGCGGAGGTGGACGGCCCACACGGCTCCGCACCACACAACCTGGTCATCGATCACCCAGACGGTCTCTCAAGCCTATATGGACACCTGCTGAAAAGGCCTACCGTAAAGGTAGGCCAGCGAATTTGGCGCGGCGAGGAGGTGGCCTTATCCGGCGACTCGCAGGAGACGTGCGCGTCAGAGCCGCATCTGCATCTGGAGCTCAGGGACCATTCGCATCAGGCGCTTGTGAATCCTATCGGTTACCTCCAGGCTGACTGGGCTTCGCTCGGCCTGGTCAATCCGGATATGGAGGGCGGGGGCTTTCAACAGGACCTGCGGCAACCGGGAATCTGGCAGTTTCTTGATGACCAGCCCAGCGTGCGGTTGCACGGTCCACTGCTCAACAACTTCGCGCAACCCTGGCCGCCCCTCCCGCTGGTGGGCAGATGAAGGCGGGAAGGTTCTGGAAAACCGTCCTGCTCGCGACGCTCCTGACTTCCCCCGCCGCGGCCACAACCTACACGGTCAAGGCCGGCGACACCCTGTACAGTCTGGCCCGGTCGGTCGGTCTGACAGTCGCGCAACTCCAGGCGCTCAACGGTCTGACGGGAACGGACCTGAAGGCGGGTCAGGTGCTCCGACTGCCTGATGTGTCCGCTCCGGTTCTCCCCTTACCTGCTGCACCGCTTCCCGCGAATAGACCTGCCGCTGAGCCTGCAAATATCCGTATCACCCGCTCCGGTTGTTGTGCCCACGCTGTCTGGACGGCAGATGGTGCGCACCTGCTGTACCTGGATCGCCCAGCAGGGCGAGAAGTTGGGGTGTACAGCGTTCCCGCCGCTGGTGGGACGCAAGAGGGCACCTGGCGCCTGCCACCGACGCTGCTCTCGGAAAGCGGCAGGTATGGATTACAACCTACTGGACCGTCGGCAGCGCTGGCCGTACGGCTCGGCGGTTCATCCGCTGCCACGCCTGTCATCGTGGCCACCAGTGGGCGGGACGCCGTGTGGTCGGCGGGTGGCCGACTGGCGTGGCCGGCGTACGGTACGGCCAACCGGAACGATTGGATTCCCCTCACCGTCTGGACCACCGATCCCTTTGGAGGCGAACCCCGGCCAACGTCCAGACGGAGCGTGACCGTGTATGGAGGGCGGCTGGTGGGCTGGGTCAATGAGGGCACGCTGCTGCTGACCGGACGGCAGGCCAGAAACGACCCCCGCCGTTCGGTCCTGACGGTCGATCTCGCGAGTGGCAAAACGCGAGTCCTGGCGCAGGGGCAGGTGCTCAGCGGCGTGCGCCTCAGTGCGGACGGCATGAGGGTACTGTTTCGGGTGACGCTCGATACAGCGGGACACAACGGGATGTTTGCCGTGCCCACGTCAGGCGGCGATGTCCAGGCCCTTCCAGCATTCGGATCTGCGCGTTGGCTGGACGGGACGCGGGCGCTGCTGGTGCCCTACGAGCCTGGAGCGGCCTCACAACGCTTGCTGCGTGTGGACGTCACCACGGGTCAGACCGCAGAGGTGACGTCCCTCTCGGACAAAATTGCGGGCGATGACTGGCGGGTGGCGCCGGACGGCACACGCCTGGTTTACCTAAGTGGGCAAGACCGGGCGCTGCACGTCCTGACCCTTCCCCTGCTGCCCTGAGCATGAAAGAAGCCCGAGTCAGCGGTACAAAGGCGGGGAGCGCCTCCGGACAGCTGGACGGTTACCCCACCTGTCCGGAGGCGCCAGGTGGAACGCCAACCTCCCCTGAGCCTGAAAGGTCGCTGTCACGACCTGCTCTGCCGTCGGTGTCTTTTTACTTGCACCGCTTCTGGAGGTCGCCGCATTCTGGAGCTGGAGTGACAGCAGGGCTTCCCGCTCTGGTACGCCCTTCCCCAAAACACGGCCGGACGAGGCAGCTTTCCCCGTAAGGTGGCCAATCCTGCAGCTTCCAGGGGGCGGCTCGAACTAGTCCCACCAGCTCCCCGGCACACCTGAAAAGCATCCACCCATCCGGCGCGTGTTCTCAGACAATTCCCGGACAATCTGTTACATCCACTCCGCTTCGGTGATTCCGCTTCTGTTCGTCACCGCTTTTCCTGCCCGCCCTGCTCGGATCAACCCGTTGTTTCATCACTGATTAACTGCATCCTTAACCAGACGTTCGCCGGTACAGGCAGTGTCCGCCAGGAATGTGGGATCGAGGCGGGGAGAGAAGGAGGCGAGTAATGGACAGTTTCCAGGACGTCCAACTCGTAATTCCTTCCGCTCTGAAATCCTCTCCCAGCCGCCGTATCCTGGGGAGGTGTAGCCGCCGCGCGTCGTGGCGACCGCGCGGTCCCGTGAGGGTCATGCAGGCAAGGACATGCCCGCCTGAGGTGTATGCGCGTCTTTATTTTCTTCAAGGCTGACCGCGTCGGGATGCAGCTCTAAAGAACCCGCCCGCGGGGGTTTGGGGCGAAGGACACGGTGCGACGAATCTTCACCGGTAAGCGTCAGGCGACTGGGCCCCTTATGCAGTCTTGTTCCTCGACTTCCTCCTGGTCGTTGTCATAAGCATGTCAGACGGACGCTTCAACAATGCACCATGACACCCTTGACTCTGGAAGAGTTGGTCGCCTTTTTCTTCCTGTCTCAACCTGCGGGTGAGCAGCGCTTCACCGAGCCTGACTTCGTGCGGCTCGTGGAAGAAATCGGCGTGGAACGGGCAAACGAGTATCGGCAGTTGATCGTTCAGCAACTTCATCAGGGCCACAATCTCCACGTCATTACGGTCATCACCGCCGCCTGAAAAGGATGTCGGGCGCCGCACGTCTCCATTCCGCCGTGACCTGATCAGCCAATGGAGTTCTGCAGTTGTTGGCCCTACCCGGAGGGTGAACAGCACGCCCATCGCCCCTCCCACCAGCGCCTGGTTCCACCGTGCGTATCCTTCAGCATCTTTATGACAAACGGTCTAAGATTGTGGGAGGTGCAAAATACGCCCCAGTAGGGCGGCGAGCTGTTGTGGACAGGACGCCCTATCACAGCCGTTTCTCCCTCAGCGTCATCGGTGACCCCCTGCGGCTGTCTCACCGCTTTCCCCTCAGCCTGCCTCAAATCCAGCCAACCTCTCTGTGACGACACGGTGAGGGAGCGCGGGGGCACCTTCACTGGAGCGCAGTCCGTACCGCGTTTCCAGCTCATCCCCAACCCGTTTGAACCGTAGGAATTGAGCGACATTGAGGTACACGGTCAAGCCTTGGAACCGAGGTCTGTACTGAACTTGACCCTGAACGTTCTGCAGAAACGCGGCCTGTCGTCTTCGGCGACAGCGGGGAAGCACCCTCACTTCTGCCTGGTACTTGGTCACCTGCAACCGGAGGCGGAGAGCAGAGGAGAAGTGGGAAAAGTCCTCTCAATTTCACCGTGCCCAACCCAGAACACCCCTCCCTCTCATTCCCGCATGCTCCACACCGTCCCTCCCCAAACCACCCACCAGATTTGCAGCCTCCGTAGTCCGAGGGGGGCTGAAGCAGGATGTCGAGTACGCCGCCGTGCTCGTCTCCTGCCCTCCACAGTCAGTGCTTCACTCCCCCCACCTTTACGCGGACCTCGTCAAGATGTCGCCGGGAAACCCTCACGGGTTCCCGGTGGGGGAGTGTCTTCGTGAGCAAGGGAGCGAATTTGTCGTTCCGCTGGCAGAAGGTCTCGTGACGGACGGTGATACCGCGCCCGTACAACAACTCCTGGACGTCTCACTGGCTGAGGGCGTAGCGGTGGTCCAGCCACAGGGCGTAGCGGATAACTCCAAAACTTGAAACGCTTATACTCGGCCTATTCGGGAAGCAGACTGTGGGGTTCAACGTGGAAATGGGCCAGGTCGAACTGCGGGTGCTGGGTCAGCCGGAGGTGCGGTTGGCTGGGGAATCACTGTCCCTGCCGCCCAAACGCCTGGCCCTCGTGACCTATCTGGCGGTGGAAGGCTCTGCCCGTCCTCTGCACCGCGCCCATCTGGCCGACCTGTTCTGGAGTGACGGCACGGACGAGGGAGCCCGGCGCAATTTGCGCCAGGAATTGCACCGCCTCAAAGGCTCGCCCCTGGCCCCCTTTCTCGTCCTGGAGGGGGAAGTGGTCGGGCTGCGCTCCCTCAGCTGTGACGCCCTGACCTTTGAGACACAGGCGCATACCCTTGACGCGGCTGACCTCCTGGCGATCTACCGGGGACCACTACTAAACGGCGTGGAAGTCCCCCATGCGCCCGCATTCGAGGAGTGGCTGACCAGCCGGCGTGAGCGGCTGAATGCGCGCTGGTTGGAGCTGTGCCGGGCACGGGCCCATCAGCTGGAACAGCAGGGTGATCCCCGCGGCGCTATAGAGGCCCTGACTCCCCTGCGGGCCGCGGCAGACGAGGCGGCCTGTCTGTCGACCATGCGGCTGCACGTGGGGTTGGGCGAACTGCAGGCGGCGGGACAGGTGTACGCTGAGATCTGCCGCTTGCTGGCTGACCTGGGCCTGTCACCCGCGCTGGAGTTGACCGTCCTGGCCGAGCGGTTGCGGGGTGTGCTGCACCCGCCCGCGCCGCCCGCCGCCCGCCAACGCGCCAGCCTCGACCGTCCACCCCTAATCGGCCGTGACGGGTTGCTCGCGCGTCTGGAGGAGCAGATTCGAGCGGGTGAACGCCTCGTGCTGCTGGAAGGTGAACCAGGCGCAGGTAAATCGGCACTCGCGCAGGCGCTGGCCACACGCTGGGGTCACGCCCTCAAGCTGCAGGGGTACGAGGAGACGGGCAATACGCCCTTTCTGCCGCTGGCGGAGGCCCTACGCCCACGCGCGGATGCGTTGCGCGCCTTACCTGACGTGTGGCGAGCGGAGGTGGCGCGGCTGCTGCCCGAATGGGCGCAGGGGGCAGGCATACCGCCCACGGCCGACACGCACGGCGAGGGCCGGGCACGGTTCCTCGAAGGGCTCGCGCGGGCCGTGAAGGCGGCGTCAGCGGGGGGCCTGCTGTGGCTCGATGACCTGCACTGGTTCGATCCCTCGACCCTGGAGGTACTGGGCCTGTTGTTGCGGGGGGGAGAGTGGCGCGCCGTGGGAACCGTACGGACGCTGGAACGCCGTCAGAACGCGGCCCTGGAACGCCTGCTGCTGGCCCTCGAACGGCGCCGCCACCTGTGTTCCGTCGAGGTCGGGCCCCTGTCGGAAACCGACACGTTGCGCCTGCTCCGCGCCCTCTCTCCCTCTGGCATGGGTGGGACACGCTTTGCCCGCCGACTCCATGAGGGCACGCAGGGCAATCCGCTGTTCCTGCTGGAGATGCTGCGAACACTGCTGGCGACCGGACAGTTGCGCGAGTCCGGAGGAGAGTGGCACACCGACTTCGACGCTGACACCGACGACTACCACGAACTGCCGCTGCCCTCGAGCGTGGCAGGCGCGGTGTTGTCCCGCGTGACCCGCCTCTCCCCGGGAGGACCTCTGGCGCAGGTGCTGGCAGCCGCTGCGCTGTTGGGGGACGGCTTTTCCCTGGAAGAACTCACGGGGAGCTTGCCCCTGGACGAGTGGGCGCTGTTGGACCTGCTCGATCAGGCGGTGGACGCCGGGTTGCTGGGCCACCTACAGGACGGACGCTACGGCTTCGCGCACAGCCTCATCCAGCGAACGCTCCTGGAACACCTCAGTGCCGACCGCCGGAGGTTGCTTCACCGGCGACTCGCGGCCAACCTGAGCCATCTCGGGACGTCCGCCGCCCGACTTGCGGCGCACCTGGAGGGTGGCGGTGACTGGGAAGGCGCCGCACGCAACTGGCTTTTGGCGGCGAGAGACGCGGCCCGGATGTATGCCCACCGTGAGGCGCTGCAGTCCCTGGAGCGTGCCCTCACGCTGGGCCTGCCGCCCGAGCTCGCGTTGGAGGCCGAGTGGCAGCGCGTGACCGCCTTTCGCGCCCTGGATGACCGACCCGGCTGGCGCGCAGCGCTGGAGGCAGTCACGGCCCGGCTTTCGCCCACCGCGCCCCCACGCTTGATCCTGCACCGTCTGGAGCTGGAATTCTCGGAGGGTGAATACAGCGCGGTACTGGCAGGGGTCCACGCCCTGCGTGCGGGCCAGTCCCTCTCCGCGGAGGAACAGGGCTGGGCCGGGCTGTGGCAGGCCAACGCCCTGAACCGGCTGGACCGCTGGCCGGAAGCGATGGTCACCTACGCCTCGACCCTCTCCGCCGCTCCGGCGACCTCCCTGGAACTTAGAGGCCGCCTGCTGAACGGCTGGGCCTACGCTGCGAGTCAGGTGGGCGACCTCGACTTGGGACAGGCAAAGGTGGAGGAGGCCCAGGCCCTTTTCTCGGCGTGCGGTCACCGCAAGGGACTGGCGATGGCGCACAACACTGCTGGAACGCTGCTTTATATGGCCGAGCACGACGAGGCGGCCGCGCAGCAGTACCGCTTGGCACACACGCTCGCGGTGGAAATCGGAGACCGCACCTCCGAACGCCTCGCGCTCACCAGCCTCAGCGCCATCTACCTCGTACTGGAAGACTTTGAGGCTGCGCTAGAAGTCACCAACAGCGCCCTGGAACTGCTGGAAGAATGGCCCGATCCCTACACGGAATGCCTGATGTACGAGCGGCTGTCGCTGGTCCACCGGGCGCGCGGTCAGCGGGAACGGCAACGCGTGAGCCTGCGGCAGTGGCGGGACCGCGCCGACAAATACCACTACGCGACCTGGAGCGTCAGCAGCCGCCTATCGCTGCTGGAGGCGCTGCTGGACGATCCAGCGGGGCAAGCCGAGTGCCGGGAGCTTCTGGCCTGCCTGCCCACCCTTCTCGCGGCCTGTCCAGAGGCGCAGCAGCAAAAGCAACAGGCGCGCCTGGAAGCCCTGACGGAGAACTTCCACCGGTTGGCAGGGCCGTAACGCCAAAGTAACGCCCGTTCCCTTACCCTCGGCAAGTCAACCCATCTCCCCCGAGCGAGGACGTCCATGAAGAACATGTTGTTTCTACCCCTCATCGCCCTGACGCTCGCTGGTTGCACCGCTGGACAGGATGTCAGCGGGCCCAGCACCGCCCATGTGCCGACGAACCTCTCGGCGCAGGCGTTGGACAATTCGGTGTACTGCCCACCCGATTACCGGTGGTGCGGCAATTACCTCCTGAGTCAGCGGCCCGGAATGGGCGGCGATATCATTCCCGCCGACTGGACCATCACCGGCAGCAAGGATCTGGGTGGCCTGTTAGGCCAGACCTTGCAGGGCCGCTTTCCCAAAGGGGACAACGCCAAGTTCTCCGTCGGCAAGGTGCTGTTCACCGTGGGGCAGTGGGACCCAGCGTTCTATGGCAAAGCGTTTTCCTTCTCCCTGCAATGGGTCAAAGACCAGGGCAACGGTCAGTACACCTACGGATATGTCGGGCAGGCGGTGCCGTAACAGCAGCGGGGAACTTGGACCTGGGGCCACGAAAGTGGCCCCTTTTTGCTGCCATGTCGAGGTGGGCGAGCGCACCTGGCGTTACGCGCGCACTGCGGTGCACGTAACGCCAGATCAACGCTTCCCTTTCTACGCTGACTTCATTCAAACCGGAGGTGATATGGACGAAGACAGCGAATGGGAATACCGCCTGCGTATCCGTGCTCGGCCCTGGCGCGCCACCCTGCAGTGCCTACCCACGTTTCACAGCTCAGGCATTCACGAGGAGGCGGCGTTTTCCGAGCAGTTTGACAGCCCCCTGGACCTGCTCGCACGACTGGAGGCCCAGGAGCGGCCTCCCGGTGGCCTGAAGTGATCCCCCTTGCTCTTCCCGGAGGTTTTGCATGACGTACAGACTCTCCACCCTCCTGCTGATGGGTGCTGTCGGCCTCAGCGCCTGTGGAAGTGGAGGCCCCACGCCCACTCAAGATACGGTGGCCCCCACTGTCGGTCTAAGCGCCTCGCCGGGAACGCTCACCTCGCCGGGTGACGTGACCCTAACCGCAACGGCAAGCGACAACGTGGGGGTGACGAAGGTGGAGTTCTACGACGGTACAACGCTGCTGAGCACCGACAGTACCGCGCCTTACACCTTCATCCAACTGCAGACGGCGACTTCCAACGGCACCCACCGTTACACCGCCCGCGCCTATGACGCCGCAGGAAACAGCACTGCCTCCGCCGAACAGAACGTCACCGTCAATATCGCCTCCGGCCCCCCTGCCGGGGTCTGGGACACAGCAGCCTGGGACACCGCCACCTTTCAGTAAGCCGGTTCGGCCACCGGGAACGCAGGCTGCACCGCGTTCCTCACACCCTTTGTACTGAATGCCTTCAAGGAGCTGTCATGAAAAACATCACCCTCACGATGACCCTGCTGACCCTCGCCTCGACGGCCTACGCGCAGTTTAGCGTTCCCAATACGTTTGCGCCCGGCGGCCCGATTCGCGCTGCCGACATGAATGCCAACTTTGGTGCCGTCGCAACCCAGTTCAACCGCTCGGCGGCCTTCGTTCACACGAGCAGTGCGGCCAATTCCGTTGGCAACTACACCTGCGTGGATCATCCTCTCGCCAACAACCAGCCCAACGCCGTGGTGGTCTTTAGCCGGAGCTGGGGCAATGGCGGCAGCATGGCCTACATCACCTCACCCTTCAGCGCCTGGTACAACGGCGAGAGGTGGTGCATCTACCTGGAAAACAACGCCCTCACCATGCCTCTGGATGTGAAGTTTAACGTCATGGTCTTCAAGCCCTGACCTGAACTCGAACGGGGCACCACCCTGGTGCTGGCCCTGCCTCAGCATCCCGGCCTCTCGTGGACGTTCTTCTCAGTGAGGTTCGACGAGCGGGCAGGCCGGCGGGTCAAAAGCCTCACGGGCCCGGCGGCCACAGCGGCGCAGCTCCGCAGCGTCTTGGGCCGCGTCGAGGATTTCCGCATCCGGAGAGAGTACGTCGAGGGTGCGGACGCGGGAGGACTGGACTCTGTTTCGCTCAGCCGTGTGGACTGCCCGGCACCCCTTGGGCCGGCACCTGTCATGCCGAGGATCTCCTCCCATCAATGCACACTGAGATATCTGGGAGACGCCACGGGGGCAAGCGAGGGTCACACAACGGACAAGCGGCGCTACTCACGACCCAACGGGAGGGTGGAAGGCGATTCCTCCGAACTGTGCGGTAGGGCCAGCGCCACCATCCCGGCCATGAGCGTCAGGATTCCTGCGAGGGTCAGCATGGGCACCGCTGCCACCCGGTCACCGATCAGCGCGGCTGCGGTCGTGACGAGGACGCCGACGAGGGCGTTCGAGGTGCCCAGCGCTCCGTAGACCCGGCCTCGGTACCGGTCTGGCGTCTTGAGTTGCAGCATGGCGGAAGCGGCCACGTTCGCCACGACCATCGGCAGGCCCATCAGTGCGCCCAGCAGAAGCACAGGGGGCAGTTCCGCCTGGTGGTACAGCCCCAGCATCAGGCCACCGACAAGGAGGGTCCCCACGGCCACCAGCCGCCGCAGATCGAAGCGCTCCACAGCCCAGGTGGAAAGCAGGCTGCCCAGCAAGGTCCCCGTACCGACCGCTGAGCTGAGCAGGCCGACCTGGGCTGGGTTGGCCTGCAGCACGCCCTGGACGAAGCCCATGGAGTAGGGGTCGACCAGCGTACCGCCCAGACTGGTGAGGGACAGGGTGATAAATAGAGTTCCGATCGCCCGGCGCTGCCCGATCACCCGCAGGCCGTCCTTCCATTCCCTGGTCATGCTGCGCCAGGACGCGAGCAGTGAGGCGGGAGCTGGTCCACGGCCATGGTTCGGAAGGAACGGCAACCGGCTGAAGAGCGCCGCTGCGACGAAGAAACTCATCGCGTCGAGCACAACCGCCCCGTGCATCCCAACTGCGGCAGCGAGCGCGCCGCCCAGCACGGGTCCGAGCAGCCGCGCTGTCGTGGTCGCCACCGACAGGCGGGCTGTGGCCCTCGCCAGGGCGGCCTCACCGACGAGCGACGGCAACAGGGCCGCGCCGGCAGGCAACGCGAGCAGGCTCAGGGTGCGCTCGGCAAAGACAACGGCCGTGGTCAGCCACAACCGCTCCGGGCTGGCGGCGAGCAACAGGAGGATGATTCCGCCCTGAAGCAGTTGCGCGGTGACCAACGACCACCGCCGATCCCAGCGATCGGCGAACACGCCGGCGACCGACCCGAACAGTAGGCCCGGCAGGTAGCCCGAGAGCGCCAGCAGCGCGGTCGAGGTCAACGAGCCGGTCTGCTGGTAGACCACGTAAGGCAGGGCGATGCCCAGCGCCCGGTCCCCCAACGCCGTCACCGCCTGACCGAGCCACAACCAGCCGAAGCCTGTCTCCCATAGTTTTCCAGTGCGCTTGGTGTGCATGGACGCACACTGATCGCTACTCTGGTGAACATGACAGCTCCAAATTCACCCAGACTTTCCGCAAAGGATGGCGCAGAGCATGAGCTGTGGCAGCGGCTGGATGATCCCGCGTCGGCGCGGGTGCTCGCCGACGCGTACACCCGGCAGTTTTTCGAGCCGTTTATCTGGCGGGAACGCCGGGTCAGCGACGTGGCCCGGGAATTGCAGGTCAGCAAGACGGCCATGCTCTACCGCGTGCGGCAGTTCCTGCGCCTGGGGTTACTGGAGGTCACGCGAACCGAACCTCGAGCGGGCCGTGCCGTGCGGTACTACCGCGCCACCTCCCAGGGGTACTTCGTGCCCTTCACTGCGACCTCCGCCGAGTCCGTACAGGCGCTGTACGAGACATCGGTGGACAACACCCGCCGCTCGGTTCTGGCGACCCTCACGCGCGCGTGGGGTGCTCTGGCCGATGATCCACGCTGGTTTGGGCTGTACACCTACGGCGACGAGAGCGGCCTGAAAAGTCACGCCCTCCTGCCCTATCGACCCGCAGACAACGTTCATGACCTCACCCAACGCGGCTTTCTGGAACCACTGCTGGATGAACACGCGCCCACCATCTGGGACAACACCACGGCGCTGAGCCTCAGGGCAGAGGACGCCAAGGCGTTGCAGCGCGAACTCCACGCTCTACAACGCCGCTATAGCCGGCGAACCTCTGGCGGGGGAAAGACCTACCTCTTACGCCTGACCCTGACCCCTATTCCGGTCAGTCCCGAAAAATCCATCTGAAGGGCCAACCCCCGATCTTCCAGCTGGTGGTGCTGCCCGGCATTCAAGGTGTTGCGGGTCAGGGCTCAGGCGAGAGCCCGAATCCCGTCTTGCAAGGTCAAGCTCTTCGCGTGGTGGGGAACCGACTGGCCGTGACATTGCACAACATCCCGTCCGAGGCCAGGAGGAGGCGCTTGCTGGCCAGTTGAACACGCACCGCGCGCTGCGCGGTCCTGAAGCGGCAGGGCACAGCAGGAGCCATATTGCGGAAGGGGTGAGGTTGCTGGCGGTAGACGTGGTGCTGAGTTCGTAGTATTCCCGCACCCCGGGCCGGAAGGGATGATCGTGCAGCGCCCCAGCCCAGAAGGTATGGCCGCAGAGGCTGACCTTCAGGGTACGGGCTTCGTGTTCTGACGGATAGAACCGGGGGCACCCTACTCAAGCTGCGAGTAGAGAACCTGCCCCACCTCTCAGCCAGCGTGAGATCCACAGGACCTCGTCTTCAAGAGCGCTGGAAAACTGCTCGCCTGGGGTTGTCTTCAAATGACGCTGGCCTCGGAAATCAGGACATGATGCGCTGCACAAATTCCGCCAGTGTTGCCTCATACCTCTCTGGATCGACGTTCCAACCCCGAACGTGTTCGGCCCCTTCCATTCGGTGGTATTCCACAATGTCGGGCCGGGCCTTTGCCAGCAACTCCACCTGTTCAACCGGAACAGTTCGGTCGTGGCTCCCATGGAACAGCAGCATCGGTGTGGAGAAGCGGTCCATCACACTCAAGTGATCGACGGCATCAAAGTCCTGCCCACTCTTCAGACTTGTCAGCCGTTCTACCATTCCAGCCAGAGGCAGGAGACGGTACCGTCGGGCAAAGTGGCGAATCAAGGCACGCCATTCCAGGGAGGGAGAGTCGAGGATGACGCCGCTCACCTCTGCAGCAAGCGTGCTGTAACGCAGGAACGCCAAGGTAATTCCGCCACCCATGCTAAACCCCATCAGCAAGAGGCGCCGTGCTCCCTGCGTACGGGCGTAGACCACAGCCGCTTCCAGGTCCTGCCACTCTTCGGCACTTAAGCGGTAGACCCCCTGCTTCGTTCGGGGCGCTCCGTGCGCATTGCGGTAGGTAATGGTGAGGCTGGTCAGGCCCAACCGCCTGAATGTCGGCAGGATACGTAGCGAGTCCTGCCGCAGCCCCTTGTACCCATGGGTCAGGATCACCCAATCGGTGCCCCTCACTTCTCCAGCAGGATTGCCAGGCACGAGCCAAGCGGGCATCCCCCCATGCTGCGCGGGGACGAGAACGTCCTTATAAGGCAGTCCGCGCGAGATAGGCGTACCGAGGCCAATGGTGCTGGGCCAGACCTCCTGCCCGGTCACGAGGGCAGCTTCCTGCCACTGCACGGTGCGAGTCACGGTACGGCGGGTCTCACTCAGTTTGGGGCCCAGCTGCGCGTGGTACCGAGTCCCAGCACCGTCCTCCCACTCCAGGCCTAAGACCCCCGGACGAATGGTGGCTGCATTTCGGGGGAGTGTGATCTGGAGAGGCCCAGCATTAGCCAGATCTCCCGGGTTTGCGTTCTCTGGGCTTCCAGTCACGCTGAGGACGCGTGTCCTTGGGATGCGTCGGCGAACGGAGGGGGCCCATACCAGAGCATCTGCGAAGTGCCAGCCTGTTCGCAACAGAGCGCTCACGCCCAATCCCAGCCCAAGTAGGAAAAAAGACCAACGCAGGTGACGGGGCGATAAGGCTAAAACGGGTCTCTTCACGTCAGAAACGTTGCCATAGATCTTAGGGAAACGCAGCAAGACTAAACGGAGCGACAACAAGGTGCCGCTTTGAGATGTGAATCCTGACAGACAGCGGCTCCGGGTTCACCACCATTCTGCAAGGGATCCGCAGCCAGAGGTTCGGGGTTGTTGTCGGCGTGCATTCTACCCGGCGACCCAATCACCCAAGACAGGTGACGGTAGAGCCTCCCTTGCGAACCGGCCCTGGAAAGCCCTGACTCTGGCACGTGTGGACCGGACCTTCTTGCCCGTCCCGTCGCAGTTGCTCCCAGGTGACAGTATTGCCTGGGAGGGCAAGCAACCTGGGCCATTGAACCGTTTTACAAAGAGCCCAAACATCGGGTTCGGGCTGAATGAGTTCGCATGGCGAACGGTCCGGGGCCTTCCCCACTTGCTGTTACTCTTCTCCGCCAGGTGCCCGCCGGCCCTGTTGTAGCTGTACCGTACGGAGGACTTGGGCCTGGCGGTGGCGGAAATCACCATGAAGCTCGGACTTCCCATCCTCGTGATCCAGCGCCTCGCCCTACAGAGGTGGAAGCGCGAGGAATTTCTGCGCCAGCGTACCTACTCAACTCTTCAGTGTAAGACCTGGGTATGTTCTGGGGGGGAAAGACAAGTGGCCTTCGAATTGCCATAGACTAAACTGCAACGGCTTTTTCTCAATCAAAGTTCCGAACATAATTCCGTGCTGGGTCATCACCTGTACATCGCAACGCCCTGTGCCCGCGCAGTTCTTCTGGAGCGCGGCTATATCTGTTTCTAAGGTGCCCTTTGGCAAAGCTTTGCCTTCAGCGAAGATAGATAACCTTTTATTTTGTTGCACATTGTACTTACCCTCTAAAATTATCACCCTTTACTATACCACAGCAGGGCGGCAAAGCATAGCGCAACTGATTAAAATTGACCGATGTGCCACGTGCAGAAAGCAAGAGTTCATCCCACCTACTCCTTCTGAAAGGCCTTGATCTCAACCTTGCCACGTTCGGTTCTGCCGGCAAAGCGCAAGACCAGGAATGCTGTTCTACCGCGGTAGGGGAGAGGTCTTACGCCTTGATGGGGCACCCCTGGCGAAAATTGATTGCTCAGGCCGTGAAGGGCCTGCATGCGGAAGGCCACCGGAATATTGCGACCGTGACGCGCCGCGTCCTGGAAGTCGAGCGCCAAGTCACAGCGCTCCAACACGCCCGGCCCTTCCTCAATGAGCAGGCGCGTTACGAGGGCGGCGTGATCATCCGGCCGCTCACCAAAGGCCTGCGGTTTGATGGTGCATCGTGGCGAGCACGGACGCCGAGAACGACGATCCAGCACGCCTATTGAATCAAGGCCCTTGTACATCAGCCCGTCCCGTGGCCTCCTCCGTACGATCAAGGCATGCCCTCCTCCATCAGCAAGATGGAGGACAACGCGCAGGAACGCTGGCGGGCAACCCAGCCGGGCCAGCGTAATGTGGTGGACGTGCATGTTGCGAACATTCGCGCGAAATTTTGGGATGCCGAAGCACACGGAACCATCTGAACTGTCAGAGGACTAAGGATACGCGCTCAGGGCCGCCTGAACGCGACAGAGCTTCACGCCCATCAGACCAATTGAGGAGGTCCTTCCGCCTGGCGGCCTTTCGAGTCGGTGCTGGCCCAGTGATCCGGGTCAACAGCCCGCCCAAGGCCCGCAGCGCCTCACGCTGCTCCATGTCCTGCGCCGTGTGCACTCGCTCAAGGCAACGCCTCACGGTGTATCCGGAGACTGCAGAGCGGCGCAGGACGAGATGGACGCACCTCTGAAGATTCAAGGCAGCGCTACTTGCGTGAGGGCTGGCAGAAGTGTAGGCTTTTCTCACACCGTCCATTTTAGACGGTACAGTAAGGACGGTAATGAGGCGAGAGGTCATCCCTCTACCAGCCATATGCCCACTTCCCGTCTTGGAGCCTCTTGCTTGACGAAGTTCTCGGAATACCGCTAGGGCTGGTCCTCAATGTCTCTTGAAGCCCTGGTTGCTGGTCTTGGGGTTGACCTTCCTACAGCGCCCGAACCGGCCGTGGGCCTCAATTCCTTGGCCTCCACCCGCCTCAACCTCATATCTGGAGAACACCATGACCACATCTAGCAACCTGCATGTCGTCCTTGGCGGCACAGGCGCAGCCGGCCGCACCCTCGTGAACGAACTCGCCCACCTCGGGCACCGCGTACGCGCTGTGTCCCGATCAAACCGTGGGGGCTGGCCTGCGGGAGTAGAGTGGCGCGCCGCCGATTTGACAAACCTTGAGTCCCTACGCGCGGTACTCGCGGACGCCTCAGTCATCTACATGGCAGCCCAGCCCCCCTACCACCGCTGGCCCGAGGAATTTCCCGCTCTCATCGAGAACGTGCTTTTGGCCCTCCCCTCACCAGATACTCGGTTGGTGATGGTGGATAACCTGTACGCGTATGGCCCAGTGACTGGGCCAATCCACGAGGGCCTTCCAGCGGTCGCAACGGACCGTAAGGGCAAGGTGAGGGCGAAGGTGGCTGACCGTCTGCTCACGGCTCACCGGGCAGGCCAGGCGCGCGTCGTCATTGGGCGGGCGTCTTCCTTCTTCGGGCCAGGCGTGGAGGCGAGCGTGGCTGACCTGAACTTCTTCCGCAAGGCGGCCGCCGGAAAGGCCGTGCAGTGGCCCGCCCGCCTTGACCGCCTGCACAGCCTGTCATTCATTGAGGACTATGCCCGGGGACTGGCCATCTTGGGAACGCATGAACGCGCCCTTGGACGGGTGTGGCACGTTCCAACAGACGTTCCGCTGACCGGCCGTCGTTGGATCGAGCTTGTGGCGCGGGAAGGGGGCGTTCCAGCTCGTCCTGGCGTCCTCCCCAAAGCCCTTATCCGGATCGCGGGACTGTTTAGCCCCGTGGCACGCGAATTTGGCGAGATGTTCTACGAGTTCGAGGAGGCCTACGTACTGGACGGGTCGGCGTTCGCCCTGAACTTCAGCTTCCAGCCCACGCCCAACGAGCAAGCCGTACGCCGCACGCTCACCTCGCTTCACGCACAGGAACATACTCGCGGCACCAATCCTCGCCCTGCCATCCACTGAAGTCAGGAGCACCGGGCACGTTCTGAGGCTTGGCAGACCAGCAAGCGGTTGAGGTCGCTCAACGTCCATTCTTCCGGCCTTCAGGCGTTCTCGGAAAGCCGCTTTCTGTTGAGTGACCGCTTGCCCGGCACTGCGGGCGCCCTCCCCACCAGCCTCGCAGACCTGATGGCAGACCCAGCGCTCGGCGCGCAGATCACACCCGACCGGGTCCAAACGCTCTCCCGCATCAAATTGCGCGAAAGCCGCCTCAAAGCAAAAAGAACGGGTTTGAGGCCCACCTGCATCTCAAGCAGATTCTGGAAGAGCCCAGTCGAAGTCCTCCCGCTTGCTTTTCGCCGTGGCCATCGGTCAAACTGCCCAGCATGACGAAAAAGTCAACGAAGGCCTCCGCGAAGGCGGCTCCCGCCGCTGAACCCGCCCCGAAGGCCGAAGCCGCTTCGGCCAAGAGCACCAAGGTCGCCAAGACCCAGCTCGTGGAGCAGGTCGCACAGAAAACCGGTCTGACCAAGAAGCAGGCGGACCAGGCCGTCAATGCCTTTATGGAAATCGTCGTGCGGGGCGTGCAAAAAGGTCAGAGCGTCGGACTCCCCGGCCTGGGAACCTTCAGCGTTCGGGAAACCGCGGCCCGTACCGGTGTGCGTCCCGGCACGAGCGAGCGCATTCAGATTCCCGCTGGCAAGAAGGTCGCCTTCAAAGCCGCGAGCACCCTAAAGGGCGCGCTCAGCGACCCCGAGTAACGCTTCCCCCACATCCCAGCGCCCACCCAGGCGCTGGTCTCTTTTGCGTGCCCTGGAATGGCGAGAGGTAACGGCCCGTCTCATACCGTTTCCGGATCATGCGTTCTATCCCCTCCACTCCGCTTCGGAGCTTCCACACCTCTCTGCCACCGTTTTTCCTTCTCGCTCCGCTCGAGTTGGCCCATGATTTAACAACTGATTAAGTGGAACCTTTTTTACAGCAAAGACCGTCCAACGAGGGCAAGAGGGAGGGCGCAGCTCCGGGAAGAGAGCATAAGAATATCACCGCCTTTCAGCACCCGGACGGCCCTCCGGGTGCTTTTCGCACGTTCCGTTTTGCGCCTCCATCCCCGGTTGTCATGCACCCCACTCCGCGGACGGAACCACTCCTGTTCTACCCCAGCCAAACCGGGAAAACAGACGCCTTCAACGAACAAAACCGCTCATCCCACCTACGCTGTTCGACGCTTCCGTGTCCCTGCCTTCCTCGGCTTGGCAGCCGTGCTTCCCTCACCTTCCGCTTTTGCACGCCGCTTCCGAGATGTGGGCGTCTCGCCTTCCGCCTTCACCGTCCGGGAACGCGTCGTCCGCGCCTGACTGCCTGAGGAGGTCGCCCGAGCCTTCGGTGGAGCCCACGCCCCCAACACCACCGCCTGCACGTCATCTGGCGTCAACTCTGCCGGAATCACCCCTTCCGGCAACTTGAAGCGTCGCCCCTCCACAGTCAATCCTGGCCCTTGAATCCCCGCGTGCAAGAACACCCCAGGCAAGTGTGGCAAAGCCAGTTCCGGCGCTTCCCGGCGCGCCCCTTGGATACCAAGTGCGAGGCCTTGCGTCCAGAAGCGCGTCAAGTACGCGATTCGCGTCGTTCCCCCCTGCGCGATCTCGTCGAGGCCTGCTTCCATCGTTGCGGTGAACTCCCGTGCGAGCACGTCCGGCAGATGCCGCCCCAGATACGCAGTCACGAGGAGCCCCGTGGCCGTCACTGCCAGGTGCTTGCCCATCAGCACGGTGTACCCCCGGTTCTGCAACGTCGCGAGTGTCTGCGCGTACGTGCTGGGCCGCCCGATCCCCGCTTTCTCCATCGCTTGTACGAGCGTTGCCTCGCTGTACCGCGTCGGCGCACTCGTCTTCTTCTCCTCCGGCTTGCGCGCCTTCAAGGGAAAGGTCTGACCTACCGACAGGGGAGGGAGACGTTGGTCTGACTCCTCCTCCTTCTCCTGCGCGAACAACGCCGTATGCCCAGCCACCAACAGCACTCGGCCCATAGCCGTGAGCGTGGCTGCACCGCACACCAGCGTCACCTGCGTCTTCTCGTACAGGGCGTCGTGCATCTGGGACGCCACCGTCCGCTCGTACACCATGCGGTACAACGCCCCGTCCACCCCGTCCAAGCCCACGGACTCCGGCGTGCGCCAGGCCGTTCCCGCCGGGCGGATGGCCTCGTGCGCTTCTTGCGCGTTGGCGTTCCGCGTCGCGTACTGCCGGGGCCTGGCCGGTACAGCGTCCGGACCGAACAGCCGAACGGCTTCCTGCCGAGCGGCCTCCAGCGCCTCATCACTCAACGCCGGACTATCCGTGCGGTGGTACGTGATGTACCCCCCCTCGTACAACCGCTGCGCAGCATCCATCGCTGCTTTTGCCCCAAGCCCAATTCGTCCTGCTGCCTGCTGCAACGTACTCGTCGTGAAGGGGGGTGCAGGTCGCACCCGGACCTCGCTCTTCTCCACATCCATGACGGTGGCCGGGCGGTTATCCAAGTGGGCGGCCAGAGCATTCGCCTGCTCAGCGGTCAGCTGCAACACATTTACGCCGCCTTTCAGCTTCCCATCTGACGTGAAGTCGCTCGCTTTCGCCAGCGGTTTGCCTTCCGGATGCTCCCGGCTCCGCACCGCGATCACCGTCGCCATGAACTTCGGCTTCGTCTGCGCGTCCGCCCGGACCAGCCAGTACGACGACGGCACAAAGCGCATCCGCGCCAAGTCCCGCTCCGCGAGCAGCATCAACGCCGCACTCTGCACCCGGCCCGCACTCAACCCACTCCCCACACTGTTCCAGAGCAGGGGAGAGACCGTGTACCCCACCAATCGATCAATCACTCGCCGGGCTTCTTGGGCCGCCACCAGTTGGAGATTCAAGGGGCGAGTCTGAGCCGCGGCTTTTTGCAAGGCAGGCTTCGTGATCTCCGTAAACGTCATCCGCTCGGGCTCTTTCACGCCCAGCAGTCGGGAGAGATGCCACGCGATGGCTTCCCCTTCCCGATCCGCATCAGAAGCGAACAAGATTCGGTCTGCCTGCTTCGCTGCCGCTTTGAGTTCCCGCACCGTCTGGCTCTTCTTGCTCGGCACCACGTAGATGGGCTGGAAGTTCTCCGGGTTCACGCCCAGGTTCGCCCAGGCCTCCTGGCGGTACTTCTCCGGAATCTCCCCCTTACTGGAAGGCAAGTCCCGCACATGGCCAAGACTCGCGCGCACCACATACCCACTCCCGAGATACCCCGCGATCTTCTTCGCTTTTGCTGGACTCTCCACGATCACGAGCGTACTCACGGCCTCACCACCCTTCCCCGAACAAGGACGGTTGCAGCGCTTTAGGTTCGGGCAGGGCGAGGGTCCGTACCCCGCAGGACTCAAAGTTCCGGGTTCCCAGCTGAAGAGGTGCAGGAGCAGTGATGGAGGGAGCAGCCAAGATCTCCCGCACCACCGCGTTCCCGACGGTTCGTTGCACGGAAGCCACGGATTGTCCCAGCGGTGAGACCTCATCCTGCAGTGCTCGCCCCCGCCTCACCTCCACCCCGACGTACCGGAGCTGCTGGCCCTGCGCGTACAAATCAATACCGCCTGAGTCCACCAACGACTCGCGCTTCAGCGTGTGTAAGCCAGGCCCAATCGGGTTAGGATTCCTCGTGAGCGCCCCTTGAAGACCGGGCTCAGACCCAGCCAGCACAAAGCCCGCTTCCTCGGTCAACGCGAACGCAAGCGCCAGTGCAGCTTCCAGGAAGACCATGCGCACCACCTCGTTCCAGCTCCACCTGGACGCGATCAACACGCACTGCCCGTCCTCCACGAACGCCGAGAGATCGTCCGTCCGCTGCTGCCAGTTCATGGACTCCACCCCCTTCGGCGAATGGACCCGCACACTCCCATCCCGCTTCAAGAGCAGCGGGCACGAGCCCCTGTCCACCGTGCTCGTCGCCCGTCCGTGGTACGTCACTTCCGCTAAGCCCGCCACGCGCACCAAACAATCCCGCTTCTGCGTGTGACGGCGCAAGAACGCCGCGAGCTCGTCTGCTCCTGGAGACAGCAATTGCTCCTGAATCATCACGTTCCCCGTCTCCATCATGCCCCTATACAAGCACACATAGAGTACGTAAATAGCAGAACACGCACCGCAGACCACCTCCACAGCTCATTGGACAGGAGTACCGCTATCCCCACAAACAGGGATGAGGCGCGACACCTTTGCATTTGCTGCTCCTCGTGCCGGTCAAAATGGTCAGGGGTTGGGCCACGCCGGAGATGGAGACGGGCGTGCTGCTGTTCTTGCTGCCGTTGCCCGGCTGCCCGGAGGAGTTCTGGCTCCAGGCTCGCACGGTCCCGTCTGCCAGCACGGACAGGCTGGAGTGACCTCCGGCCAGGAGAGCGACCATACCCGTCAGGCCAGTGACGGTGAGGGCGTGGCTGGGCCGTCTGTCCGCCTTCTACCGCCGCCACCATCCGTTCCCGCGGACCCAGACTGTACCCTCGCCCGCCCCCTAACTTCATGCCATTACTATGACAAATGCTCCAGAAGGTGGGGTTACTTCTGGGTGGTGCGCTTGGCTTTGTGGGCTTCTTGCCCCTGCTTGCGGGAGTTGCCGAGGCTCTGCCCCTTCTGGCGACTGTTCTGCAGTCTGCGCCGGGTCTCTTCCCCGAGGGTCCTGAAGTCAATCACGCCTTCCTCAAGATTCTCCAGCGTGATCTCCGGCCTCCCCCGGCACGCAAGGATGCGCAACGCCCCATCCGACTCCCCCAGGAAGCATGCCCAGCCCTTCCCCAGAACCCCTCACCCTGCCTCCCATCCTCGTTGCCCGACATGACCCCGGCCGCGCCCACCGCACCGCGTGCCAAACGGACTCAAACTGCCTCCCTCACCGCCGCGTGCGACATGGTGCCCTCACCGACGACCGCCCCTACCGCGCACGCCTCTCAGAGACGGAACTGCGGAGCATCCTGCGCCGTGAGGCCCTCCCCAGGCCCACCGTCAAGCCGTCCTGGCCCCTGCTACGACGCTTTCCACCGAAGATGTACAGCTCGGGGCGTGAACCCTTCTCCCAGCAACTCTCCCGTGCGGGGATCAAACCGCAACGCCTGACCCTCCACCGTCACGCTCCATACCCGGTCCCCGCGCCGCGTCACTTGCCCCACCCGTAACCGCGCAAAACTCTCCGCGAACACCACCACCGGCACCTGTTTCGCGTCCAATGCCTGCAACAACGGCACAGCCAAACGCACCTGATTCGCCGCGCGCTCCACCAGGGTCAGCACCCCCAGGTCCAGGTGGACGCGCTTCCCCGTCACTGAACGCAGCAACGTCAAGGACCCTTGCGCCCACTCCTGTAATGCCGGCCGCGGTTCTTCCACCAGCGCTTCCAGACGCTCCCACAACAGGGATACCTGCATTACGTCGGAACCATTGAACAATGCCAGGGGACGTCCATCCTCCAACTTCACCGTCCGCGTTGCTTCCCGGACACGCTGCGCGTGCGCCGCCAGGTCCTCCGGCCGCACACCGGACGTCTGCCGTCGCGGGGGTTGCGGAACATGTTCTGCCGACGCTTGCCGAGACACCACCTCCGCCCGCCCACCTTTCTGCACGACGTCAGACGACGGGGTCAGGGGAAGCAGCGGTTCGGCGTGCCACACCACCTCCTCTTCGTGCGGAACCGCTTGCGGAAGATCTGCCGGCTTGAGTCGCCACCCGTTCGCCCAGCTCTCCTTCCCGTAGGCCAGACGCAACGTATCCTTGCTGCGCGTCAATGCAACGAACAACACGCATCGTTCTTCTTCTGGGTCTCCATGCGGGGAAGGCATCAACTCCGGGTACAACACCGTCACCCGGTCCCACTCCAATCCCTTCGCCCGGTGCACTGTGCTGAGCAGCACGTCCGCATCCTCGTGATACAACCCCCGCAGGACCCCCGACACCCCGTTGGCGTCCGTCTTCCCTCCCCCCATCGAGACCGCCCGCAAGGCCAGGAGACGCAAGCACGCGCATAAGTCCTTGAGTTCCCCCAACGCCTTCTTCGCTGCGAGGTCACCTTCCCTCGCTTTCGTGACGAGTGGCTTGGCCCGCCGCTCGTACACGGCGTTCACCAGGTCCCGCACGAGTTCTTGACCAAACGTCTCTGGAAACGCTTCCTGCGCCGCCGTCTCCAGACGCACCGCCAAGTCCCGTCCCCGGATGTGCACACTCACGTTCCGGGTCATCAGGATGAGTGCAGCACGCACCAGCGGTGCATTCAGGCGGGACAAGATGACGTCCCCCCGCCTGTATACAGCCTTGTCCGCCTCGATATGGTCGACCACTCCGGGCTTGACTTGTGGAGCAGGTTCAATAAACGAACTCGCGTTCCGCGCCAAAGCAATGTGTGTTCCCGGACAACGGAACGACACGCTCAACGGCAACTCCCGAGCGCCGATTCGCTGTGCCAGACGCCATAACCCTGCGGGATCAGCACCCGCGTATCCGTAGATTGACTGCTCGGGATCCCCGACCGCAATGAGCCGTCCAGCCTGCTGCACTTCCTCCTGCAAGCCCAGCAGATGCGTCACGAACCATTGCCGCAGTGGCGTCAAATCCTGCGCCTCATCCACCAGCGCCACACCCAGACTTCCTGCCGCATACCCCAGCTCCAGAGGCAACCACAGGAAATCCGTGAAGTCCGGGAGCCCCCCTTCCTGCCACGCCTGCAGACTCAACTGCCGCATCCCATGCATGACTCGGCGCAGCGCAGGGAGGCCTTGATCCTCCGGCCATTCCGCCGCGAGAGCCAATCCCACCAAATCATCTTCGTGCGCGTCCCCGTCCAAGCCGTACTCCCGAGCGGCATCCCATACCCGTCCCGCTGCGCGAATCACACGGCGATCCACACGCTCGTCCTGGTACAACGTGTGTGCCAGGCGCAGACTCTTCTCCGGGTCTACCTCCAGCTGTGCATCCCGTTCTTTACACAGGAGGCGACGACCGTACGCATGAAGCGTGCTCGCCCAAACGCGGGGCGGCAGGCGCGGCCCGACCTCCGTGACGGAGTGCTTGTTATACGCGAAGTAAATGACAGGGCGCCCGACATCCAGATGCCAGGCGGCTTCCGTCAAGGTCGTCGTTTTCCCACTTCCCGCCGTAGCACGCAAGACGAGGTGCTGGGGCGTATCCCGGACCGCCTGAACAAAGGCCCGTTGCTGGGCCGTAAAGTGTGCGGGAATCCGGCGCCCCTGATCTTGAGGAGACCGGACCTGCGCCCGGCGCAGGTTCAGTGCCGTCACCACGTCTGCCCTTGCATGGCCGTCTCGCGCATCCCACGTCCTTTCCTCAGCCCCAGTGTCCTGCACACGTGTTTTTCATGCAAGAGACAGCGTTCATAGTCCCTCAGACCAGCCCCCACTCGCCGCCCCCTGTCTCCGGTCCACCGCACCACCAGGTACTGCTGTCCCTGCATTCCACAGCACCTCCACATGGTGCTCCGTCAACGCCACACAGCGGCTCGCTCAGCATCAGACTGCCCTGCACCTCGTCATTCCCGGAAGTGTGGCGCCGCTCCCAGCACGCTGTGACACTGCAACACAATCACTGGCGCTGGCAGGGAAAACTTGTTGAGGCAGTTCTGAACTGGAGTGGCCCGGAGCAAAGGACCCAGAGGATGTCACCCACTGCTGATCGGCCGATGCTCAAGATGCGAACCGGCCCACGCCAACGGGGGGTGGCAATAGAGGCGCTGGCACACTTTGTCATAATGATTTCAAAGTGAAAATACGTCGGTACCAGGCATTGAGGTCACCGCTTGGCGAAGACGAACGATGCGCTTGAGCATCGTCGGCAACCCGGTAAGTTCATACCTGCCGTCCGGCTGAAAGTGCGTCGGTCCTCCGACTCCCGAGTCAGTTGCTCCCCATCGGAGTGACCCTTGCTACACCAAGGGTTCGCAACCCAGGCCTGCTATGTACTTGACCCGACGCACCCGACTGTCTCCAAAGCGTCGAGTGCGTCAACGTGCCGGGACTGTTGAAATCTTGGTCAAATTACTGGGCCTGCCTCCTATGCAACTCGTCTTTAGAAGCAGTGATAAAGAGGAAATGGTCCCCGGATTTAAATAAATCTACGTCAGCCCTACAAAGGAGATTGGATGCGCGAAGTGTCACTGTTTCAGCCGTAGCTGTCGAGAGTGACGTACCTGTTCACCGTCGTTGGCTTCGGCATGTTCATCTGGCCGCCGATCCTCCACCATCAGGACGCCTGGGAACTGATGGAAGGCGTGGTGAACTGCATGATGATCGCATTCTGGACGCCCGCACTGCTTGGCACCCAGGCGAGGCGCGATTCCCTGTCCAAGAGGCAGCGGGGAAGGCCCGGCATACAGGGACCTGGCTGAACTCGGCGTCCTTGAAACCTCCTGGCGCTCATGCCGAGCGGCTGGGCGTTGACTACCACGAGTACCCACAGGTTCCCTCCGAGCTTCTTGGCCTCATCTTTGGTGTACGTCAGGCGACCCAAGATGGGGGTAAGAAGAAGCTCGAGGGGTGAATCTGGGGACGGGAGGCCCTTTTGTTGCCTGCTAAATTTTTGGACGCCTTCTCTTACCTAATCAGTCTTAGGTAAGAGAAGGCCGGAGATCTATTCCGGAGTAAAAAGAAGCGCCGCTTCCCCCCAAATAACCCACCTGAATGACCATCCTTTTCGAAGGATCCAACTCTCTTTCCAGTGAAGTGAAGATGCCCCCTCACTTCATGTCTTTTTCTACTCCCCTCCTGTACCACTCAAAAACATTTCAAAGCCCCTTCCTGGCCTTCTCAGCGCCTCACACAGCTCTCATTTTCTTCAGACCCTCACCCTTCCACTCCACCGACCACGACACACCGGCAGGGTGCTCATCCTGGACGACCTCATGACCGGGCCGCGGGTGCGCGAAGTAGAGGAAGTTGACGTTGCACTCAGCCAAGGCGGGGAAGGGGCATACGCGAGCGTCAGCGTCACGTGCCTGCGCGTCACGGCGAATGGGGACCTCCTCGTGATTGACTCCAGTAACTGGTTACACGAGGACAGACGGCGCGGGACCGACCCCACACTTCACCGCGTAAATCGCTTCCAAAATATGGACAGTCTGGCGGGCATCGGCGGGTTCCGCTTGGGACGCGCCCCATTCGGCGTTGCCGAACCATTGCCGCTCACTGCGGCGACGGTTGAACGCATTGGTCCACCGGTACTGGGAAGACGCCCTTGCTGCGCGACATGATCCGGATTCAGCAGGAAGACCGCAGCGGTGAGATTTCATCGGCATGTTCCTCCAAACCAGTGGCGAGGGCAAGGTGCCACACGCGTGTATTGGAATGGTGCAGCGCGTGATGGTGGGTCGAGAACGGCATGCTCCCGAACAATCAGGACGTGCAGAACGGGACTATGACCTCACCGATAATTCGGCCTGTGCACGGCCGCCCTTCTTGCTGGCATACTCAGACCCTCTGGCCCGGGGAAGCCTACGCGATCAAGACGTCACTCGCCATCGGTGGAAAGATCACCGTGAACGCCGTGCCCTCACCCACATGTGTCTCAACCTCAATTTCTCCATGGAAGTGCCCCGTCACGATGTCGCGAATAATCGGCAAGCCCAGACCCGTGCCTTTCCCGACGTCCTTCGTCGTAAACATTGGATCGAAGATTCGCGGGAGGACCGCTGGGGGAATGCCGGTGCCCGTGTCCTCCACACGCATGACGCGCTTCCCATCTTCGACAGCGAAGCGGACGGAGACGCTCCCCTTCGCTTTCCCGCTTTCCTCACACGCGTGGATACCATTGACCACCAGGTTTGTCACGACCTGCGTAAAGCGTGACGGTTCACCTTGCAACAACACCGCGTCCTTTGTCTGCTCCAGCAGCAAGTCAATTTTTGCAGTCCTCGCCTGATGGGCAATCATCAATAGCGTCTCCGAAACCAGCTTAACCGCGTCGAAGGTTTGCACCCCTGTCACCGTATCCCGGGTATGTCCGCGAATGGACCGAATGAACTCGCCAATCCGCGACACCGTTTTGCTCGCCTCCATGATGGATGACTTCAGCTCCCGTCCGATCTCTCGGTGATCATCCTCGGTCACGTCCGAGTGGCCGATCGAATCCAGGTACTCCTGCGCCAGGTGTTCAGCTTCCCGCAAGTAGTTCATGGTGGCTGCCAGAGGCGTGTTGATCTCGTGGGCGAGACCAGCAGTGAGACGCCCCAGTCCTGCAAGCTTCTCGCTCATCATCAAGCGCTCCTGGCTGGTCCTGAGCGCCTCCTCTGCTCTGCGGCGATCACTGATGTCCCGCTCCAGGCTCAATAGCATCTCCTGCCCGCCGATGTTCAGGAGAGTGGTGTGGACCTCCAGTGGATAAAGCGTTCCATCCTTGCGTCTATGTTGCGTCTCGAACCGCAGGATGCCCGCCGAACGCGCTCGCTCCCGAAACGCATCATTTGCGGCTGGGTCAGCGAGCAGCGTCTCCCCATCCGACAAAAGTACGTATACGCTCTGACCAATCAGCTCATGCGGGAGGTACCCATTCATTCTCGCCGCGACTTCATTGCAGCGCAGGACTGGCATGTCACCCGCGAAGTCAACCAGCATAATGCCGTCCGGCGAGTGATCAAACAGCACTTCGAGCGTGCGTCTGCTCTCGTCCAGTTCAGCATCCGCGCGGATGCGGTCTGTCACGTCCCGAGAATTGAACACGACACCTCGCACGTTCGGGTCATCCACGTAGTTCGACGCGAGCCATTCCACCCAGCGCCACTCTTTGGTGACAGCGTGCTGGAAACGACTCGTGAGTTGTCGCGTCGTACCCGGGCCACCGAGCAGCACTTCCATGAACGTCTGAAGGATCGCCGCGTGTTCATCAGGATGCATCACTTCCAGACAGGTACGCCCCTTTAGGTCTTCCACCTCGTACCCAAGAATGGAAGTCATGGCTGGACTGGCATACAGGAAGTACCCGCCACGGTTCAGGACGCTGATGATGTCGTTACTGTTCTGCACCAGCGAGCGGAAGCGCACCTCACTCCGCGCGACGGCTTCCTCCGTTCGCTTGCGCCCAGTGATGTCCCGGTCAATCCCGAGGACCAATTCTCGGCCACCAATGTGAACCACCGTTGTGCTGATTTCCACCGGGTACACGCTCCCGTCCTTCCGACGATGCACATTCTCGAAGTGGACGTGACCACTCTGGCGGACTTGCTCCAGGAAACGCTGCTGCTCCTGAAGTTCGGTATCTGTCGGTACCGCGGTGTCCACCGTGTCCAACACCCGCACGGACTGCCCGATAAGTTCACCGGAAGCAAAGCCGTTCATGCGGCATGCGGCTTCGTTACACTCCACAATCTTCCAGTTCACGTCTGTCGCGTGGGGGTCAATCAACAAGATGGCGTCGGGCGACTCCTTGAAGAGCGCCTCGAACAACGCTCGCGTTTCCTTGCGTTCCTGCTCCGCCTGTTTGCGCGCCGTGATGTTTACCATCATGAACAGGAAGCAGGCTTCACCACCGAACGACATGGCTTCGATGGACAACAGCACGTAGACGGTTTCACCGCTGCGAGAACGAATCGGCACTTCCAGGTCATGTACGCGGCCGTGGCGTTCCATGAGTTGTCCCACATGCGCCTGGTCTGTCAGGTTTACCCAGAGGTTCAGGCTCCGGGTGGGCTTCCCCATGACGTCTTCTCTGGAGTACCCGAGGAGCGTGAGCCAGGCGTCGTTGGCATTCAGCATAGATCCGTCTTCAGCACGGGCGATCGCACTCGCGATCGGCATGACGGAGAACAGTTGCTCGAAGCGGCTGTCCCCACCGCGCTCTGGCATCTCCCACCCTGGACTGGTCACACTTCACTCTAGGCGGACAGCTCTCTCGCAACTCATTCACTCCACCACGACGGCGGTCGTCCAGCCGTTGCAGCGCAAGCACCTGATGGGGAAGGGCGGCCACGCCCGGAGCGCCCTTTCCCGTGTGGTGCTGAAATGCTGGGACCCAGCGGTGGCCTTGAACGATATGCTGCATCCCACGGTCAAACGCCTCCAGTTGCGTGAAGAGCCACTCCTGAAGATCTTCCGGTTGTACCGGGACCCTCTCCATCAACGCCACCAGGCGATCGGTCAGCAAGACCTTCTCCTGTCGCGTCTCCCTGGCGCAGCTCCCCGCCAGGCCCAGGTCACCCAACTCTGGCCGCACAAGGTACCTGCATGGCTTGAGTCATCGCCTCGGTGGTGGGGCGCGTTCCCGCTGCCGCCGTGTACAGGGTCCGCAACTCACCGTGGTTGTGCAGCGGGAGTGTAACTTCGAGGTCTGGGGTTTCTGTTGGTGGGGCACTCACCATGGAGAGCGCTTGCACTTCCGGTGCAGCAGACGGCAAGTCAGGATCGGTATTCCCGACAAAACAGGAGTGACACCCGGGTCCTTTGTTACAACGTGTGCCACCTCAGATTCACGGTCAGCGGACAGAACAGCCCGGTCTTCACGTTGGCTGGATGACGCGGCATCACTCGCCGCGATGAAGATGACCGGCAGCACAGGCGATGCAGCAACGCCGGGTGAGACAAGTGCGGGGACGCCCAGGGCAACGGGTGCAGTTTGCACAGCACGTTGAACGCGCGCGCGTGAACTGCAGGTGCGCACAGGTGCGACTTCAGGACGTGCCGCGCTGTGTGGAGCAGGGCAAGTTGCCGTAGAGCTGCGCCGCAACTTCAGAGCTTGTCGGTGTGGATCACTCTGGCGTGCCCTACCTCCCCAACAGGTGCCGAAAGAACGACTTGGCAGCCTTGGTGTCCCGATGTTGCAGAAGCAGGACGTTTAGCACGGCGCCGTGTTCGTCGACGGCCCGTCACAGCCGATGGCTCACTCCGCCGCTAACCACGTGCCGTAACGTCGAGGTGCCACTGGGAAACCCGGCAGGGTCTCCGCTGGCGCAGTCCTGTGCAAAGAGGACGCTGAATGCGTTGCATCAGGTTCGTACGCTCTCTCGGAGGAGTGGCGTCCTCATGGGCGTCCGTTCCCGACGGTGGGGCGCGGCGCTCCCCCACGAGAGCCGCAGTTCTTCGGCGTCCCGAGCGCTGCGCCTGAAGCGGGGACTGGGCCAGCTGGCGCAGCGAGAGGGAACCGGTACCCAGGGCGGTTCTGACTGCTCGCCGCGTCACCCTCCCCCAGTACCTTGCCCCAAACCTGCTTGGGGGAACTGCCAGAACCGCTCCTCTGGGCGTATGATGAGGGCAAAGTTTAGCCACAGCAGCTTCAGCACCCTCTGTCGAGAGATCAAGCGGGAGGCACCTCCCATCCCGTCAACGCCTCAGGGTTGCGAGGAGATGCTGCAATCTGTTCGTAAAAAGTAGGACAGACAGCAGAACTGACATCACTTTTTACATTCTGCCCCTTGTTTAAATGTAAAACGTACCTTAATCTAGTTTCAATTCGGTTAATCGTCTCCTGTGAGGGACCGGACCGGGGGCGCTGCTCCTCCTCTGGCGTTTTATCGGTCCAGGGAAGACGGCAAGCAGCGCACAGGAAGGAGACTGCAGCGTGACCGACGGCCCCCATACCGCCTTCCAGGAACTGCTCCCCCCCCTCAGCGCCCACGAGGCCAGCGTTGAGGCCAACCGCTGCCTGTACTGCTACGACGCGCCGTGCTTGCAGGCGTGCCCCACGCACATCGATATACCCACCTTTATCCGGAAGATCGCCACCGGCAACTTACGCGGCAGCGCGCGCACGATTCTGGAAGCCAATTTTCTAGGAGGCACCTGCGGGCGCGTCTGTCCAGTGCAGGAGCTGTGCGAAGGGGCCTGCGTTCTTGGCCCCGACCACAAGGCCATCGCCATCGGACGGCTGCAACGCTACGCCGTGGACCACGTGCAGGAACGCGGTATACAGGTCTTTCAGCCAGGTCCGGAGCAGGGAGCGCGGGTGGCTGTGGTCGGCGGCGGTCCAGCGGGGATCAGCGCCGCCGCCGAACTCGCCAAGCTCGGTTACGAAGTCACGCTGCTGGAAAAACGTGAACTGGCTGGAGGCCTCTCGACCTACGGCATCGTTGTGCTGCGCGAACCGGTGGAAGTGGCCCTGCGCGAAGTCCAGGCCCTGCGCGACCTGGGCGTCGACATTCAGACGAACCGGGAACTGACGGGGAAAGCCGATCTGCAAACGCTGCTGGACATCTACGACGCGGTCTTCCTCGCCCTCGGCCTGGGCGCTGTTCCGGCTGTGGGCATTCCGGGCGAGGAGGCGATCACCGACGGCCTCACCTTTATCGAGGCGAGCAAGATGGACCCGGCCAATATCGGTGTGGGACGCACCGTTACCGTCATTGGTGCGGGGAACACCGCCATTGACGCCGCCACCATCGCCCGCCGCGCTGGAGCGCAGGTCACGATGGTCTACCGCCGGGGCGAGCGGGAGATGACCGCTTACCGCCACGAGTACGAATTCGCGCTGCACGAGGGCGTCCAGTTCCGCTTCTACGCCCAGCCGGTACGGGTCCTCACGAACGAGGCCGGCGTTGTTCTGGGCCTGGAATGCTTGGAGGTCGCTCTTGGCGAGCCCGACGTCTCGGGCCGTCCACGGCCGGTCGCGGTGCCCGGCAGTGAGTTCGTCCTGCCGTGCGATCAGGTGATCAGCGCAATCGGCCAGGAGAAACCTACGCTGGCCCGCACGCTCGACCTCGAGCTGGAAGGCGGATACGTCCGGGTGGACGACGATCTGCGCACCAACCTGCCCCGGGTGTATGCGGGCGGCGACTGGGTGCGCGTGCGTGGCAGCGCAAGCACCGTCATGGCTGTGCAGGACGGCAAGATCGCGGCGGCGGCCATCCACCGCGATATCGCCGCGCGGCGCGCTGAGCGGTCTCCGAGCGCCGCGTCCCTGAGCGTCACCCCCGAACCGGAGGCCCTGCATGGCTGATCTGAGCATCAATTTCGCAGGTATCCGCGCGCCCAATCCTTTCTGGCTGGCTTCCGCCCCGCCCACAAACAGCGGCGCGCAGATTCACCGCGCCTTTGAGCACGGCTGGGGCGGCGCGGTCTGGAAGACCATCGGCGCGCCCGTCCTCAACATCAGCAACCGCTACGGCGGCCTGACGCTGGGCGGACGCCGGATGATGGCGATCAACAACGTCGAGCTGATTTCCGACCGACCGCTGGACGTGAACCTCCGCGAAATCGCGGAGATCAAGCGGTTGTGGCCCGACCGCGCCCTGATCGTCTCCGCAATGGTGGAGGCCGACCCACAGGCGTGGCGGGACATGGTGATGATGATCGAAGACACCGGCGCGGACGGCATTGAGCTGAACTACGGTTGTCCGCAGGGCATGAGCGAACGCGGCATGGGCGCCGCGGTGGGGCAGGTGCCCGAGATGTGCCAGCTCAACACCCACTGGGTCACCAGCGTCACCCGGCTCCCGGTGATCGTCAAACTCACCCCGAACGTCACGCGCATCACAGAGCCCGCCCATGCAGCCATTGCGGGGGGCGCCCACGCCCTGAGCCTCATCAACACCATCAACAGCATCATGAAGGTGGACCTCGACACCCTGCAGATCACGCCCAATATCGGGGGGCGAGGCACACACGGCGGATATGCGGGACCAGCCGTGAAACCCATCGCGCTGAATATGCTCACCGAACTGCTGACCGACCCGGAAGTGCTGCGCAGCGGCGTACCCGTGTGTGGGATGGGCGGCATCGAAACCTGGCGCGACGCTGCCGAATTCATGTTGCTCGGGGCCAGCGCCGTGCAGGTTTGCACCGCTGCGATGCACCACGGTTACCGCATCGTAGAAGACCTGATCGACGGCCTGTCCAACTGGATGGACGACAAGGGCTTTGCCACGATCTACGACTTCGCGGGCCGCAGCCTGCCGCAGGTCAGCACGTTCGCGGACCTTGACCTCGCGTACCAGGCAGTGGCGCGCATCAACCCCGACAAGTGCATCAATTGCAACCTCTGCTACGTGGCCTGCAACGACACCGCCCACCAGTGCATCGATCTGTACGCCGCCGATGGTGTGCGGGTTCAGCCCGGCTTCGATCCGCGGGTCAACGGACGCCAGGTCGCCGACACCCGGCCCCAGCCCGTGGTGCGTGAATCGGACTGCGTGGGCTGCGCGCTGTGCGCGAACGTCTGCCCGGTGGACGGCTGCATCGAAATGGTCAGCGTGCCCTCTGGGCGCGAAAGCGTGACGTGGAATGAGCTGACCGCCACACGGCCTGAAGTGACGCAGGAGTGGGCCGCGATGAACGCGTTCCGCGCAGAGACGGGAATCGAGATTCACTGAGACGGAAGGGAGGCGTATGGGACTACTGATCAGGGGCGGTGAGATTGTCACGGCCGATACGCGGTACGTGGCGGACGTGTATGCCGAGGGCGAGGTCATCACGCGTATCGGCGTTGATCTCGACGTTCCGCCAGGCACCGAAACCATCGATGCCGCGGGCAAATACGTGTTCCCCGGTTTTATTGACCCTCACGTGCATATCCACCTGCCCTTCATGGGCACCTTCGCCAAGGACACCCACGCCACGGCCAGTCAGGCCGCCCTGATCGGGGGAACAACGTCCTACATCGAGATGGTCTGCCCGGCGGGCCACGAGGACGCGCTGCAGGGATATGAGCTGTGGAAGAGCAAGGCGGCGGGCCGCAGCGCCTGCGACTACGCCTTCCATATGGGCGTCACCCGCTTCGATGCCCAGACCCAGGCGCAACTGCGCGAGATCGTCGCGGACGGCACCACCTCCTTCAAGGTCTTCCTGGCGTACAAGGGGGCGTTCGGCGTCGGTGACGAGGAGCTCTACGGAGCGCTCACCCTCGCGCGGGAGCTGGGCGTGATCGTCACCGCCCACTGCGAGAACGCCGAGCTCGTGGCGCAGCTTCAGGGCCGGCTGCTCGCCGAAGGCAAAACCGGCCCTGAGTGGCACGAACCCAGCCGTCCAGAAGCGGTGGAGGCCGACGGCACGCACCGTTTTGCCACCTTTCTGGAGATGACGGGCGCGCGCGGGTACGTGGTTCACCTGTCCAACGAAGCGGCACTGAAGGCCGCTCTAAGTGCCAAAGCGCGCGGCGTACCGCTGGGCGTGGAGGTCGTGGTGCCGCACCTGCTGCTCGACAAGACCTACGCCCAGCGGCCCGACTTCGAGGGCGCGCGGTACGTGATGAGTCCACCCCTGCGCGACGCCCGCAACCAGAAGGTCTTGTGGAACGCGCTGCAAGCCGGAATGATCGACACGGTGGGGACCGATCACTGCCCCTTCGATCTTGCGCAAAAGGACATGGGACGCGGCGCCTTCACCGCGATCCCCAACGGCATTCCCTGCATTCAGGACCGGGTGAACTTGCTGTACACCTATGGGGTGGGCGCCGGACGGCTGGATCTGCACCGCTTCGTGGACGCGCTCAGCACCCGCGCGGCGCGGTTGTTTGGCCTCTTTCCCCGCAAGGGCACGGTCGCCGTGGGCAGCGACGCCGACCTGGTGATCTATGACCCGGCGTATGCGGGCACCGTCAGCGTCGCGACCACCACCGTCAACAATGATTACAGCGGGTTCGAGGGCTGGGCCATCCACGGCCGTCCCAGCGTCGTCACCGTGCGCGGTCAGGTCGCGGTGCGCGACGGCATTTTCGTCGGTGACCCGGCGAGGGGGCAGTTGCTGCGGCGCATGCCGGAGGGGGCGGCAGCGCGCGGCCTGGTGCCGGTATGACGGCGCGGCCCGCCCGCACGGGCGCCGTCCCACCCCCCGCCGCAAGCGGCATCCGCGTGGAGAACGTCAGCAAGGTCTTTCCTGGGGAGGGCGGCGGCGAGACGGTGGCCCTGCAGGGCGCGGACCTCGACATCCAGCCTGGCGAATTCATCTCGCTGATTGGGCCGTCGGGCTGCGGCAAGACCACGCTGCTGCGGCTGATCGCAGACCTCGACCAGCCGACTGCCGGAGAGTTGCGCCTCTCGGGCCTGACACCCCGGGAGGCGCGCGAAGCCCGGGCGTACGGCTATGTGTTCCAGGCCCCCGCGTTGATGGACTGGCGCACCGTCTTGCAAAACGTCACGCTGCCGCTCGACCTCAGCCGTCTGGCACCGGCGGAGGCAACGGCGCGCGCGCGCACCATGCTGAACCTCGTGGGCCTGGAGGGCTTCGAAGGCCACCGGCCCTGGCAACTGTCGGGCGGGATGCAGCAGCGGGTCTCCATCGCGCGCGCCCTGGCCCTGAATCCCGGACTGCTGCTGATGGACGAGCCGTTCGGCGCACTCGACGAAATCACGCGCGAGCGGTTGAACCTCGAACTGCTGCGGCTGTGGCAGGAAACGGGCAAAACGGTGGTGTTCGTGACCCACTCGATCAGCGAGGCGGTGTTTCTCAGCACGCGCGTCGTCGTGATGACCGCGCGGCCCGGGCGCATCTCGGACGTGATCGATGTGGACCTCCCGCATCCACGCGGCGTGGAAACGCGCGGATCAACACGTTTTTTTGAGCTGTGCACCGCGGTGCGCGAGCGCCTGCGCGAGGGTCACGCGTGACCACCGTGCGCCGCTCCCGGCTTCCTCCGGCACTGCTGCCCATGCTGGGCGTCGCCCTGCTGGGCCTGGCGCTGTACTGGCCGCTTATGCTCTGGGCCAACAGCGGCAGCGCAGCCCGCGCCCTCGCGAGTGGAGCAGAACTGGGCTGCTCCTCGGCGCTGGCATGTGCCACCGAGCTTCGTGACCCGGTGCTGCCCGCACCGGGTCAGCTGCTGAGGGCGTTCGGAACGCTCAGCACCCCGCCGATGGCCCAGACGAGCGCGCCGTACAACCTGCTGGTCACCGCGGGCGAGACCCTGCTGGGACTGCTGCTCGCCACAGTCACGGGACTGCTGCTCGCCGCGCTGATGGTGCTGAGCGGCGCGTTCGAACGGGTGGTGCTGCCGTGGCTGATTGCGTCGCAGACCGTTCCGGTGATCGCGCTCGCCCCGATGCTGGCGGTGCTGCTGGGGCAGTACGGCGTGCAGGGCTGGCTCCCCAAAGTGCTGATCGCCGCCTACATTGCCTTTTTCCCCATCGCTGTGGGCGTGGCGCGGGGCTTGCGTAGCGCCGATCCCCTCCATCTGGAACTGATGCGGACGTACCACGCGGCGCCCGCGCAGGTGTTTTTCCGGGTGCGGATGCCGGCCGCGTTGCCTTACCTCTTTACAGGACTGAAGGTGGCCGCCACCGCTGCGTTGATCGGCACGCTCGTGGCCGAAAGCAGCACCATCAGTTTCGTCGGGCTGGGCAAGATGCTCGCGGAGAACTCGCGCGCTTCGGACACCCTGGCGCTGTGGGTGATCATGCTGTACTGCGCCGCACTCGGCATTGGGCTGGTCGGACTGATGGGCCTGCTGGAAAGGTGGGTGACGCCGTGGCGGTCCGCGCCCTCCAACCGCGCTTGATGCCCGCGCCGTCCTCCCTGGGCCGGGCCTGGGCCGGGTACGTGCTCGGTGCCGGCCTGCTGCTCGCTGCCAGCGTATGGCTGCGGCCCTACGAGCAGGTGCCCGCCGAATTGCGCCTTCCGGCCCTCGTCCTGACGCTGGTGGGCCTGGTTGTGGGCCTCGCTGGTGTCCGCGTTCTCTCCAGGCGTCCGGGGGTGCTGGCGGCGGTCCTCGCCTTCGTCCTCGCGGTGCTGGCCTCCGAAGCCCTGCTGCGCGCGCAAAACGTTCCGGCGGGGCTGATTCCCACCCCTTCGCGCGTGGCGCAGTCCCTCTGGGAGGCGCGCGCAGCCCTCACGGCCGACCTGGGCGTGACCTTCCTGCGGGAGACGCTGGTCGGCTACTGCGCGGGCGTGCTGGCCGGGCTGGTCACGGCCCTGCTGGTCAGCCGCAGCCGCTTTCTGGAACTGGGCCTGCTGCCGTACACCGCGCTGCTCAGCAGCGTACCCATCGTCGCGCTCGCCCCGGTCGTGGTGCGTGCCGCCGGCCTGGAGTGGCCCAGCAAAGCGGTCATCGTGGCCATCACTGTGTTCTTCCCTGTGGTCCTCAACGTTTCGCGCGGCCTGAACAGCGCTTCGCCGCTGCTGCTCGACCTCGCGCGCACGTACGCCATGACGCCCGCGCAGGTGCTGGCTCGGGTGCGCATTCCCGCTGCGCTGCCCTACCTGTTCAATGCGCTGAAGGTCGCTTCGACGCTCGCCCTGATCGGCGCGGTGGTGGGCGAGTTCTTCGGTTCGACCGGACAGGGCCTGGGGTTCCGCATCCAGATTGAGGCGGGCCGCTTCAACCTCGGCGTCGTGTGGGCGGCCATCGTCGTGACTGCCGCGCTGGGCCTCGCGTTTTTCGGGGCAATCAGCCTGCTCGAGCGCTGGGCACTTCGGTGGCAGCGGCCTGATTAACCTCGCTTCCGCACTTTTTCCGCCCAGCCACCTTCTCCCCCACCCCGGAGGTTTTCATGACCGCATCCCCCCTGAAGCTGATTGCCCTGACCGCCGCCTGCCTGCTCTCGTCTGCGGGCGCGCAGAAGCTCACGCCCGTGAAGCTCCAGCTCAAATGGTTTCCGCAGGCGCAGTTCGCAGGCTTTTTCGTGGCGCTGGACAAGGGGTACTACAAGGCCGAGGGCCTGGACGTGCAGTTGCTGCCCATCGGGGACCAGAGCCCCATCCAAACGGTGGCCACTGGAGCGGCGGATTTCGGCACCACCTGGATCACGGACCTGCTTACCGCGCGTCAGCAGGGGCTGCCGGTGGTGCACATCGCCCAGATTTTCCAGAAGAGCGGGTACACGCTGGTGACCCTCAAGAGCAGCGGCATCACCAAGCCTGCCGAATTCAAGGGCAAACGGCTCGGGGTCTGGCCCAGTGGCAACGAATACCCCGCCGTCGCCCTGATGAAGAAGACCGGGCTGACGACCAGCCTGGACAGCAGCGCTGGAAAACCCGACGTGCAGGCCGTCACCTACCCCTTCGACCCGGGCCTGGTGTTTCCGGGCAAGGTGGACGTGGTGAGCGCCATGACCTACAACGAACTCGACCAGATCATGGGGCTGGGCTACCCGATGGACAAGCTGCGCGTGTTCAAGACGGCCGACTACGGCATCAACCTCCTCGAAGACCTGATGTTTACCAGCGAGCGCGTCCTGAACGAGAAGAACTTCAAGGGCAGCGGCCTGAGTGGGCGTGAAGTGGCGGCCAAGCTCGTCCGCGCGAGTCTGAAAGGCTGGGACGACGCGGCGAAGAACCAGGCGCAGGCGGTATCAATCGTGCTGCCCCGCTGCGGCAACACCTGCAAGGGGTCCGGCTCACGCAGCGACGCCAGGGCGCACCAGACCTGGCAGATGACGGAGGTCGCCAAGCTCTACCGCGCCGGTCCGACCCTCCAGGGCCGCGCCGGGTTCCTCGACCCCAAAACCTATGCGGCGAACGTGAGCCTGCTGCGCAGCCTCGGTATCCTCAAGGCCAACCCCAGCGCCGCCGTCGTGGATTACAGCGTCTGGGAAGCCGCCACCGGCAAGAAAAAGTGACGCGGAAGGAGGAGAGCGCATGATGGCAGACCCCCAGCCCGGACGCGTGCTCAGTGACCTGAAAGCGCTGCGGGCGCTGACGGGCGACGAGGAAGGTGCGCAGCGTGTGGCGTTCACGCCGACCTGGCGTGCGGCCCGAACGTTTCTGCAGGAACGGCTGGATGAATTGCCCGTCGAGCAGCACATGGACGAGGCGGGCAACTTCTGGGCCACGCTGCGGGGAGCGTCGGAGACGGCGCTGCTCATCGGGGGCCACCTCGACAGCGTGCCCAATGGCGGCTGGCTGGACGGTTGCCTGAACGTGCTGGCGGGGCTGGAGGTGCTGCGGTGCTTCGCGGCGGCGGGAACGCCTCCGGTGACGGTGCGGCTGGTGGACTGGGCCGATGAGGAAGGCGCGCGCTTTGGCCGCAGCCTCTACGGTTCGAGCGCCGTCAGCGGGCACCTGAACGTGGAGGAGATGGCCCGCCTGAAAGACCGCGACGGCGTTTCGCTGGAAGACGCGCTGAAAGGGGTGGGGGTAACGCTCGCGGACGCGCCGCAGGCCGGACGGGAGCTGCGGCACGCTGGCGCGTATCTCGAACTGCATATCGAGCAGGGGCCCGTATTGGAAGAACTGGGATTGCCCCTCGGCGTGGTTCTCGGTACCGTGGGCGTCGAGCGGCATACGCTGACCTTTCGCGGGCAGGCAGCGCATTCCGGCAGCACGCCCATGCACGCCCGGCGAGACGCCCTCCTCGCGGCGGCACGCTTGAGTCAGGAGATCTATACCATTGCCGCGCGGCATGGTGGCGTCTGCACCGTAGGGAGCGTCAAGACCTTGCCAGGCATCGTGACCAGCGTGGTGGAAACCTGCGAGATCACGCTCGATCAGCGGCACCTCGACGCAGAGAAGCTCGCAGCGATGTGGGCCGATGCCCGGACGACCGCGGCGCAATTCGCCGAAGAGGGCGGCTGCACCGTGACGTTCGCCGATTTATGGCACATCGGGCCGATTCCCTTTCACCCCGACCTGATTGAGCTGGGCGACCGGTCCATCCTGCAGGTGACCGCGCAAAGCCACCGCCTCCCCAGTGGGCCGCTGCACGACGCTGCCGAGGTGGCCCGCGCCGGGATACCGACGGTCATGCTGTTCGTGCAGTCGCTGCGGGGAATCAGCCACAACAAGATCGAGGACACCCGGGAGGAGCATCTGGAGCTGAGCGTGCGGGCACTGGCTGACCTGGCGCAGCGGACCGCGCAGTGGCTGACGCAGCTTCCCGCGGGGACGGTCCCATGACCCTGCCGACCCTCCGGGAAGTGCTGGCGCTGCCGCAGTTCGTGGGGGCGCAGGTGCTGAGCGGTCAGGGCGCGCTGGACGGCCGGGTGACGTGGGTGCACGTCATGGAGATTCTGGATGTGCGCCGTTTTCTGTCGGGCGGTGAACTGCTGCTCTCGACCGGCCTCGAACTGGCCCGCTGCGGTGAGGACGGCCAGGTCACGTACCTGCACGCGTTGGCGGAGGCTGGCGCGCTGGGCCTGGTTCTCGAGCTCGTGCATCCTCTCCAGGCTGTGCCCGCGCCCCTGCTGCATGCCGCGCGGCTGATCGACTTTCCGCTGATCGTCTTTTCCCAGGAGGTGCGCTTTGCGGACCTCACCCGCGCAGCCCATGACCGCATCCTGCACGAGCCTACGCCGGTGGCGACCGTGGGGACCGGTCAACTCGCCCCCATACTCGACGCACTGACCGAAACGGGCCGGGCGCTGCCCTTCCTGCGCGCGCAGCTTGGGCCGCTGCTCGACCTGCCGCCCCGTCCTCGCGCCGCCCTGCTCGGCACCCTCGATGCCCTGACCCGCACCAACTTCAACGTGGCCGAAGTGGCCCGGCAACTCGGGGTACGTCGTCAGACCGTCTATTACCGCCTGGAGCAGTTGCGGGGCATGCTGGGCGATCTGGAGGGACGGCACGTGACGCTGAGCGTCGCTCTGGCCCTGCGCCGCATGCCCCTGCCTGGTGCTGAACTGGACACCCTGTCTCTTGAGGATTTGTTGCGCCCAGCGCCAGAATAAGAAGGTCTCAATCCACACCCGGGTCCCTGTACGGCCCTTGTTGTTTCGCCCCCTGCCCGGGCAGGCGAGCACCTCTCCCGTGTTTTCCCCCTGTTCCCTTTACCGCTGGAGGCGCGTATGGACGAAGTCACCCGCCAGAACCGCGAACACACCCTATTTTCCTGGTCGGTGCAGTCTCAGGCCAACCCCATCCACATGACTGGCGGCCAGGGCGTGTACTTCTTCGACGATACGGGCGCGCGCTGGCTCGACTTTTCCAGCCAGCTCATCAACCTCAACGTTGGGCACCAGCACCCCAAGGTGCTGGAGGCCATCAAGGCGCAGGTGGACACCCTGTGCTTCGCTGGACCCGGCTTTGCCACTGGACCCCGCGCCGAACTGGGCACCAAGCTCAGCGAGGTCACGGGCCTCGCCAAGACCTTTTTCACCCTTGGCGGCAGCGAGGCCAACGAGAACGCGATCAAGATGGCCCGGCACTTCACGGGGCGGCACAAGATCATCACCCGCTACCGCTCGTACCACGGCGCGACCATGGGCAGCATGACCGCGAGTGGGGATATGCGGCGCTGGCCGGTCGAGCCGGGCATGCCGGGCATCGTCCGCGTCTTCGATCCCTACTGCTACCGCTGCCCCTTCGGAAAGACGCCCGACAGTTGCGGACGCGAGTGCGTGTCCCACATCGAGGAGGTCATCCAGATGGAGGGACCGCAGAACATCGCGGCGGTGCTGGTGGAGGGCATCACGGGCAGCAACGGCCTGCTGGTACCTCCGGACGACTACTACCCCCGCCTGCGTGCCCTGTGCGACAAGTACGGCATCCTGCTGATCACGGACGAGGTCATGAGCGGTTTTGGGCGCACCGGCACGTACCTCTCCACGCAGCATTACGGCATCATGCCCGACATCGTGACCTGCGCCAAGGGCCTCACGAGCGGTTACATGCCGCTGGGCGCCGTCATTGTGAATGAGCAGATCGCCGCCTACTTCGAGGACCACATGCTCTGGGGCGGCCTGACGTACTCTGGCCATCCGGTAAGTTGTGCGGCGGGCGTTGCCAACCTGCGGGTGTACGAGGAGGAGCGGATTTTTGAGAATGTGCGTGAGCAGGGTGCGTACCTGGAAGGGCGCCTCCTCGCCATGCGGGACCGCTACGCCTGTGTGGGTGACGTGCGGATCAAGGGCCTGTTCAGCGTGCTGGAACTCGTTCGGGACAAGGGCAGCAAGGCGCCGCTCGCGCCCTACGGCGGCAGCAGCCCGGAGATGAATGCGCTGGCCGCCTACCTCAAAGCCCACCGCGTGTACGCGTACAGCCGCTTCAACTTCTTGTGGGTCTGTCCCCCGCTCGTCATCACCCGCGCCGAACTCGACGAGGGACTGGCCGTGTACGAGGACGCCCTCGCCATGCTCGACCGGCAACTGCTCGGCGTCGCGGCCGACTGACGCCCCGACGCCCCACTTCACAGGAGATTCCCATGACCCAGGTCGAACCCGCTCCCATCCCCCCCTCTACCCTGCCCCGCATTCCGCACTGGCTCTCCGGAGCGCGCACGCCCGGGATGGGCCGCACGCAAAACGTGTACAACCCGGCCACCGGGCAGGTCCAGGCCGAGGTGGACCTCGCGGACGTGGCTGAGGTGGACCGGGCGGTCACTGCGGCGCGGGCGGCCTTTCCAGCCTGGCGGGAGACGTCGCTGTCCCGGCGTTCGGAGATTCTGTTCGGCTTTCGGGAGCGGCTGGTGGCCCGCCGGGACGACCTGGCCCGGCTGATCACCCTGGAGCACGGCAAGACCCACGCGGACGCGTTGGGCGAACTGGCGCGGGGCCTGGAGAACGTCGAGTTCGCCTGCGGGGTGCCCCACCTCCTCAAAGGCGGTTACAGCGAGGGGGCTTCCCGCGGAGTGGACGTGTACAGCATCCGGCAACCGTTGGGGGTGGTCGCGGGCATCACGCCCTTCAACTTTCCGGCGATGGTGCCGCTGTGGATGCTTGCCAACGCGCTGGCGTGCGGCAACACCTTTGTCCTGAAGCCCAGCGAGCGCGACCCCAGCGTGACCCTCCTGCTCGCCGAACTGCTGAAGGAAGCGGGGCTGCCAGACGGCGTTCTGAACGTCGTTCACGGCGACAAAGTGGCGGTCGACCGGCTGCTGACCCACCCCGACGTGGCAGCCGTATCGTTTGTGGGCAGCACGCCCATCGCCCAGTACGTGTACGAAACGGGAACCCGCCACGGCAAACGCGTGCAGGCGCTTGGGGGCGCGAAAAACCACATGATTGTCCTGCCGGACGCGGACATCGACCTCGCGGCGGACGCGGCGGTGAGTGCGGCCTACGGCAGTGCGGGCGAGCGCTGCATGGCGGTCAGCGTGGTTCTGGCAGTGGGGACTGCGGCCGACCCCCTCGTGGACGCCATCGCCGAACGCCTGCCCAAACTGCGCGTCGGACCGGGTGACGACGCGAGCAGCGAGATGGGTCCCCTCATCACCCGTGAGCACCGGGACCGGGTGCGCGGATACATCGACCGCGCCGAGCAGGAGGGCGCGCAAGTGGTGGTAGATGGCCGCATCCACAGTGCCCCTGCGGAGGGCTTTTTCCTGGGAGCCACCCTGATTGACCGGGTGCAGCCCGGCATGGCCTGCTACGACGACGAGATTTTCGGCCCGGTGCTGTGCGTGGTCCGCGCCGACACCTACGCCGAGGCCCTGACCCTGGTGAACAGCAATCCTTACGGCAACGGGACGGCGATTTTCACGCGGGACGGCGGCGCAGCGCGGCAGTTCCAGTTCGACGTGGAGGTGGGGATGGTGGGCATCAACGTGCCCGTGCCGGTGCCCGTCGCGTACTACTCCTTCGGGGGTTGGAAGGCCAGCCTGTTCGGCGACACCCACATGTACGGCCCCGAGGGCGTGCAGTTCTACACCCGGGCCAAGGTGGTGACCAGCCGCTGGCCCGATCCGGCGACCAGCCGGGTTGACCTGGGGTTCCCCACCACCCGCTGAGAGAACCTGAACTTGGGGACCGGTTCCCTCTCGCTGCGCCAGCTGGCCCGGTCCCCGCTTCAGGCGCAGCGCTCGGGACGCCGAAGAACTGCTGCTCTCGTGGGGGAGCGCCGTGCCCTACCGTCGGGAACGGACGCCCATGAGGACGCCACTCCTCCGAGAGAGCGTACGAACCTGGTGCAGCGCATTCAGCGCCCTCTTTGCACAGGGACTGCTTTCATCGAATCTGCTCGAAACCCACCGACCGACGCGCCCCGCCCCCTCAGGCGCCCGGCAGGGTCACCCGCATGGTCGTGCCTACCCCTACCTCGGTGATGACGTCAATCTCTCCGGAGAAATGCCCCGTAATGATGTCGTGCACGATACTCAGGCCCAGGCCCGTGCCCTGGCCGACCTCACGGGTCGTGAACAGCGGATCAAAGATGTTCGGCAGCACGTCATCAGCAATTCCGCAGCCATTGTCCTGCACGCTCAGCACCACGCCTTTTTGTGTACACGCCACATCCACGGTGACCTGCGCGCCAGGCAGGCCACTTGCGGCGTGCATTCCGTTGAGCACCAGGTTCGTCAGTACCTGCGTAAACCGCCCGGGCTCCCCGTTCACCGCACATCCTTCCTGCGCGGGCGTAAAGTTCAGCGCGACGTTCATCTCACGCGCCTGGTACACGAGCATCGCCAGCGTGTCACTGATCAGCGGCGGCAGGTCAATGCGCACCGCTCCGCTCGCCACGTTTCGGGTGTGCCCCCGCATGTTGCGGATGAATTCCCCGATGCGGGCCGCGCCCTGTCCAGCCTGCTGAAGGTCACCCAGCAGTTCATTGGCAATTTCACGGTGATCGTCATCTGTGACGCCGCCGTGACCGATGGATTCCCGGTACTCCTCTGCCAGCGTGCGGGCGTGTTCCATGATGCCCATGACCGAAGCCAGCGGGGTGTTGATCTCATGCGCCAGACCCGCCGTCAACCGCCCCAAACTGGCGAGCTTCTCCATGGCAAGCAGTTTCACCTGGCTGTCCTTCAGCGCGCGGGTACGCTCTTCCACCTGCGCTTCCAGGGAATGGGTGAGGACGCTGAGCTCGGTGTTCACACGTTGCAGGTCCAGGGTCCGCTCGGCCACACGCGCTTCAAGCTCCTCTGCGCGCGCGCGGGTCAGCACCGCTTCGCGTTGCAGATGCTCAAGTTGCTGCTGCACCGACATGACCTTCACTTTATGCTCGACTGTTTCGGTGCGCAGTTGGGTTTCCAGTGTGTGGTAGGCCAGCAGATGCGTGTACGCCTGAGCATGCTCACCCTGCGCGGCGGCGAGTTCACTTAGCGCCTGAAGCGCCTCGACCTCACGGGGGCGCAAGCTGGATTCCCGGCTGAGGTCCAGCGCCCGTTCCAGGGACTCGCGGGCCTCCCGATGCGCCCCGAGCGCTGCGTGCGCCCGGCCGACAGTGAGCAGCAGCAGGGTGATGTTGTTTGCGTTGCCCTGCCCCAGGGCCCAGTCCAGCAGGCCTTCTGTTTCGCGCAGTGCCGCGTCCGGCTGCGCCAGTCCCAGCAGACTGCGCGCGCGGTACATGCGCAGCAGCACCTGATGCTCCTGCAATCCAAGCTGCGCCGTCACCTCCAGGCGCTCATCCGCCAGCGCCAGCGCCGCTGCGTGATCGCCCAGAGCGTGCAGGGCAGCCACAGCGTTCACGCCCGCCGAGGACTCCAGCACCCGCTGGCCCGCTGCCAACGCGCCCGCCATCACTTCGCGCTGCATGCTCAGCGCCGCCCCGTGATCTCCGAGTTGATTGTGTAGCAGCGCCATATTGCTGAGCGCGCGCAGCTCCCCCAGTTGATCACCATGCGCGCGCGCCAGTTGCGCACTGGTCATGAACGCCTCCATCGTCGCGGCGTAGTCCCCGAGCGCGCGCGCGATGATGCCGAGGCCATTTACGGCGCGGCTTTCGATGCCCGCGTCCGCGAGTGCCCGGCTCACCGTGCGGGCCTCGGTGTACGCTGCGCGGGCATCGTCGTAGCGCGACTGGAAGAACAGGGTCGCGCCGTACAGACACAGCGCCTGCCCATACGCACGTTCATGCCCCCCGTCAGCCGCCAGGCGCATCGCCTCCTGAGTGAGCGCCATGGCCGCCTGCACGTCAGACACCACCAGTGGGTCGGCCTGGGCCAGCAGTTGCGAGATACGCCCAGAGGTGTCGTTGGCAAGAACAGTTGGAATTCCGGTGTACATCATGGGAAAGACCTCCGGTGCGGCTGGGTTGATGATGTCAGGCCCAGTCGGGGAGGTGCTACGCCAACCGCCACACTGCACGGCGTCAGGAGACCGGACCGGCCACCCCTGCGTGAGGTGACCTGAACGCGTTGCAAGTTGCGTCCTGGTCCTCGCGCGGAGCTGCAGCGGAGGCGTCCCACAATGTTGCCATTGCCTGGGAGGTCCAAGCAGGGACAGCAGGGCCCAGGACAACTCTTCAACATTGCGTGTTGTGATCCAAGGTAAAGGCAAAGGATGAGGTCGCAGAATTTAAGGTTGTGGGCCAGGGCGACCCTGAGCCGGGGGTCCTGCGCGTCTGAACCTGGCTCCGAAACAGCCCCATGGCGAATGCGGGACCGGTGATTTTGCGCGCTGCCCCCGCACTCTTCTTCCGAGGGTCAAGGGACCGCTGAACATCCTGAAGATCGACCGCGCGCTCAACACTGGGCTTGACCCGCATCATGGAGTCTATCGCCCTGCTGGAGGCCCCGCCTCGCCTACGCCCCCATTACTCCAGGTTGGAGTCAGCGTTGGGCCCCTGTTCGGGCCTTACCAGGTCCAGCCCTGGGCATGAAGCACCTCCCGAACTTCACCACGTCCTTCTGCAGTCCTTCCTGCTGGAGGGAAGCCCAGATCTATACGGTTGGGAACCGCGTCAGCATCACGGTCCAGGGCGTCACGGTCACAGCGAAGACCGACGAGCAGCTCAACTGCAGCTGGAATCAGGTGACGAACGCGCAGAAAGTCTGCGGATCAGGTGGCCAAAAGGTTAACATGTCCTCATGACCCTCAAAAGTTTGCCACCCATTCCTCAGGACGAGCGGGAAGGACCCCGTGAACGGAAATCCTATTTGCTTCCACAGCTGCGGCCGCTCGGTCCGTGGCAGGTGATGACGTTGGCGCAGACTGTTCCCATCAGTGGAAGCTTGAGTTGGCCTTTTGCGCCTCTCGGCCGTGACCATTAAGTCCGTTGGCACAGGCGGTGCTGGCGCGCGAGTCGACTTCTCAGTTCTGTGAAGGGATGAACCCATGACTGCATTCCCTTATGGCCCCGAGGTCAAACCTCAGAAACTCGGCATTCCCCGGCCGTGGCTTGCTTTCGGTGTTTCGGCCCTGCTGGTTGGGTGTGCTCAGTCGCCCCCCATTGCCGCAGAACACCAGACCCTGGGTCTGCTGGAGCTGACCTTTACGGGACTGGGGTCGTCCACCGTGAACGCCTCTGTACGGCCCGTGCCCTCGGGGGTGGTGGGACAGTCGCTAACGACCCTGCCCGGAGGCCTCCAACTGCAACTGTTGTCGAGCGGGGCCTTTGACGTGGGGGACCGGGGCGCCGGGGGGCAGCGTTACCTTTCGGCCACCTTCAAGGTCCGTAACGCGAACGTTCAGGGGGACGCGGCTTATGCCGACGCCCGCAAGAACTTGACCTTCTTTGCTGCCAGTACGGCGGCCACGCTGCAGGGAACAGCGGTCAGTCAGCTCGTGCGCTTCGACAACACGAACGCCGACCCCACCATTGCCCTGTCCATGTTCCCGACCCACGGCATGCAGTACAGCCCGGTGCAGAACCGGGCGCTTGTGGTAGCGAACGCCGCTGATTTTCAGGTGTTCACCGAGGCGGAAGCGGACCCAGCCAACTTCACGCCCGCCACGACGGCGGGCGCCTTGCACGTTACGGGGCTCTTTCCCTACGGCTTCGTGGTGCGCAGCGCCTCCGGTTCAGGCCGGGCCCTGCCGGGCAACCCAGGCCCCGGACAATTCGATGGCCGCGTCACCTTCGCCTACCGCCTGCCCCTCCAGGCCACCGCCGCCGCTGACCCGTACCAGGTCCGCATCATCGTGCAGGCTGCCGAGGACACCCAGCCGCGCGTCACCGAGAGCCTGGAAGAACAGGCAACGCCCGGGGAGCAGACGGTGACGCAGCGGGGGGCTGCCCTTCAGGGCACCTTGTCTGGCGGGCAGACGGTCCAGGTGGCTTACCTGGCGGGCAGCACCTACAGCGGGGCGAACGGCGTGCGCGTGTGCCAGGTGCGGACTGCGGGTACAGCACAGGCCCCCACCGTACGTCTGGGAGGACCTTGCTGATGAACGGACGAGAGATCAGACCGCCGCGCAGGGGGCATCTGGGGCTGGGGACCGTGTTGGGACTGGGCTTGCTGCTCGGGTGCGCGCCCCCTGCGCCGCCCGTGGCCGTGACGCCGCCCCCCACCGCTTCCCAGCCCACGCCCGCTGCACCCGCACCCACCGAAACACCTGTCCATCCCGACGTGCCGCTGGCGCGCGCGCTGGGATTGGTGGAAATCCACTTTGATCACGTCGGTTCTGACGACATGGCCGCCTCAGCGCAGACGCTGCCGGTCTCCGGGATAAGTGGGCAGGCGCTGAACACTCCGGGCACCGGGATTCAGCTTCAGCTGGCTTCACGTGGGTCCTTCACCACAGGAACACGCGGTGCAGGCGGCCTGCGTTACCTGTACGCCACCTTCCGCGTCCGCAACGCCGATGGCAGCGGGGTGCCGTACAGTTCGTCGCGGCAGAACCTCACCTTCGTGGCAGCTAGCACGCCGAGCACCATCGGCGAGACGCCGCTCAGCACCTTCAAGAAATTTGATGGTACGGCGGCGAACGCGGCCCTCGCACCGCAGGTACTGCCCACGCACGGCATGACGCTCGATCCACTGAATGGTCAGCCCGCGCTGTTGCCTGGAGGGGAAGACTTCCAGATCTTTACCGAGAGCGAGGTGGACCCCACCCGCTTTCAGACGCCGACGACGGCGGCGGCCCTGGGCGTCACCCGGCTGTTTCCCTACGGTTTCGTGGTGCGGAACGTGGGGACGGCGGCCAACCGGACCCTGCCTGCCTCGCCCGGCGCAGCTCAATTCGACGGGGTGGTGACCTTCGCCGTGAAGGTGCCACTCCAGGCTTCGGCCAGTGACGATCCTTTCTCGTTCAGCATGATGTTCCAGGCGGTGGACGATCCCAACACCCGCGTGACCGAGAGCGTGGAGGAACAGGCGCTGGGCAGCCAGGTGGCCGCACGCGCCACCGCGCTGGGGTCAGCGGAGGTGGCGGCCCTGTGCGGAACCCCCTTGACCGGACCCCGCCTCAAGTTCATTCCCTCGGTCACCACGGCCGGCAACACGGCGCGGCTCGCCCGGCTGGGTGGAAACTTCGTCCTCACTGGCCCGGCGCCTGTTCTCAACACGGTGGGCAACACGGGACTGAACGTGGCGGCCACCGACGGCTTCCTGTCGCGCGTGCAGGCGGTGGCGGTGGCCGGGCAGACCACGCCGAGCCTGACCTTCAGTGCCCCTGCCACAAGCACCCGGGGCGGGGACGTCACGGCCCAACCCGACGGCAGCTTCAGCTTCAACCCGAAGGTGGGGGACGGCAACGTTACCGATACCATCGATTACAGTGTGTCAGACGGCAACTGCACCACGCCCACCGGGGTGCTCCAGACCAAAGTCAACGTCGGGCAGCGGGTGTGGTACGTCAAGAACGATGCCGCAGCGCCGGGGGATGGACGGCGAAGCGCGCCGTTGACGACCTTGAGCGCGGCGCAAAGCGTTTCGGGCCCCAACGACATCCTCTACGTCTATACCGGCAACGGGACGGCCAGCGGCCAGAACGCCGGGATCACCCTGCAGGCGGGTCAGAAGCTGATCGGGCAGGGGGTGGCCCTCACCGTGCCGCTGGGCGCCGGCACAACCACCATCGAGCCTGCGGGAGCCCGGCCAATGGTGGGCAACGCGGCGGGCGCCGGCGTCACGCTGGCCACGAACAACACCGTCAGCGGCTTGAACGTCTCGGGCACCACTGGCGGCCTCCGTGGCACGAACTTCGGCACGCTGACCGCCAACCTGGGCACCGTCTCCGCGAGCGCCGGACCTGCCCTGGCCCTGGACACCGGCACCCTGGACGCCACCACTGTGCGGCTGGACGCGGCCAACCCGGTGGCCGGTGGGGCGGGCGTCAGCCTGACGGGCGTGGGCGGCACCCTGAGCGTGACCGGCACGGGAACGGCGGACTCGGGCGGCACCGTGACGGCCAGCGGGACTGGGTACCAGATCAAGCCTGGCGCAGCGGCCTTGCAGTTCACGCTCGACCGGGTGAAGGTCCAGAACAGCGGCACCGGCCTGTCGTTCCGCACCGAGGCGAGCGATTCGGGGCGGGTGTCCCTCACCGTACGCAACAGCACCTTCGAGGGCAACGGCAGCGCAGGCATAGAGTTGCTGCCCGACGGCAGCGGCAGCAACCTGTTTACCCTGACGGGCAACACCATCCGCAACACGACTGGCAGCACGGGGCTGGCTTACCGGGCGCAACACGCCCCAGGCAGTTCGGTGGATCAGGGCCGCATCACTGGCAACACGGTCAACCTGGCGACCACCGGCAGCGGCAACGGTATGACGGTGTCGGTGCAAGGCGGAGGCGCGGCCCGGTTCCTGCTGGAGAACAACACCATCAATGGGTACAGCCTCTACGGGCTTTCTCTGTCGGCCCAGGGAGGCAGCGCGGGGAGTGCAGGCCGCCTGGACGCCACCCTGCGGGGCAACACCGTCTCCACCCCCGCCGCCGCGCTGCCCCTGGACGGCGTGAACCTGCTGAGCGGCGCGGCAGATGGGGAGCAGAACACGCTGTGCGCGAACCTGGACAACAACCACGTCTCGGGCAATCCAGATCCTGGTGCGGTGACCTCGGGGGTGGTGCTCCGGCAGCGGTCCGGCACCACGTTTGTGCTGCCGGGGTTGACAGGCAGCGGGACCAACGCTTCCAACGTCCAGTCGTTCATTTCTTCGCGCAACAATGGGGCCAGCGTCCGCACCCGCAGCAGCGCCACCCTGAACGCTCAAGCTGGCACGTGTGTGGAGCCGAGCTTCTAGATGGGCCGCTTCCCCCCGGCTGAAAGGGACCGGTAACCCGCCATGTCTGAACCCTTCATTGGTGAAATTCGTCCGATCAGCTTCAACTTCGCTCCGAAAGGCTGGGCGATGTGCAACGGGCAACTGCTGCCCATCAATCAGAACCAGGCCCTGTTTTCCATTCTGGGCACCTACTATGGTGGCGACGGCCGGACGAACTTCGCCCTGCCAGACCTGCGGGGGCGCATGGCGGTTCACGCAGGACTTAGCGTGCTCGGAATAAGGGCGGGAGAATCCTTCCATACCCTCACCACGGCCGAGCTGCCCCGCCACACCCACCTGCTGGGCGCATCCTCGCGGCCAGCCACCACACCGCTTCCAGCGGGGAACCTGCTGGCCGCCCCTGCCCAGGGGGAACGGCTGTACGGCACCGGGCCAGTCGATACAGCCCTTTCGCCCGACGCAGTGTCCTCCTTCGGGGGAGGGCAGCCGCACGAGAACAGGCCACCTTTCTTGGTGCTCAACTACATCATCGCTCTTCAGGGAATCTTTCCCTCCAGGAACTGATATGTCAAACCCCTATATCGGCGAGATTCGGACGGTGGGCTTTAACTTCGCGCCCCAGGGCTGGGCCATGTGCGATGGCCAAATGCTGCCCATTGCGGAATACGACACGCTGTTTGCTCTGATCGGCACCACCTACGGCGGAGACGGTCAGAGCACGTTCGCCCTGCCCAACTTGCAGGGCCGGATTCCTCGACATGCTGGACAGGGCCCGGGCATACCCGAGAACCTCGTGCTCGGCGACACGGGAGGGACAGAACAGGTCACGCTCACGGCAACGCAGCTTCCTGTGCACACGCACACGCTCAGCGTGTCGTCACAGGTGGCCACGGACGCGAGCCCCGCCGGGAACCGCCTGGCCCGGTCCAGCGTTGGGGAACTGTTTCTGGCGGATACACCCAATGTATCGCTGGACCCCAGGGCGCTGTCCGCCGCGGGTGGCGCGCAGCCCCATGAGAACATGCCGCCGTTCCTGACTGTCAATTACATCATCTCGCTCTACGGAATCTTTCCCCAACAGAATTAAGGAGGTGGCGTGTGGATCCTTTCGTCGGCGAGATTCGCCTCTTTAGTGGGAATTTTGCTCCCAACGGTTGGGCGCTGTGCGACGGTCAAGTGCTGTCCATCTCGCAGAACACGGCCCTGTTCAGCCTGCTGGGCAGCATGTACGGCGGCAATGGGACGTCAACGTTCGCCTTGCCGGATCTGCGCGGGCGGGCAGCGATGCACCGTGGGTCAGCGCCCGGACTGACTTCCCGGTACATCGGCGATGTGGGAGGGTCGGAGACCGTCACGCTTGTGTCCAACGAGTTGCCACCCCACACCCACACCGTGCGGGCCGTGAGCGATCCGGCGGAGAGTAACGCAGGCAATGCCAAAGCGCTGGCGCGCAGTTCAGAACTGACTGCCTATGCATCCGACTCGCCCGGTACGTCGCTGGCTGCCGATAGCGTGTCGACCGCTGGGGGCGATCAGCCGCACAACAACATGCCTCCCTACCTCACCTTGAACTACATCATCGCGCTGCAAGGCATCTATCCTTCACGGTCATAACCGGCGCGCACTCCCGAGGTCCGCATGAATGAACTTCAACCCGAGGCCGGGACGCACGATCCGTCCGGTCCGTCCCGTTCCACCCGGCGCGGCCTCCTCAAATCCCTGGGAGCGCTCTCGGCCCTGGCCCTGGGAGGTCTGGGGGCCGCCGCGCCTGTGGCCGCCGTACCGGCCCCTCTGCGGGTGGCACTTATCGTTCCCCGCCGCAGCCCTTACCCGGGATTCGCCACCCACTTCGAGGAGGGATTGACCCGGGCCCTGCGGGGCAGCGGTGTGGTGCTCAGCCTCTTTCAGACGGGAGCGCTGCCACGGGAGGCGCAACAGGCGGCGCGGGACGCCCTGGACGGGGGAGCGCAGCTGCTCGTGACCCTGGGGGACGGCCTGACGGCGGCCCTGCACCCCCTGCTCACGGCCCGCCCGGTGCCCCTGATCGCCGCCGAGATCGGGGTGCTGATGCCCCGTCCGGGCGGAGCCGCCACACCGCCCCTGACGGTCACCACGTCCCTGCACGCGTGGGAAGCAGAATGGGCCCACGGCGCGCACCTCGCCCGGTCCGGAGCGGGCCCCCTGCACCTGCTGATCTCGATGCTCGATGCAGGCTACGACCTCCCCTACGCCTTTACCGCCGGGTTCGTCCAGACCGGGGGGAATCTAACCGGCACCACACTGATCGACGCACCTACCGAACGCCGAACGCCCTCCGAACTTGCCGCTCTGGCGTGCCAGAGCGGCGCGGGCGCAGTTCACGTGCTCGCCAGTGGTGGAGCACCCGGCGTGATCCAGGCTTGTCGGACCGCCGGGCTGCGGGTCACCGCAGGCGGTCTGAGCGTCCCCCCAGGCACTGCTGGCGTGCTGCAGGCTCTGGCGGCAGGGTCAGGGCAGGCGCGCCCTGAGTGGCAGGCGGCATTGGGGCGCGCCCCGGGGCCACTGACCACCCTGGGCTTCGATACAGGCCTGTGGCTGCGGCACGCCCTGGCGGCCGCACCCGGCCACACCCCCCTTGCCCTGATCGCGGCCTTGGCAAGCACACCGTTTGATGGGGCGCGTGGAGCCATGAAGCCCGATGCCCAGGGCCGGCTCATCGCCCCCCTCTTCCTGAGTGCCGGGGGCACGACCTTGCAGGCCACCCGGCCGCTGACCCGTCCCCCAGCGCATCACCCGGGGCTGGACCCGGTACGCAGCGGCTGGCTGCAGACCTACCTGCACGCGTGACAGGGCCAGGGGTGAACTGGAGGCCCGCCACAGCCAGCGACGCGCCCTTTTTGCACGAACTTCATCACGCCAATCGCCCGGATCTCCAGGCGTTGCCACCCGAAGTCCGGGAGCCGCTGCTGGCCCTGCAATACCAGGCGCGTGAACGCGAGTATCTCCGGCAGTACCCGCATGCACAGCGGGAAATGATCTGCCGAGGGGAGCGGGCGGTGGGCGCCTTCCTGACAGCGGGACGGAGCGGCCACCTGCTTCTGATCGACCTGGCCGTTCATCCCCAGGCGCAGGGCCGGGGTCTGGGGACCCTCACCCTGAAGTGGCTGCAGACCCGGGCCCGGGCAGAAGGGCATCCGCTGGTCTTGCGTGTCATGCGGGATAATCCCGCCGTACGGCTGTATGCCCGGGAGGGTTTTCGGGTGTGGGGGGAGGAGGGGCTGAGGCTGCAGATGGGCTGGGCCCCGTAGAGGATCAGCCACGGAGAAAGCGCTCCAGAACGGTGCATTCACGAAAAAAAGAGTATGGTGTGAACGTCCTGCACCACCTCGCGTCATACACCTTGCTCCGAGACGAACGCGCCTCAATCTCAGGATCTTAACTTGCCTACCCGATTGTTGTGACCCTTGAAGCAGCAGCGCCCCTGGCCTCGGTCAGACACCCAGAGAGAGGCACGTTCCCAGTGGGAACGTGCCTTTGTGCCTTTTCTTCTGCCCCTTCCTTCTGAAGGACTTCGACGGCAAAATGGAGCGATCTCAGAATTAGACACACATCTTCAAATTGTCCTGCAACTGTTCGGCACGGGAGCTGGCCCCGTGCCGAACAGTTAATTTTATGACTCACCGCGAATAGGGGTTGACAAGGGCGGCCCGAAGGGCGCTAGGGAGAGGGCTCATGAGCCCTCTCGATCTGACTTTCCTACCGCTTCAAGCCGCAGTGACGCGCCTCACCCACTGGATCGCGCCACACATCCCAGCGAAATTGCTTCACCCATACGAGAAAATGTCAGACGCTCAACTGCTCGCGGTCGCTCTGCTTCAAAAGCTCCATAAGGTGCCGTACTTCAGCCGGTGGTGGCGGTTTCTCAAGCTCAACCACTTCCCGCACTTTCCATCCGAAGCCCAGGCCCGCATTCGACTGGCTCAACTGACCCCAGTCGTTGAGCGGCTCGCAACCGAAGTCCAGACCCTGGACTTCGTGGTGGTCGATTCCGAGCCCCTGCCCGTCTCGACGTTCAAACGCGCACCTCGGTGCAAATTTCGTGGGGCTCGTCACGGATTCAGCACCGCTGGACCCGTGTATGGCTTCAAATTGCATGCCTGGAGCGCTCTCAATGGCAAGATCGTGAAATACGACATTTATCCCGCGAATGAACATGATTTCACCGTGCTGTGCCACATGAACCTGGATTGGGTCGCCTACGGCGCTCCAAGACAGATTGGGGATAAGGGGTACCCGTCAGGAACATGCCTGACGCCTCCCAAAGTGAACGCCAAGCAGGTTGATCCGCGCTGGAAGGAAGAATATGGGGCCGCGAGGAAGTGCATCGAATCTGCCTTCTCCGTCCTTGTGGGTGCAGGGCTGCGCTGGGGACAAGACCTACCTCAGTCTGCGATTGAAGGTCGCGCTGGGCGTCCTGGCGCACAACCTGAAATTCATTGACCTCAGTGGCTGATCGCCACCCTGTCAACCCCTATTCGCGGTGACTCGGTAAGTCAAACCTATTGAGATGGTATTTTACAAATACTCAAGGTCCTTCGTAACAGCTGCCATCCTCTGCCGAGATAATAGAGTAAGTTGAGCCAGGTGCTTTTTCATCTGGATTGTTCGTCTCTATCAAATGAACAACACTCCATCCAGGCTTCAGCGTGATGCTGAAGGTGTATGTTTCCGTGAACCTATTTGGCGACTTGCACTTTTTGCCACTCCCTTCACACTGCTGGGTTTAATACGGGCTCCAAGTAGATCATTTACGTTAGATGGATGAGGCAGTCTGCTTTTACCCAACCCCTTGAACATTCCGCCGAAGAATTCTGGAGGATTTTTCAGACCAGTACCTGCGCGGTGGAGCGCCGCCGGTCACAGTTCTTCGCGCCGCTGTGCGAGCAGCGCGCCCTGAAAGAGATCCTGTCCATCAGTCGCTATAGACGGGTCATGGCCTACCACACTGCTGGAGCGCTATCGGGAACTGGGCCGCGCGGCGCTGCGAGAAGGGCGACAGACCAACCGCGGTGCCCCGACCCTCTTGACGCCGGAAGAGCAGCAGCGCCTGGCAGCCCGGATCCACCAGGATTTCGAGCAGGGCATCGTGTGGGAAGGCAAGCAGCTGCAGGCCTGGATCAAGCAGGAATTCGGCAAAGACGTCTATCTGAGCCGTACCTACGCGTTCATGCGTGCTGCCGGCTTTTCTCCACAGAAACCACGCCCACGGCACGTCAAGGGAGACGAGAAAGCCAAGGAAGCGTTCAGAACAAAGCGCGAGTGGAGAAGCTCCGCCGTACGGAGCTTCTCCACGCCCGAGTGTCGCTGTGGGCGATGGACGAACATCGTCTCGGCTGACAACCCATTCTCCGTAGGGTCTGGGCACCGACTGGACAACCCCTGGTCCGTCCCGTGCATCCACGCTACGAGTGGCTCTACATCTACGCGTTCGTCAATCCGGAGAGCGGAGAAAGCCGGTTCTGGTTGGTGCCTGTTCTGAACAAGGAGGTCTACCAAGGCGTGATGGCGGCCTTTGCCAAGCGTGTGGGAGCGGATCAAGACCACCACGTCCTCGTGGTTCAGGATGGTGGGGGATTCCATGTCCCTGCGGTGCAGGGACATCCACCTGGTGTTGAAGCCGTGACCTTGCCACCGTATGCCCCAGAGTTGCAACCCGCCGAACGGCTCTGGGCTTTAACCGATCCCACCGTCGCCAATCACTGCTTTGACACGCTGGAGGACTTCACTCAGACTCTTGCTCAACAGTGCGCTTGGTTGGAGACCCAGCCCGATCTTCTCTCGCAGCACACCCTCTTTCACTGGTGGCCTTTATTAACGAAATAATCGGGATCCGTATGAGGGCAAACATGAAGGCATAATGGGTTATGTTACCATAACCGTCTATACCAAGCGTATGACTTTGTGCACTAATATATTTTGGTTTCACCTTCCCATCAGTAATTGTAAAATTACCGACACTGGCGCAAGAGACATTGTTCACACTTACTTTGCTGGCATCAAAAATACTTGAGAGTCCTCTCTTAAAGCCGGCCAAAGTAGTACTCATAACCGATTGGGCAGCCTCAGAACTCACCTGTATGCTGATGGTCTTATCCGATCAAATCGTGCCGACATTACTCCATACTTTACTGAGGGGAACGGGCTAATCCTCCTTAGTAATGTATCTCTCTACGGTGCCTTAACTCGTGAAGCCCAGCGTGGTGGGATCCACGAGCGAGTTCGCGGTCCTACAGGAAGTGGCCAGAAGGGTTGCAGTGAAGGCGCTCATCGGTATTTTGGTCTTAATATTCATGGTTGTCTCCTTGAATTACCTGAGGAGCAGGAGGTTTGTGTCGCACTCTCTTTGCTTGAAACAACAGTAGAAAAACGGCCGTGAGAGACAGATGAGCAGCCGCCTTTCCGAACGGTTCGAGGGAACGGTTCGAGGTGGGAAGACGGATAAACCGCTCAGGGGCAGCAGCAGAAGACCTGACAAATTTTATGAAGGCGAGGCAATCTGAACGTAAGCCCCGAACGTCTGTGCCTTCGTGGACATCAAAGCTCAGGGCCACCCAACACGCTTTCCGAATCACCATGGGCTATGGCCAAAGATCATGACCGATACCGGGGAGCCACGCGCGTTGTCTGCCGGCCTCGCTCGCGCGGAGCTGTCGCGTTTGCCGGCACACACTCCGTTCTCTTTTTGAACACCTTCTCCTTTTACAAGGGCTCAGGTATCCAGATCCGCTTTCCTGATAGGCGTCAGGAAGCGGATGGCACCCGGCAGGATGTTGGCGGTAAACGGCGTGGTCTCGACGTGGAGCTCACCGTCGAACTGCAGGGGAAAGGGCTCGTCGGCATCCACGGTGACGCTCTTGGCCTCCAGGGTTTCGAGGTTGCCGCTGAACATCGGATCGCCGAGGCCGAGCTTGCCGCGGACGGAGTCAATGATGTTGGGCACCAGGCGCAGGATGTTCCCGGCCTTGATGAGCACGACCGTGAACTTACCGTCGCTGGGGCTGATATCGGAGGTGATGGGCAGGCGGTAATTGGCCATGCCGAAGTTGGCGGCCATGACGCCGATGCCCTCGAAGGTGCGCTCCTCGCCGTCGATGACGAGGTGGAAGGTGGTCTTTTTGGGATTGATCTGCCGCATCGCGCTGATGACGTAGGCGAGTTCACCGTACTTCTCCTTGAGATCTTCGGAGTCGCGGATCATCGCGGCGTCCGCGCCGGCGCCGGCGAGCATGGCAAAGCCGCGCTTCTCGCCCCTCACCTCGATCTCCCCCAGGTCCACCCGGACGGTGTGGCCACCTGCCAACACGGCAGCCAGTTCGGCAGGGTCGTTTGGCAAGTCAAGATTCTTAGCGATCAGGTTGGCGGTGCCCGCCGGGTACGCGAGCATGGGCACGTCTTTGTAGCGCGCCGCGTAGGCGAGGCTGCTGACCGTACCATCCCCACCTGCACCGATCAGCAGATCGAAGTTCTCCAGGTTGGCGACGTACTCGCTCATTGGCGTGTCCTTGACGAGTTCACGTTCGGTAACTTCAGCTCCAGCCTGCCGGACCAGGCTGACGAAGCCGGGGAGGGTACTCTCTCCCTGGCCACTTCTGGGATTGAAGACCAGCAGCACTCGCTTAGCGGCCAGAGCAGAAAGGGGATCAGGAGGGACTGCGGCGCCGGAGGAAGTGGAGGGATCTGTCATAAGTAACCTATTCAACCGCCCGGAGGAGGCGTGCGGTAGCAGACTCTTCCTCCGCTTCTTTAGGGTTTGCGAACTTTACTGACCCCTGGGCCTTCCCACGCACTCTGGCAAGGGTATCCTCCACCTGTTCCACAGGGCGCCCCTGCACAAAGGCAGTGACGGTGTGCGCCACCACCTGCGCTTGGCGGTCATGCAGCGCGTGCCCCCCACCCCTGATCCGCACCCGGCGTGCGTTTGGTAAAAGCAGCGACAACCTCAGCAGTGCATCCCGGCGCACCACCCGGTCGAGTTCGCCCTCCAGGATCAAGGTGGGTGAGCGTACCTGCGCCGCAAGTCTGAACGTCACGTCGTGTCGCCCTGCCCGCAGCAGCTTCCAGGATCGGCGTACCCCCGTCCGGACGTACGAGCGCAGCAGCCGCATCAGGAAGCCGGGCCGTTCGTGCCGGATGTCCAGGAGGAGGTGACCCAGGAGCCGTGCGGTGGGCGCCGTCTCCTCACGGCCACTCGGGGCGCACAGCACCAGATGTGACGCCAGGTCCGGCGACGTACTGGCCAAATGCAGCAGGACCTCGCCTCCCTGCGAATGACCGAAGAGCGGCACGCCCATCAGCCCGGTTGCCCGCAACCACCCCGCGAGGTGCCTGGCCAGCGATCCAGCATCCAGGTACGCTCCCGGTGGCGCGGGCGTCAGGCCATGTCCGGGTGGATCATACGCCCACACTTCAAAATGCGCTGCCAGGTGCCGTTGCAACCTCACGTAATACAGGTGGCTACATGCCAGGCCTGGCACCAGGACCAGCGCTGGTCCCGAGCCCTGCACGCAGGCGTAGGTCCGTATCCCGGCGATGTTGGTCCAGACGTCACGGTGCGCGGTGCACTGAGGTTGCTGAGCCGTGGTGCCACCTCCTGAGGCGATACTCTAGAGCCATTCGGAGGCGGACGTCATGTCTGCACCCTGATGGGAACACTCCAGGACGTTGCCCCATGCGATTGAACCAGACAAAGGAGTCCCGTGAAACTGACTGCCGGCTCTGCAGACAGGAGCCGGCAGTGGTAAGGGGCTGGGCTTCCTGGGTCAGCGGCGGCTTGAACGCACTTTTACCGGCTGGCAGGTCAGGCGATGTTGCCGAGCCGCCAGCATCGAGAGGCAAAGGATCAGCGCGGCAGGCAGGATTTCCATAGGCCAGTGTGACAAGTGGGGCTGACAGCTTCGTGACAGGGTCAGGGGCATGACCTTCATGCTGGAGTTCAGCTGGGGACGCTGGACGAACCTCACCATCCTCCCAGCCCTGAAGGAATGGGCTTGGGCGTCAGGTTCTGGCGGGAGACCGGCTCGGTCCGCACCTTTATGCGCGCTTGAGGAGAGCTGTTCATGGCTGTACACGGAGTGATCAAAACCTTGGAGCCAGATCAGGGTCAGGGTTGACCGGGAGTCTGACGGTGAATTCTGCTGGCCTTGGAGTCGGAAAGCCCGCCGCCCCTGCTGGAATGGCGGGAAGCCCCTGCAAAATTCAAGCACTGATTCAAGCCTGATGACTTTGTCCCTGCTCTACTTTAGCCAGCTCATTTGTTGGGCCGTCAACTTTGGTATATCAGGGGCAGTTTTCAGCTGAGGCATGAAGTACCTCGTACGCTTGAATGCCGAGGAACAGACGCAACATCCCGGTCCGCGGTTCGCTATTCCTGGAAACGAAATCAGATTCGTTGTGCAATCTCCCAGATATGTCCCCCTGGGTCCCGAAAACTGGCAGTTCGAACGCCCCACGGCCGGTTGATTGGACCGTTCAGGAGGACAACACCACGCGTCGCGAGTTCCCCGCATAAGATGTCGACATCCGGAACTTCAATCGTGAAAACCAGTCTGGATCCTGAGTCCGGCTGAGCAATGCGGGCAGGCGCTATCAGTTCGTCTGCTTGAGTAATGCGGAGCAGATTGATGAGCGTCCCTCCGAACTCAAACACCGCTGAATTCCCGTCCTCGTACATGACGGGCAGAAGAAAGACCTCCCGGTAAAACTGCCGGGCGGCTTCGAGGTCTTCGACAAATAATGTGACAGCCTGAATCCCTTGTACCCAGGTCATGTTCTCCGCAGCGCTATTGAATGCGTCCATACGAGTTTTCCTCCTCATGGCGGTTTTGCTTGGGGACTTCTAAGCAGCGAGGGAGCGTGTAGGCAATCACCATACTACGCCATGAACAGAATTACAATCAGTGATTTGCTTATTTGGAAAAGAGTGGAGGTGATCGAGCAGGACCGCGTCTACACACTGGGTGACGTGGCCTCCCCTTCCCGAATCCTTAGCAGTATGTCTCGACGGAGGTGTGACCGGCGCCATGTTGAAGCCCTTCCCACTCGGGTGCACCAGGCATCTGGGCCTCCCGACGCCTTGTACTCCTCCGTTGTTGTTGGCCCCGCTCGCGGCCTTGCTGGGATGACCCGTACAGACCTGGACACCTGGACGCTGTGCTTCATGGGCAACAGCCGGTGACGGGTCTGGATGGATCAGGGTCATTCTTTTCAGCAGCACTTCGTCTTCCACGGCGCCTCCCTGAAGCAAAAGGGGTTGCCCCGAGGGGAATCCATCATATGGCTGATGTGTGGCAGCCTGGACACCTGAACAGGAGCGGATGGCCGCCCTCAAGCGGGCGAGGTGGTTATCGCCGCCACCCGAACGGAAGACGGCCCCATTTGCCTGACCCAGGAGCCTTTCCAAACTCCCGCCGAGAACACACCGGCGCACCCGGGACGAAGTCTAGAATGCCCTTTCTTACTCCGCTTCTTGCCCACGATCAGGGAGTCGCACACTCACCCGAGGAAAGGCGACCGAAAAGGTGGCTCCCCGCCCAGGTTCAGCATCTGCCCATACCCCTCCACCATGCCGTTTTATGATTCGTTGTACCGTCGCCAGACCTACGCCTGTCCCCTCAAATTCCTCATCACGATGCAGACGCTGGAATGCACCAAACAGCTTGCTGCCCAATGCAGGATCAAAACCTACCCCGTTATCGACGACTTGGACGATCACCTCTGCGGCTGTCGTCTCCGCTTGAATGGCAATGCGCGCCTCCAAACGGGGGCGGGTGTACTTCACGGCATTCCCCAGCAGGTTCTCGAAGACTCGCCGCAGCAAACGCTCATCTCCCCAGATGGTCGGGAGGGGTCCGACATCCCACTCCACCTGGCGGTCACCAAGATCAAGCGTTTGAGTGGCTATGCCCTCTTGAATCAGGACCTGGAGTGGGACAGGGCTCCACTGCAACTCCATTCGGGTAAAGGTGGCCAGATCCAGGAGGCCACGCGTGATCTCATCCATTCTGGTAGCTGCATTCTGGATCTGACTCAAGAGGTGGATGGCACGGGAGTCATCCGGACTCAACCTCCGCTGAAGCAAGTCACTAAAGCTTTTTACGTGACGTACGGGAGCGCGCAGGTCGTGCGACGCAGAGTACGAGAACGCTTCCAGCTCGGCATTGACCGCTTCCAGTTCCTGGGTGCGTTCCTGAACGCGGTGTTCAAGCAAAGTATTGAGGTCAGTCACTTCCTGCTGAGCACGTGTGCGCCGTTCCAGCTCCTGCTGAAGAGCGGTGTGCAGGCTGGCGTTCTCAACGGCCAACGCGGCACGCCCTGCCACTTCCAAGACGACAGGAATGTCCTGGTGACTGAAAGTTCGGTCCGGGTGGCTGCTGGCCAGACCCAGGACGCCCAGGGTCCGGCCATGGGCGGTGAGGGGGACGTAGAGCATAGAGTGAAGCCGCAAGGCACGGACCGAGTCGATGAACCGTTCATCCCTGCCAGAGGCCTGAATCATCTGATCGGTGACCACGGGGATCAGTTGAGGTTCCCCCGTGCGGTAGACGTGCGCGATCGTCCCGGAGGACCCGATCATGACGGGGTAGAGCTTGGCGAATTGCCGCACCATCTCCATCTGTTTTGGATCTTCGTGGGCGACCGCTACGGGGACCAAGAAGTCGTCCTGGGGGAGAGACACCGAGCACCAGTCGGCCAAGCGGGGCACGGCCAAGCGGGTGAGGGCCTGCAGGGTGTCGCCGACGTCAAGGGACATGTTGAGGGTCTGCGTGGCGGCAGCGAGAAAGGCAAAGCGTTCCTGCACCTCTTCGGCCTGCTGCCGGGCTTGACGTTCCTGATCAAGGGCGCGGCTGCGTTGAATGGTCTGAGCGCACTGGGCGGCGAGGACCTGCAGAAAGGTGCGTTCGTAAGCGGTGAACGTCCGTGGTTCGCGGAAGGAGAGGACCAGAACCCCGAGTGCGGAGCGATCCACAAGTAAGGGAAGATCGACGATACTACCGTGAAAATCGCGGATGTGAGGCGCCACTTCAGGATACTCGTGGCGCACCTGCTCGATGGATTCGAGGAAGAAGGCTTCCCGGCGGTTGTAAGCCAGTACAAAAGGCAACTGGGCACTGAGGGGAACGGCTTTCAGAAAGGCGACGGCGTGCGGCGCATAGGCGTATGAACCGATGAAGGCCAGCTCTGTGCCCGCAGGGTTGAGGAGGGACATGAAGCCACCGTCGGCACCCATGGCTTTGATGCCTTCATCAATGACGGCGTGAGCGACGTGCTGCGGCTGGTCTGTCTGGCCAAGCAGTTGGACGAAATCGAGCCAGTCCTGCATTTTCGCTTCGGTGCTGAGGGGCATGCGCACGCCATTCTTGCAGATGTTCATCCTCCACTCGTGTTAGCGCCTCTTCGGAAGAAGCTGTTCCCCTGGAAGGCCAGTGATGACGGCGCAAGGACATCAAGATCAGGTCCATGGCCAGGACACGCTGGATAAGGATTGCGGTTCATCCGTGATGAGATAGTGGGCCAACCCGAGTGGACGTGCAACGCTGGGCCGCAGAGCAGCAGGAAAAACGGCGACACAGAAGCGTGGAATCGCCGGAGCGAAGGGGATAAAGCGGATTGTCCGGAAACCGTATGGGCGGTACCGGACAAGCGCTGGCTGCGTCTGGCCCCCTGTGCTGGTAATCAGCATACCGAGGAAAAAGAGCGGGCGTCCCACGCAGGATCCCCGTTCGATCTTCAACGGCCTCATTTGGCTGGCCCGAACCAGCAGTCCGTGGAGTCAGCTCCCCCGGCAAAAGAGGCGGTCCGCCGACGCTCGTCCTATCCTTTCAGATAGGGCCAGTACGGTTCTCGACCTATGAGTGCAAACCATCGGTCTGCGTCCTCCGCAGTCGGTTGGCGTTTCGGATCGAGACGGTAGAAGAGCGCTCCAGCATAAACAGCCGTCCATAAGGCACCGTTGTGTTCAGGGGGTGGGAGGGGGAGCACGTGTTCCCGGCGTTTTTACCTGTGCGTTTGTTGAGCAACAGGGGTTTCAGAGACTCTGGGGATCCAGGGATGGGAGGGAAGGCATACGGCCACCGCTGCGCGTTCCAACCGCCTGAGCTTCAAGGGTGGAGAGGGGGACTTTGGCGTGCGGCCAAACGCCGTCATGCAACTCATTTTAGTGGGGGTGGTGTCCTCACGGTGCTCGGTGTGCGGCCTGCACCACCTGTTGTCCGGCCTAGACGGCACGCGGAATCAGGCTGGAGGTTCTCGCAGCTGTTGGACAACCCCCAGCCCGGTCAACGCCACCGTGGTGGTGTGCTTGCCAGTCGCACTCAGGTTGCCTGGAGTGATCCAGCGGGGAATTCCGACTCCCCTTCTCGAAAACATCCCCACCTGCATGGAAAAACCCGTAGGGCAGCTCCATCCGGGGTGAATGGCACATCGCCATGCGCCTCAACCGCGTCCCCCAGCGATGCGGGCGGCGTCGGGCGTACGGGCGAGACGGCGCATGGCAACGGTACCCAACAACGGGCCCACAGCGAGGACCACGAAGGCCAGCGGCCAGCCCCCCGCGCGCACGAGCGCGGGAACGAGGGCGATACTGCCTGCAGTCAGGGTGAAGCCCAGGGCGAGTTGCGCCGTAAGCGCCGTGCCGACGTACGCCGGGTCGGCGATCTCACTCACGATGGTGGAGAACTGTGCAGAGTCCGCGATGATCCAAAAGCCCCACATTAGGCTGAGGGCCAGCACGACCCCCGGTGCGGCGCCGGCCAGCCCTGCAAGTGCGAGTGCGCAGGCTCCAGAGAGGCCCATGGCAAGAGTGGTGAGCCGGGTGCGGCCCCAGCGGTCTCCCAGCAGCCCGCCCAACCCGCAGCCCAGTGCACCCACACCCACGACCGCGAAGGTGGCGAGGGCTGGGCCCCGCCCCGGGTCCGCCACCCCGGCATTGACCAGCACTCCAGTGAAAAAGGCCGAGAACCACGCCCACATCGCGTACAACTCCCACATGTGCCCCAGGTAGCCCAGGGTAGCGAGGCCCACTCCGCGGCTGGTGAGCGCCCGCCACGCCTGGCTGGGCTGAAAAGGGGCGGTTGGGAAGCGGTAGGGCCCGTCCCCCACCCGCGAGGCAATCAGCCCACCAAGCGCAGCAAGGGCGCTGGTAATGAAGATCACGCTCCGCCAGTTGGCGCCCCCCAGCCCGTTGACAAGGTGCGGCAGCGCCGATCCCAGCGTAAGTGCCCCCACCATGACGCCCAGCGCTGTCCCACGCCCAGTGCGGAACCACGCCGACATCGCTTTGAGGGCCGGAGGGTACACCAGGGCGAGCGCCGCCCCGGTCAGCGCCCGCAGGCCCGCTGCCAGGGTCGGGCCTCCCGCCCACAACAGCCCCAGGTTCGCTCCAGCGGCGATCAGCGCCCCAGTCAGGATCAGCCGCTGGGGTGAAACCCGGTCCGCCAGATTGAGCGCCGCGCTGAGCACGGCTCCCAACACGAACCCCAGTTGCACGGCCAGGGTGAGTCCAGAAGCTGCGGCGTCCGTCAGCCTCCACACCACGCGCAGTTGCGGCAGCACCGCCACTGCGGAGAACCACGGCGCCATCGCCAGGACAACGGCGAATGCCAGCCCAGCGAGTGCGGACCAGCGCCCTGGGGCAGCTTCCTGGAGGGAAAGGGCCATGAGGGGCAGCATAGGGGGATACGTGGACGTGTGCCAATCCGCATTGGTCCTTTACTGCTTGTGGACCAACAACCCACCCTGGTGTGGGCCGAGAGTGCGTGTGCAACTTTGACCACGGTACGGCACGGCGCAAGATGTTGAGCAAGCGTTACTCGAAGCCAGTCCGACTGAGCCGCTTCAAGCGTTTAGGGATAGCCCCAGGAAAACTGGGGGCTGGCGACCTCAAGCGGGTTATGGCTGTATACACTTGGGAGCAGCTGCCTTAGACCGCCTCCCATCCGTTCTGCACCTCCTCTAAAGCGGTTGCTCAGGCGTCGGCAAGAGATAGCGCTCTCGCTTCACCTCTCTTCCAGAGAGGGCAATGGGGCGAGGGCCAGCCGAACCAGATACCGGGCGGTTTCTTTCGTTTCGACGTCCTCGCCCGCTTCCCTGGTGTGACGTGCCAACACGTTCAGCAAGTCGAGTTGTAAAGCTTTGGCTCGGCAGCGCGTGAGGGGACCAACGGTCAATGCGTGGTCCAGGACCGCAGGTTCTTCCGCGCTTCGCGCACTCCACGGCTCCTCCGGTTGTATGGCGTCATAGGCGTGGACGCCGTTCTCTTTCCGGTACAGGAGCATCCCCCAGTTGTGCTCCCCCTGCATCTCCCGCATCACCCGCAGCATTGCCCGCTGTAACACCTCCTCAAAGGCCAAGCGTTCGCTCAACAGGATTTCCAGCAGGTCGGTTGCGGCTGTGCAGCGGTAGGGCACGAAGAAGCGGTCTGCCACCGAGCGGTAAATCCGGACAGCTCGTCCCGCACGTGCTTCCTCCCGCACCACCTCCACCAGCCCCAGCGATACCATGCGGCGCACCCGGTACAGCACACTGTTTGGCGTCACGCGCAGTTCCACTGCGGCGCGTTGCACCGTACATTCCCGCCCGAGAAAGGGCTCTATGAAGCGCCGTTGCTCCGGATCGGCCAAAAAGGTGGCGGCGCGGACGCTCTCAACGGTGAACGTCCTGTCAGGCGACATGGGCAGAGGTGAACGCGCTGACCAGATGCCGCAGGACGCCCGATAAGCCTTCTTCAGCCTGGCCCCCTGCTGCGTTCGTCGTCACGGCGAAAGCGTGGCCTTCGTCAGGGAGCACCACCACAAAGGCCAGGAAGGTGTCGGCGCTGCCGCTGTGCGTACTGGCCTGCATTCCGCGGTACATTGTCACGCCCCAACCGAGGCCCGCCTTGATCTCTGGCCGGAAGGGCGTGTGCATGGTCGTGAAGGTTTCTGACGGTAGGAAGTCGCTTTGACCACGTAGGCCCCGTAAGTGGGCGCGGGCGAAGGTCGCGAAGTCGAGGATGTTCATGTGGATGTCCCCCGCAGGGCCGATGGCCTGGTGCAGTTGATAGCGTCCATGGGGGTTGTGCGGCACGTGGCGACGTCGCCAGACGTGCCCCCATGGCTCCTGATCGTGCCTACGGCCAGGCCACCCGAATCCTGCACTGGTTAAACCGAGCGGTTCAAACACCTGCGCCCGCATCAGGTCTTCCCAACGCTTGCCCGTAAGCTGTTCAGCCAAGACCGCCGCGAGGCCATATCCAGCATTGGAGTAGCCGTACTCGCCTACGGGCCGCACCGGAGGCTGCTGAAGTACCCACTGGGCAAAAGCGTTGCGTTGCCGAGCGGGGGAGCCACGCCGAGCGGGCGCCGGCTTGAATTCTTCCTCTTCACCAAAGGCCGGGAGGCCAGCGCAGTGCGAAAGGAGATGGGCCAGGGTGACGTCGTGGTAGGCCGGATGAACCCCGTGAGTGGGGAAGAGCTGGGTAAGCTTTGTGCGCCAGTCCAACACCTCGGGAATCAAGGAAGCCAGCATGGTGGCGACCATCGGTTTGGTGCAGGAACCGATATGAACGCGGTCACGGACCGTCATGGCCTCAGGACGGTCCAAGCGGCGGACTCCACTGGCTCCAGCGCTGAGGGGACCGTCGAGGGGGGCAGCCGCCCAGACGAGACCTGGGAGAGCGTGGTCTTGGCGGAGTTGGTCGAGGTGGCGCGCGAGGTCGCCAGGTGTGGTGAAGGTATGGGACATGCCTTAGCTTGAAGTGGGGTCTAGGTGAGACGAAAGAGGCGGTCTCAGGTAGGGAGGCATTGTGCCACTCCTTTCTTCCGTCCTTCTGCCGAAGTGCACGTCAGTGAGCTGGCGGCCAGGTGTACCCATCTCGATGCTCATGGTCCAGGAGCGTGCGGAGGTTTCCTAACCGTCGTGGATAAGCGTCTCAGTGGATCACCATGCCAATCGCCAAAGCGATCGCGCTGCTCAGTGGGTGCTCATAAGGATTTCGGTTCACCCGTAATGAAAAAACAGGCCAACCCGAGCCGAGCGAGCAGGAAAAACGGTGACGAATAGGTGTGGAATCACTCAAATGAAACGGGAGGGATACAACGGATGATCCGGAAACCGTATAGGGGTCTATTGGTCGTCCGTTGGGTCTGAAAGTGCTGGCGAAGCACACAGTGGATTCCCTCGCTTTCCGTACCGCGCTGACCCCAGAAACACGGGCGCCATCCATCAGGTTCCCGCCAGTCAACGGAGTACCACTAGAGCATTTGTCCGAATTACGCTGTGAGGGGTGCCCCTTCCCTGACGGCTCCTTTCTCCTGTATCCTCCTTCAAGCTCGCTCACGCCGCTCGGTCAAGAAGAAGTCCTCTTTTTGACAAACGCTCTAAATGCACGCCTGATGACAGGCATCAATGTTGTTGACGGCACACCTGCCAGTACCGCTTCAGGCACCCGGTCCGCTGGAACTGGGCTGCGGCGTATGGGGGCGGTGCTGGTTGTGTACCGTCACACGCCGGTGTACCGGGTGCGCTGGATGCACAACACCGTGGACATCGGCACGGGCTGCGCGTTCGGAGATGCGCTTACTCACATCCGGCCCTACCCGCAGTACTTGCACGCAAGGCGTGAAATAGCGCTGCAACTCCACCTGACCTACCCGGACCCAACTTGACGCTACGGATTACTTCAGTTCTTGACGAAGCAGCCCTTGAGTTGGTTGGGGGCTGGATTGTTGCCTCCCCATTCCTGCACGGTGCAACTGAAGCTGGGGGACGCATCGTTGGTCCCAAACACGTACCTTCCGGCAGTACCAAACGCAACGGCCTTATTGGCAACGTTGGCGCAGGTACCGCCTTCTAATGCGCACAGGGTGTACCCGGCGGGACCCGTGGGTTGGGTTGGAGCAGGCTGTGGCTGTGGCGCCGGTGTAGGTGTTCCACCGCTGTTCTTGACGAAGCAACCCTTGCGGACGTTGGGGCTTGGGTCGTTGTTTCCCCATTCCTTAACGGTGCAAGCCACATTCGGGGAAGCATCGTTCTTGCCGAAGACGTACTTTCCAGCCGTGCCAAAGGCCATATCCTTGTTGGCGACGTTGGTGCAGGTACCGCCTTCTACCGCGCACAGGGTGTATCCGGCGGGACCTGTGGGCTGGGCTGGCTGAGGTTGGGGTTGCGGAGCGGGTTGGGGCTGTGGAGCGGGTTGGGGCTGTGGAGCGGGTTGGGGCTGCGGAGCAGGCTGCGCGCCGCCGACATTGACGCCCAGCTTGCCCAGGGCACCCGGCACGCTGATCAGGCCGTAACCGACGTTGTTGTTCTTGCTGCCCGCATTGCTCGCGCTGCTAAAAAGCGCGTTTTTGATCGCGTCTACGCCCGTGCCCGGCTTGGCCGAGAGCAGCAGGGCCACCGCGCCCGCCGCGATGGGACTGGCCTGCGAGCTGCCGCTCAGCGCTCCGTAGCCGCCGTTGGGGAAGGTACTCGTGATCTCCACGCCCGGCGCGGCAATGTCCGGCTTCACAAACACGCCGTTGATCTTGCCCTGCCAGGCCACGGGGCCACGGCTGGAGAACGGCGCCACCTGGCCGTTCTGGTCCACCGCGCCGACTCCGATCGCGTCGGGCAGGTTGCCGGGACTGCCCGTCGTCGACGGGCCTGGGCCAAAGTTGCCAATCGCGAACACAGGCACCACGCCCGCCTTGAGCATGTTCTGCACCGGCACGATGAATTCGTCGTAGGTGCCCGCAATCCCCAGGCTCATGTTCACCACGTCCGCGCCGTCGTCGGTGTCAGCGTTGTTGTCGGGGTCCAGCACGTACTGCATCCCCGCGATCACCTGCGCGAAGGTGCCCTCGTTGTTGGGCAGCACCAGGGCGCTGATCAGCTTGGCCTGCGGGGCCACGCCCACCTTGTCGCCCACAAGCAGGCCCGCCGTGTGGGTGCCGTGCTGCACGGTGTCGTGCGGCTGGCTCTGCACCCGGTCGCCGTCCGCGTTGAACTCGGCAAAGGCCGCGAGCTTGCCCGCGAGTTCCGGGTGGTTGGGGTCAATGCCGGTGTCGAGGTGACCGATGCGCACGTTCTGTCCCTTGAATCCGGCTGCCCAGGCCTGGGGCGCGCCGACTTTCTGCAGGTGCCAGGGCGTGCCGGCGGGCGCGGAAGCCGCACTCAGGGCCACCGCCCGGGGCACCTGCACCCGGAAGTTCTCGAACACCGCGTCCACGAAGGGCAGCGTGGCGAGCGCGCGCGCCTGCACCGGCGTCATGGGCAAAAAGATGCTCTGGTCGAGCCACAGTTGCGTCACCTTGCCCGAGTTCACCGCCTGGTTGATAAACCCCGCGGCAGGGCCGAGCTGCTGAATACGCGACTGCAGCTGGGCGCGGGCGGACTTGAACAGGCCCCGTCCACGCGCGTCGTTGGCAAACTTGAAGCGCACAATCACCCCAACGGCGCTCTGGTCGTTGCGCTTGGCCCGCTCGAGCAGTGTCGGCGACACCGTTCCCGCACTCCCCTGGCTGGCGCTGGCCAGCGTCAGCGCCGCCCCGAGCAGCAGCATTGCTCTGGTCTTCATCATGCTCGCAGCCTAGCCGCCTGCCCGTGACGCTCCCTGAAGGACTCGTGAGAACATATTGAGGAGGAATCAGGACGGGATCAGACATTGGGCGTGTTAAGTACGTCGCATTTAGAATTCAGATAAATTTTGCTCCGAGAACCTTGAGTCCAGTGACAAGGGCTGCTCGAAGTTCACCGACCGAGTCAGAGCAGCGGCGTGGCATCAAAATTCCCTTGAGTTGACGCCACACGCCCTCAATGAGGTTGAGAAACGGGGCATAGGGCGGGAGGTACCGCAGGTACAGCCCCTGCTCTTCCCAGCGTGCGATCTTTTCCCTGAGCTTCGCGCCCTTGTGAAAGGGCGCGTTGTCCAGCACGACGACCGTGATCGGATCCGGGGTGCACTGGGCGGCCAGGGTACCGAGGTACGCCATGACCTGTTCACCAGTACAGGTGCCTTGCCGTTCTCGGACTTCCAGGTCCTGTTGATTTCCGTGCAGGCTGTACGAACCCATGAGGTTGAGCCGTCCAGCGGATCCCCACCGTGTGGGGACCTTGAACGGCTGGCCAGATCCCCGCCTGGACCAGGTGGCACCCACAGACAACATCAGGGACAACCCCGTCCGAGGTACTTCAGCGTGAGTTCGCCGTCCAACGCCCCCTTTTTAAGGTCTCCAAAGAGGCCTGATGCCCGTGTACAACCTCCGGGTCAAGGGTCTTGGCGGGGGCGTACCTCGCGCGTTTCCAGCTGTATCCCATGCGCTTCAGATGATTGGGCAGTGCCCTGGTCCGATCACCACACCGCACTGTTTGCTGAGCTCCGCGCACAACATGGTCGCGTTCCAGAAGCGCTCTTCTCGCAGTTTCTCGTGGAGAAACTGCTCGGCTTGTCCCGTGATCCGTGAGGGTGGGCCGGGTGGGGGATCATCGGCTCGACCTGGTACGCCACGCTCGATGAAGCGTGTCAGATCATTGTGGATCGCTTGATGATTACGATCAAAGTGTTTGGCGAGTTGGGGAACGCTCCAGCCCTGTCGGTGAAGTCGCATAGGGACTTGCCCGTAGGCGGGTTTTAGGGTGCGTGTGCCGACTGGTCTCCAACTCACGCAGCACCACGTCATCCTCGTCTCAGATTTCGATACGTCGAGCAGGTCCTGCCATACCTAACTCTACAATCTCAATACAACCTACTTACCTAATTGATAACGGCACAATTTCGGGGCCTCCAGCTGCGAAACCTCGCTCTTATTAAGATCAGGGCTTGGGAAGTCCAGAATCGTGACTCCTCAATACCCTCCGAGAAGTCAGAAGCTGGACGAACTGAAGTAGCGCTGGCGGGTGGGGTTCGGTCGTCTTCGACGCAATGAGTTTGTTCCTTCGTTTTTTACTGCCTCTGAGTTATCCTCGCCGTGAATTTGAACTCACGCTCAGGGGACAGCAGGGCGAATGGGCCTGACCAGCGCCATGGACGGCCACCGAACACCACCTCTGGCGTTCCCTTTGACCTCCCCGATTTGCTCCACATCTTGCCCCACCCCGTCCGACACCCAGGAGAACGGCGGGCAGGACCCCAGCCGCACTCAACGTTCCGGTGGCGACCACGCCGATCGCCAGGATATAGAGCAGCAGGGCGGAGGCGTCGTTGAGCAGGCTTCCCCCTTCTTGGATCTTGCGCAGGCGGTACGGCGGGTTGACCTGCGAAGTGGGAGGTGCCGGACCCTGTTGCTCAGGATGTACGCCAATTTTTCGCTGACCTCACCGTTCAAGAGTAGGGATAGCCCGGCGCGCGGACTGCGTGCGCACACGCATAGAAGTAACGTGTCTGAGTACGTTGGGGTGTTCTACGTCCGACAAAAGTGGCACCCATCGCCAGGCCACCACCCTCCTGTGGCCTCCGAGGAGCAAGGCCCTCTTCTGAACGGCCCATCCAATGAACGCTTCACCTTACCCTGGTGCCCGCAGCGCCTCCCTCCTGTTGGCTTAGGTCTGAGGGACGGTGTACCACCTGAGGAAATCTTCCTTCAATTCTGCTGGTAGCGTTCCATACAGGCGGACAAGCAAAGCCCGCGCTTCTTCGATGTGCCGCTTTGCGCGTTCGGAATCGGCAGAGGCCAACTGAACAGCCAGGCTCTGCTGCAATTCAAGGGCAATAATGGGATCAATGCGGCCAGATCCAAGCAGCAGTTCCGCTTCGTCTATGGCGGATAGACCTTGTTCACACCGCAAGGCCAGCATTAGCGCTGTGGCCCTGAGCGTCGGCGTTGAGACAAGCCCAGCGGTGAGTGTGGGCGGACTGGTACGGTCCCCCCGCGAGAACCGCACTCGCGCGAGCAGCGCCGCCAATCCCTCACGGATGCGTGGATTGAGCGAATCCCGCGAGTCCCACAAGACGTTCAGCCGCTGTTCAGCCTCAGCGCTATGTCCCGTCAGCCACTCATACCGAGCGAGTTCAAGTTCCATCTGAGATCTACTGAGACTCGCGCTTGTCGAAGCGACGAGGTGCTCAAGTTCGTTCAAAAGTGCCGGAACGGTTCTGGTATGGCCGATGAGCAACAGGGTTCTTACCTGATCGAATAAGGCATGCACCCTATTGCTGCTTTGCCCCAACTCTGTGGCAATGGTGTAGGCCTGCTGGTACGCTGCCAATGCTGCTCCCAGCCGTCCACGGAGGAGTTGAACATCCCCCAGGCGGTTTTGAAGCCGCCCTTCACCAGACCGGTCCCGAGCTTCGTGCACGAGGTCCAGGCCCTCGGATACCGCTTCCACAGCGGCGTCAAGTTGCCCGTCATCGCGCAATACCTGCACCAGGTTCGCGATGAACGACTTAGTCAGGTTAAGATCCCCCACCGCCCGCGCTTGCTGCATCGCCTCACGCATGTGGTCAATGGCGCTCTTCTGGTTACCGCTGAGCATGGCCAGACGAGCGGCAGTGTTATGCGACACCGCCAGTCCTCTCCTGTCTCTGGCATCCTGCCAATTCGCCTGCGCTTCCTTATTGTACTCGGCTGCCTGCCGGTGATCATTGCGCTGAAGCGCGCAGTGGGCGAGGGAATCAAGCAGCCGTGCGCGAACCCCATAGGAGAGGTTTTCGTGCGCCAAACCTTCCAGAAAAAGCGGTTCGGCTGCAGCGAAATCAAGTTGCCGAACCCACGCTGTTCCCAAGCAGTGCAGCGCTTGCGCACGAAGTTCTGGAACCAGCCCTGGCTCAGATGCAGCCTGCGAAGCGCTCCTCATGGCCAGATCGTACCGTCCCGCCTGATCATGCAGAAGTGACCAACGGACCGAAACCTCAGCACGTTTCGCTGGTTCCCCGATTTGTGAGGCGAGCAGGTCAAGGTGGCCAAGTTCAACTTCACATGCTTCACGGTCATCCAGGATGCGCATCAGGTCTACGCGTGCCAGAGACCACACATAGGCCTGTTCCGGTTCGGGATTCGTTTCCAGCGCTCGCTCATACTGACGAAGCGCCTCACGGTAGGCATAGATGCGGGTGGCTTCCTGCGCCGCCCGAATGCGCCATATTCTGGCGGTCAGGTGTTCTCCAGCACTTTCAAAGTGGTCTGCGATGCGTGCCGGCTCAGCCTCGCGTTCTTGCAACACGTGTGCCAGGCGGCCGTGCAGCAGGCGGCGACGCTGTCCGCTGAGCTCTGCATGTACAGCGCGCCTGATCAGGTCATGTGAAAAACGGTATCCATCACCGTGCTCCATCCATATCTGTGCGGCCAGAAGGCTTTCAAGGGGCTCCAATGCATCCCACTCCGAGAGCGCAACGCTTGCCGACAGTTCGCGCAGGTGAAACACGTCGCCGCAGACGCTCGCAGCTTCCAGCAGGCGCCGCGCCGCTGCATTTAGGCGCTTCACCCGTCCGAGGACCACGTCCCGGACCTCAGGTGGAATTGGTAATTCAGCGTAATCCGAGGTGACCTCGTCGAAGGGCGACGTCCAAATGCCCTCCTCCTCACGAAGATGCCTGGTTTCAAACAGGTAACGCAGGGTTTCCAGGACGAACAAGGGGTTGCCGCCCGTCGCGGCATACAGCCGCTGGGAAAACAGGGGAGCAGCGTGTGAACCCGAGAGGGCCTGTACCAGTCGGTGCACTTCGTCTGAGTTCAGTCCTTGAAGTGCAATCCGGGCCACCAGCTTGTCGCGCTGGAGATCAAGAAGCATCGATTGCAGATCGTCACGCAGCAACGCTTCATCTCTGCGTGCGGTGGCCAGCAGGCGGGGAGGTTTGTGCGCTTGAGCGGCCCGGCGAACGAGGTGGGAGAGGACCTCCAAGGACGATTGGTCTATCCATTGCAAGTCGTCCCACACCAGCGCGCCATCAGGTCCAGCGATGGCCATCAGGGCTTGTCCCAAGGCCTCAATAAACCGCGCTCGTCCTTCCGGAGCGTGCGGAAGTGGTGTAGGGAAGTCAGGTACCAAACGAGAAATTTCTGCCTGCAGCACTGGGGGAAGCTCGTCCAGCCTCGCTCGGCGCGAAGGTTCGTGTAATGCAGCGCGAATCGCTTCCGCGACCGGGTAGAGCGGCGTTGCCCGGGAGACCTCATGCCCACGTAACACGGCGGGTGGACCAAAGGTGGTGGCGAACGCCAAGGCCAAGCGGGTCTTACCCACGCCAGGCTCACCAAGCAGCAACGTAAGCGTTGACTGCCCCTGTTCCAGAGACCGCCAGGCATCGTCACGTCCAATTAAGGGTGGAGACAGAGGAGGACCCTCAGGCAATGCCGGCAGCGCAGAAGGTCGAGGTGATTCCGTTCCAGCACGTTCTGCTTCTCGTACTGTTTCTGGCAGGGGTTCCAATCCCAATTCCCGCATCAGCAACGCCCGGAAAGTCTCAAACCGTTGCAATCCCCGTTCACGCTCCCCCAGCGTGATATGCAGCCGAATAGCTGCCCGCTCATGCGCTTCTTGTAAGGGATCCTCCTGCAGGAGATCCAAGTAGAGGCGCAGGGCGCCGCGCAGGTCACTGCGATTTTCAAGTATTTCCGCTTGACGGCCCAAGAGCTCACGGCGCAGCGCGTTCAGGCTCTCCCGCTTGAATGAAAGCCATTCATTGAATGTTTCAGCATCGTCCAGGTGATACCCATCCAGCAACGCCCCCTGAGGAAGTGCGAGCGCTTCGGAGATGTTTCCAGTCTCTGCGAGCCCCTTAAATGTAAGGACGTCCACCTCCACTCCAACGCGCAGGGCCACGCGCTCTTGTCCAACCTCAAGGATCTGGCCGAGCGCTGTGCGGCTGATCAGGTAAAGTTCCTGGCGCAGGCTGTGCCGAGCACGTTTGGTCTCCAATGCAGACCACAACAGCTCTGCCAACCGGTCCCGAAGCGTCGCCCCCTCCAACGCCAGGTAGGCCAGAAGGCCCAGCGATTTACGCGAAGGCCACCGTACCTCCTGACCCTCCAACATGATTTTCGGCACTCCCAGAAGTTGTACGTACACGCCAACCTCATACTAACCGCAGAGCCTAGCCGCGCAATGAGCAAGTCCCAGAAACCCGCCACCTGAGAGCAGCCTGAGAAGTAGGCGCCCCTGGGTACCTGATGGATAGCCGACCGTGCAGGAGGAAGGCATCTCAAAATAGCCATACAGCTATTGGAGTAGCATGCGCTGTATTTCTGCCGTTCTGTAGATGGCTCGGCCAAAGCCATGCAGGACCTTTTCTATGTCCAACGGATAACGCGTTCTCCTGGTCAGCCACAATAAGACCCTATCCGGAAGATTTTTTGAGAGGAGCAATGGGGGCGAGTTTGCGCCAGATGATGAGGCAAGCGGTCAATTCGACAAAGCCCAGATAGAGGTCTTGCCGCTTCTCCCAGCGCGTCTGGATGCGACGGAAACGGTTGAACCAACTGTGGCCCACCTCGACCACCCACCGCCGGGGTGGGTGTCGTTGTGGATCACCAGGAGCAGGAATGGGCGGAGCGGCCGTCGATTTCTTGGGGATATGCGCGAGCAGACCTTCATCCAGAGCCAGTTGACGACACGCCTGCGTGTCGTACCCACGGTCCAGGAGGAGATGGCGCTGTTCCTGCTCTCCTGGAGCAGGAACAGCAACGACGACAGCATCGAGGGCCTCACTCAGCATCTTGCTGTCATGACGCTTGGCACCACAGAGCACGACGGAGAGTGGAATGCCTTTCGCGTCGCTGAGGAGGGTACGTTTACACCCGGCCTTGCCCCGATCGGTGGGGTTGCTGCCCGTCGCTTCCGGGGCACCAGCGGCCCCCTTTTTCCCACCCTGGCCTTGACCATGCTCCCGTCGGCGGCTTGCCATTCCCAATCCATGCCCAGTTCCTGGTCGTACTCTTCGAGCACGAGGGCCCATGCCGCACGGAGGCATTCGTGTTCCACCCAGGCACAGAACCGCTCGTGGACAGTCGATTTCGGACCGTACCGGCGGGGCAACTCGCTCCACTGACTGCCGGTTCGGGCCAACCAAATCAGCCCGTTGAAGATTGAGCGGGCGTCCCTTGAGGGACGCCCGCTCTTTTTCCTGGGTGTGTTGATCACCAGCACTGGGCCCAGACGGACCCAAAGCTCGTCCGATACCTCCCAGAGCGTGTTCTGGTCATTGATCTGATCTTGGTGCGGTTGCGTCGTCACTGCCTCTCAGTAGACCAATATCTTCCGGATAGGCTCTAATACTACAGTTGCAGTTGCTCCAGGAACCTGTTGTTCAAGGGCTTTCTGTCACCAGTCACCTCCCGAGAATTCCCGTGTTTGAGAGACGGAATCGCCAACTGCAACTGTAGTACTAAAGCTTCTTCCTGGATGCGGTGAGCTGATCTTACGGTGGAGGACCTGGGGAAGCAGAGCTGCAGCGCAGTGCCTATCTTTTTCCTGAGCGCCTCAATTATGAACTCTTACCTCTACTAGAGCATTGGGGAGAATGGAGCCGTGAGGGGTACCCCTCACGGCTCCATTCTCCCCAATGCTCATTCAGATTCGCTCGCTCTGCTGGGTTAAAAAGAAGTCCTCTTTGAAAAATGCTCCAGGCGTAATGGGGCAGTAGCGTTTGGCTCTAGCCACTGGGGGAGTGTGGCAATGCTTCAGTACTCCCTTCTCACTTCGGGATGGCGTCCATGTGGACTTCGATCAGGCTGATTGCCTTATCGGAGTGATTATTGTCTGTGGCCTCCAACTGAACGATATAGTCGGTGGCTCCGCTGCCTCCGGGCAGAGCAGCGCTAGGAACGAACGTGTGCTCCACAACTTTGGGTAGAGAACTGCCCTGGGCCACGACCACAGCCGTCCCAGGTTCACCCTTACGGCTTAATTTCAAAACGTAGCTGACTTTGTCTGCATCTGCATCGCTCAAGACCAGCTGTGCAGTGATGGATTCTCCGAACTTGATGTTCGCGGGACGCTCCGGATGATTCTTGATGGCCAGAAGCGCCTGTGCTGGCGCATTGGTATTCGTCTTTTCGACCACATTCACAGTTGTTTGTGCACTGCCCACCTTATTGCTGGCATTAACGGCAGTCAACGTGATGGTACGGGGACCAGGTGTTTTAAAAGTAATGAAAGGAGCACCGCAATTGTTGACAGAGGAAATGATGTCCTTGGGTTCCGAACTGGTCCATTTTTCCCGGGTACAGTCGTTGAGACTCGATAGTCCCACCAGCGGCGCAGCCACGGAACTGCCCTGCAAAGAAAACGTTTGGTTGCCGGTAGGCGACTGGATGCTGACGGTCGGAGCTGGTGCCTCGAACTTGACAATAGTGAGCGGCAAAGATTTTGTTGCCTTCAGTCCCTCGTGGTCAACAGCCGTGACAGTGATATTCCTCAATCCTTCCTGCTGAAAACGGTGGGAGATGCAGCCTTCAGGTGAGACGGTTTCGCCCAGGACATCCCTGTCCGAGGTGAAAAAGAACTTGAGCTTCTTGTCAGCTTCGTCGGGATCCGTCGCGAATACACACAAATCGACGATGTCATTTGTATTCAGTGGGCCCGTAGGTGTCCCCTCACCAAATACAGGTTCCCGCTCAGCAGTAATTTTCGTCACCACAGGAGGATTGTTTTGCGCCATTGCCAGGTTGGCACACTTTGTAAAGATGTTGCCACCATACTGGAAGGCAGTGAAAATAAGGTCAATGGAAACGCCGGCGTTGGCTGCAGCGCACAAGTCTGCTTTCCAGAGGGGGACACTGGGATACTGGAACTTTAGATCCGCATATGCCCCTATATCAGCGTATGCGCCTGCCAGACCGTATAGCAGGAACTCGCCACGCACCGTTGGTCCTACCTGCAGGTTGGCATTCATTTGCCCTTCAAACGCTCCGGGAACGAGCTTAAAGTCCGGCCCACTCGAAAGATCGTGCCACGCGCCTTTCTTGTACTCGGTACCGGCCGCCGTGTTAAACGTCTGCGCAACATCAAAAGTCATGTCACCTTTAATCTGCCCACTGCTATCGAGTGAGATAATCAGTTTTGGTACTATCACTACAGGTACAAAACCAATAGGAAATGAGATTGGCGTGAAGAAGTACTGATAGAGAGGCTTGCTTTCCTTGAATTTGTAGTTCCCGTGAGCGAATAACTTGAGGTCCATGCTTTGGTCAAGACTCACCTTGGCCCGCACTGCGTTTCCCTCTTCTCCCCCAATATTTAAGTGGAGATCGAGTCCTAGGGCGAATTTGACCTTGCCTTTTGTACCCACCTGGTCATTGGTAGTTTCAGGTTTTTCGTCACCATCATATAACACCTTGTCCAGCGAAATTGCCCAAGGCAACACCGTATTTGAATCAATAAGAGATTCAGCCGAGATTCCGCTCGAAGTAGTTACCATGGAAACGCCGTCCGACAACGGCTTAGAAGATTCCAAATCTTCAGGCTTGAGCTCGATTTTCATCTCAACCTGGCCCTTCTCAATGGCATCTTCGAGCTTTGCCTGCTCGGCATCTACAACGATCTGGCCAACTTCTTTACGAACTGCACGTACTTTGACCAGATAACCATAAGGCGCGTTAGGTCCAGGTTCGCTGACGAGTACATTTCCTACGCCCAGGGCAGAAGTCTGGGGGGTGGCCTGGTAACGCAACTCATACATCTTCACAGGTCCCGTGCCTACCGGCTTGAACTGGGTGAGGGCTGCCCGTGTGCCAGCGTCCATCACGCGGGCTTCCGGCTTAACGATCACGTCTGAGGTACTGGGAGGTGTAGGCGTTGTCGGGGTGGTAGGCGAGTTGGGGGGCGGGACGGTAGGACCGCTACAGGCTGTAAAGAGGAGCATGGCGCAGGTCAATACAGTGAACGACTTGAGTTTCAACATGTCAGATCTCCTTAGAAACGGATTTGTGCAAGTGTGCTTCCGGTAACCTTCAGCCACGGAGAGAAGCGTAGTAAGGAGAGCGTCACGGACCCGTCATTGCTCAAAAAGACTGTCTCTGACGAAAATTTTGACTCTAAGGAGTCGCCCTTCTAACGGGTGTGTTGACCGACAGGGCATAAGCACCCACCGCATGACATGGCGTTTCAGGGCTGGTCCTACGTGACCCTGGCCATGAACAGATCTGACCGTAAAGGTTCTTGCACACAAAGGCGCGCAGCGTAATCCCATAGAGATGGCTGAATTTGTACCCGCCTTGGACCTCGCCAAGCCTGGGTTTCACAGTTGCACCCAGACAGGGGCTGCCTCAACCAGACCGTCCGCTCGCAGATGGATGGTCAAGGAAACACGCGCGTGGCTCAACTGACATCTTGCAGTTTTAGAAAAGGTCGTCTGGAACGCGCTTTTGGCCCCATAGAGGGGTGTGAATCCAAAAGGACAGCGTTCCAGACGACTTTATTCTGACATCCTGCCCTGCTTTTTCCGCAAGCAGCACCGGGAATCCTTCGAGGTCTTTCTCGACCTGCTGCTGGATGGTTCCGGCAGATCTCTGCCAGAACGCGCTACGGTTAAATCCCCTCGGCCCTCAGCTGCTTTCTCAACCATGCGGGCTGGAACACCCGGCAGTTGTGCCGAGTCATGCGTCAGCATGCTCGAAAGACGTTGCAGGACCTGTGGCGACAGCAACCCCATCAGCGCCCCCGGCTGGAACTGCTGGTGGGTCTCACCCATCTGGAAAAGACCGGCAAGTTCAGCGAACTTGCCGATGGGGTCCACACCTACCACAGCGTCCACGGCGTTCACTTGGTGGTGTTGTCCTTGTGCTGTGGGGAGCTTCGTCTACCCTGGGCTTTTCAAGTCTGGCGGGGGAAGGGTACCCCTTCCCCCGCACAACTCGCCCTGAAGTTGCTTCGAACCGTCCCTGTGACGTTGCTGAAGGGGAAACGTCGGCCTCGTCTGCACGCAGACGGGGGCTTTGAGCATGCCGAGTTCATTCGGGGCGTGCTGAATCGGGGCCTCGACATTGTGGTGGGGGTGCGTTGTACCTGGAAACTGGAGGATGGGCGGCAAGTCCGTCATCTGATGGTCCGCGGCAGCCTGCTCAGGCCCACAGGGCTTGACCACGTGATGTGCATTTCCTGGGTGTGGCTCTACCGCAACAAGGCACCGGAACAACGTTTCGTGAGGTCCAATCTCGACCTGGGGGGCAAGTACCTGGCACGGGTGAAAAAGCGCCGCCCTGCGGATAGAAGCCTTTTTCAAGACGGTGAAGGGACGCTTCGGCCTTGAACGCTTCGCCCAGTACAGTCAGCAGGGAGTGTTGCGCTGGCGGTGTCTCTCGGGGATGGCCTTCCTCCTCTGTCATTTTCAGGACCTTGACCTGCCCATCGATACACCAGGAACGTGGCCTGACTGGGGCGACTGAGCGAGAACCGTACGGTTCTCGCTCGTTCCAGAAGTGCGTCGTTAAGCACTTCAACTGGAGCGAGAGGCCCTCGATGCCTTCGACAACGCACTTCCTCCTTTCACAACCTCAACTGCAGGATGTCAGTTATGGCTGCTGATGCCCTGACCCACCTTGGATCTCTGGAGAACACCTGCTCGCAATGACGGGACCGTGACACTGCCCCTCCTACCTTGGGCACACCGGCAAACGGTGGTGCCTGGGTACCTATCACCGTTCGCTGCAAATATCCCTCAAGGAGCGTCACCATGTCCAAGCATTTTTTCCTCGTCACCCTCGTCACCCTGACCGCCCACTCCCTCACGCAGGCCCAGTCCATCGCTGCTGAGCCTCAGCAGTTTGTCGGTGTGTGGACACTCATCAATGCCGACCCGAAAGAAGCCCCTTCCCTCCTCACGATTCACGCCGACGGCACCTTCACGACTTCTCAAGTCGCGGGTGGGGGAAATACGGCCATTCACGGCATATGGGTTCCTACCAGTGAGCGTAGCATGCGACTAACAGGCCGCTGGCTGGCGGGCGACAACAAAACGTTTAAATTCATCGGGACCGCAAAAATTACGGGAACGGTGGTGCTGAGCTCCAGCAACACGTTCAACGCACAGACCATTGTGGAGGGCTTTAACGCTGCGGGTCAGCCGTTGTTTAAAGTACCGAGCAGGGTTCGGGGACTGCGGGTAACTTTCGACGCAACCCCAAAAAATTGACGTATGACCGCCCTACCCTCGTCAGGACTCAGAAGTTCGCACGAGGGTGAGGTTATTTTCTGACGTTGACCAATGTTTCGGGCATTGACGTAACGCATGGCAAATAAGCTGTTCACCGCCCAGTTAGATTTTACGAGAAGCAGTTACGCTCTTCGGCAAATAAAATCAAAGTCCGCAACGTACACCCAAATAATTCACAGGGTCTAAATCCTCTGAGCTGCTGAATAAATCCAGCAAGTAGACTTCTTGAATCTAGGAGATTAATGTCGCTTAAAGAATTCTTCCTTCTGTTTCCCTCGCTACTAAGTGGAGTCATAGCAAGCTCAAGCTTCACCATCGAGGGGCGTCTCGCCCTGCAAGAACGAGCAAAAGGTCAAGTGATTCTTGGACGTCTCACCTCCGATCCACAGCCCAAAAAACAGGCTCAATACCGTATATTGAGTCAGGCATCTCTGAGCAGCACTGGAAAATTTTTACTTCTCGCGCCACAGTCTATTCCTGCGGACTGGCCATCGTATCCAATTACAAACTGGGCCTGTGGAAAAGGGATACGTATCAGCGATCCCGAAGCCAAATTTAGTTCCGCAGGTCTTTACTTAGATATGGTAAATGGTGGCGGAACAATAGTTCACACGACCCAGCATTCCAAAATTGACCAGATTCTCTACTGGTTCTTAACAAAAGAGACTACAATTATAGGACAGTGTGGCAACGACAAATTTGCTCTTCTTTTAAAGAAAGGCTGGAACTCGGTGAGACAAACCGAGCTCAACAACGGAATCTTATGGTCTGCAGAAAAAAGATATTTTAGACCATTTACTGTACAGTTTTTTGGTGGTATAGAGCATAAGTAGAATGGGTTTTATACCGACTCCAGCTGAACCATTCTAAAGTCATTCAATCAGAACCAACTTACAAAGCCGCGAAGGAGAGCGAGAAGGAGAAAAACGGGTTCTGGCCGCCGAATTGGCAAACCAGCCCTCTCTCACTTTGCCAACGAACAGACGGGATTCATTTTAGTAGTATAAAGCAAAAGGAGTTGGTGCATGCAGTTACGTAATATTCCCTTTGGCACAACCACCTGGTCACACGTTGAACCGACGACTCATCCCGGAGAACACGGAAGTGCTCAGTGGCGAACGCAGAACTTTGGCGAGATCCGGGTTCGTTATGTGGAATACACGCCGGGGTATCTTGCTGACCACTGGTGCCGGAAGGGTCATATCCTCCTGGTACTGTCCGGACAGTTGGACACTGAGCTTGAAGATGGACGTACCTTCACGCTCACAGCCGGCATGAGCTACCAAGTGGCTGATGGAGCGGAAGCGCACCGCTCCTCGTCTCCTCTGGGCGCAACCCTTTTTATTGTGGACTAGCTACCCTTGGGCGCAGAAGCCAAGGGCCTGAGCAGGTGGGCCGGATTGCCATACATCATCTGGACCTGGTACTTCAAAATTACGCTGTCTCCACTTCCCTTACCAAGCGAAGAGAGTGCAAATCGCCTAGAACCCGAGTTCACCTCCTGGAACTCGGGCAGCTTTACGGACCTCTAAGAACCGATTGGCGACCGCCAACCTGTCTGCAACGCTGTTGTTCTACCGAACGTCGCATCCGTCTTCGAACTTTCATCCAGCTTCTTTGCGTAGCAGGGCGTGATCCATCGCTGGGCCGAGCCATACCTGATGGCTACAGAAACTCCGCGAGGCGATCCCGCGGTGTCGGCCCTTCTATTGATCTCGGCTTAAGTTTGAGTTGCGAGGAGGCGAGCGGGGAGGCGGGTGTGCCGAACGCGTTGCCAAGCAAGGGGCAGTTTCTTCTTCAGCTCATCAAGGGTGCGGGCACAGAAGTTCCCGAGCAGGTGCTGCTTGACGTATGCCCAAACGCGCTCGATGGGATTGAGTTCAGGAGCCTACGGCGGCAGATACACCAGCGAGAGGCGAGGGGTCTGCTCGACGAAGGCCAAAAGGGCCTTCGTCCGGTGAATACCCGCATTGTCCAAGACGATGACCAAGTCCCCTTGGAGATGCTGGAGAAGGTGCTTGAAGAAGGCGATGACATCGTCTCCTCGGATCGCGCGTGCTTTGGTGTGCTGAAAAAAGTGCCCTGAAGAGGCGATGGCGCCAATCGTCGAAAGCTTTTCCCAGTTGGCAGGCAAGGGAACCAGGGGCGTGACGCCCCTGGGCGACCAGGTTCTCCTCTTGACACCCTTGAGGCTGAAGCCCACCTCATCGAGATAGACCAGCGTGGTCCCCTGGGCCACCTTTTTTTTCGACCTCGGGTCGTACGGTCTCGACCCAAGTCATCACGCGTTTCTCGTCACGCTCCAGGGCTCGGCTCTCCGGTTTCTGGGGTGTCCAACCCAGTCCGTGCAGCACCTTCCGCACATGGTCGCGGTGATACCAGATCCCCAGCAAGCCCAGCACTTCCCGCACCCGCGGGGTCGTCCACGTGGGGTCCGCAAAGCCGTGTGCCTGCGGGCCCTCCTGCAGGAGGGCCCGCAACTGTTCGCGCTGCTCCTCGGTCATCTGACGGGGACGTCCTGTCGACACCGTGGCACTCCAGTGGCCCTGCTTCTTCAGCCGCTCTTTCCACGTCTCCACCGTGCGCAGCGAAATGCCGAAATGATCCGCGATTTCCTGGTGTTTATGCTGTCCAGCGTTGATCCATTCCAGGGCCGCGAGGCGGCGTTCTTCGAGCTGTGCGCGTGTCCGTTTGGAGGGCATCCATCCAGCCATACCCCACAATTCACTCCTCCAAACTTATGCCGGGATCAATAACGCCAGGTAAGTTAGGATCCCTACTGTGTTACGCGAAGGCCACCGTAAGACCTCCCCGTTGACAGTAATTTTTGGCATTCCCAGCAGTTGCGCGTAGATTCACCCCTAAGCAGAGCTTGTCCTCAAAGGTGGAGTCTAGCGGGTTCAGGACAATGACAAGCCAATGACGCCGGCTCCATTAGCCTCATGGCCAATCCAGACCATACCGACGTGCTCAGAAAGGACTTGTATGCCTGAACCCTTGCCTCCCACCAGCGTTGCTTCGCCCTCCCCTCAAAGTCTGATGAAACGAGACGCTCCGCTCGGCCACCTTTACCAACTCCGCTTTTCCTACAAACGAGCGTTTAACACCGCTGTGCTGGGTACATGCACCGCAGGCGCTCGAAACCACCGAGTCCAACCCCTGCTCTCTCTGCGCATCCTTCCTGGTCGGGAGCATGGTGGGCTTAGCATGAGCTTAAAGCATTTTTCAAATAGAGGACTCCTTTTTAACCCAGAAGAGCGAGCGAGCTTGGATGAGCATTGGGGAGAATGGAGCCGTGAGGGGTACCCTTCCACTCATAGCGGAATTCAGGCAAATGCTCTAGAAGCTGGGAGTTCCCTACCATTGACAGAAGGGTTTTCAATCCGACCTTCGCCTAGCCTGGATGGCTTCGCACCTTCACTTGCGGTGCGCCTGTGAGTCCATCTCCTATTCAGATAACCTCACGCCAAATTGCCCTCGTCCGGACAAGCTTAACCCACGCCCTTCCTCACGCTGCCGCGCTGGCAGAACTGTTCTATGCCCGCCTGTTTGAGCTTGACCCTTCCACCCGCATGCTCTTCCCACCGGACATGAACCGGCAGGGCCGAAAGCTGGTTGACATGTTGGACGTTTTTGCTGGTGATCTCACCCGGTGGGAAGTGTTGCGTCCAGCGGCGAGACGGCTGGGAGCACGGCACGCGGACTACGGCGTTCTGGACGCTCACTACGGCACGGTAGGTGCAGCCCTGCTCTGGGCGCTAGAGCAAACGCTCGCTGGAAACTTCACGTCAGAGGTGCGGGCTGCCTGGGAAGCGGTCTACGTCCTGCTGACCAACGAGATGCGTGAGGGAAGTCGTTTACGCTCCTCTTGATCAGCGTCTAGAAGCTCAGCAGGGAGAACACCGCAGATTCAGAGCGGTGGGACACCCCTTGCTGGGTGTACTTCTGGCCTGATGTGGCGCAGCAATAAGGGAATGCTCTATTGATCCCGGCATAAGTTTGGAGGAGTGAATTGTGGGGTATGGCTGGATGGATGCCCTCCAAACGGACACGCGCACAGCTCGAAGAACGCCGCCTCGCGGCCCTGGAATGGATCAACGCTGGACAGCATAAACACCAGGAAATCGCGGATCATTTCGGCATTTCGCTGCGCACGGTGGAGACGTGGAAAGAGCGGCTGAAGAAGCAGGGCCACTGGAGTGCCACGGTGTCGACAGGACGTCCCCGTCAGATGACCGAGGAGCAGCGCGAACAGTTGCGGGCCCTCCTGCAGGAGGGCCCGCAGGCACACGGCTTTGCGGACCCCACGTGGACGACCCCGCGGGTGCGGGAAGTGCTGGGCTTGCTGGGGATCTGGTATCACCGCGACCATGTGCGGAAGGTGCTGCACGGACTGGGTTGGACACCCCAGAAACCGGAGAGCCGAGCCCTGGAGCGTGACGAGAAACGCGTGATGACTTGGGTCGAGACCGTACGACCCGAGGTCGAAAAAAAAGGTGGCCCCAGGGGACCACGCTGGTCTATCTCGATGAGGTGGGCTTCAGCCTCAAGGGTGTCAAGAGGAGAACCTGGTCGCCCAGGGGCGTCACGCCCCTGGTTCCCTTTGCCTGCCAACTGGGAAAAGCTTTCGACGATTGGCGCCATCGCCTCTTCAGGGCACTTTTTTCAGCACACCAAAGCACGCGCGATCCGAGGAGACGATGTCATCGCCTTCTTCAAGCACCTTCTCCAGCATCTCCAAGGGGACTTGGTCATCGTCTTGGACAATGCGGGTATTCACCGGACGAAGGCCCTTTTGGCCTTCGTCGAGCAGACCCCTCGCCTCTCGCTGGTGTATCTGCCGCCGTAGGCTCCTGAACTCAATCCCATCGAGCGCGTTTGGGCATACGTCAAGCAGCACCTGCTCGGGAACTTCTGTGCCCGCACCCTTGATGAGCTGAAGAAGAAACTGCCCCTTGCTTGGCAACGCGTTCGGCACACCCGCCTCCCCGCTCGCCTCCTCGCAACTCAAACTTAAGCCGAGATCAATAGTGGTACTCCGTTGCGTCTGAAAGTGCTGGCGAAGAACACGGGGGATTCCCACCCTTTCCGTACCGCGCTGACCCCAGAAACACGGGCGCCATCCATCAGGTTCCCGCCAGTCAACGGAGTACCAATAGGTGCTGCGCGCGTCGTCCAGACTTTCTCTGTGACGCGGCAATGACGCCCAACCCTTTAACCTTTTTTCGACGTTCGGAACACCTGCTAAAGCCGAGCGCCGTGTCCTCCTGCATCTGAAGTGCATCGTCAGAAAATCGGCAAAGCGCTCCGGATTCCGTATCTGCCCTTCGAAGGTTGCTGGTTCGTACAGCTGGCTGCGTCCCCTGGCCACGATGAACAACCGCCGCAAGGGAGTATGGCCCCCAGGAATTCCCCTTCATGCCAGTCTGATAGCGAAGAACCGGAGAAAGTTGAGCTGCAATGGGAAAGGACTTCTCCCCCTGGATGGTGCGCTCCGCGCCACCACACAGCAGTTTTCCCTTGCATGCAAGGAGAGATGTTATGAAACGCAAGAACCAAAGTGTGTTCAACCGGATTGTCGGGCGGTGTGCCCTTACCCTGCTGGCCTGCAGCGCCTTGGCAACGGCGCAAACGGCTGCCACCACGCCTACCCTGACTGCCGGTCAGTTGACCATCGGCACGGATCCAACGTACGCACCTTTTATTTTCACGCAGGGCAAGGTACTCACTGGGTTCGAGGTGGAGTTGATGAATGAAGTGGCTCGCCGCCTGCACCTGAAACCCGTGTGGGTCTATCAGCCATTTGACAACCTACTGATCGGGCTTTCTCAGCGCCGCTTTGATGTTGTGGTAGGTTCACATGGGATCACTGCCGAACGGCTTAAAGCTGTTGACTTCGCACTCCCGGACTACTGTTCTGGTGGTGTCATTCTCAGCCGCCCAGGCGGCCCAAGCTCACCGGCTGATTTGAAGGGCAAAGTGGTAGCCGTGCAGGTGGGCACCACCTACTATCAACGGTTGCGCCAGGTGCCTGGTTTGCAGTCGATCAAGACACTGCCTGGTGATCCCCAGGCACTTCAGCATTTGCTCTCTGGTAGATCCGACGCCTTTGTGACGGACCGTTTCGTGGCTCTGGGCGCACAGATGAAATTCTCTGGAGCCAAGCTCCAGGTGGGATCCATGTTGTTCCAGGAACAAATTGGATTTGCGGTACGTAAAGGAAACACGCGTGTCACGGCTGCAGTCAATTCTGCACTGAAGGGCATTCTCAGCGACGGCACCTACGCTAATCTCTCGCACAAGTATTTCAAAACCGACATACGCTGCAAATAAGTTGCGGCCTGGAGAACAATGATTCCCTCCCCTCCCCTGTTCCACCAGAGCATGACTGCGCCATTACGCCGAGTACTCGTTCGGCGTCCAGACGAAGCCTTTGCGGTCGACGATCCTGAACTTTGGCACTACGCCGGGCGGCCTGACCTCACCGCAGCCCAAGCGGAACACGACGCTTTCGTGGATATTCTCCGCTCCTGTGGAGCAGACGTCGTATATCACACGGTCGAACAACCGAACAAAGCAGACGCCATCTTCGTTTACGACCCAGCTCTCATCACCAACGACGGTGCCATTCTTCTGAATCCCGGAAAGGCCCTGCGCCAGGGTGAACAGGCAGCTATGGCATGCCAACTGGCCGCATTGGACGTCCCAATCGTCGGCTCGTTGACGGGGGAGCAACGTGCCGAAGGAGGAGACATGTTCTGGCTCGACCCGAACACACTTGCTGTTGGCCGTACATTTAGAACAAACGACGCTGGGATACAGGCACTCTCCTCGCTGCTGCAGCCGCAAGGGATGAAGGTCATGTCCTTTGATCTTCCCGCGTGGGACGGTGAAGACGCCTGCTTACACCTGATGTCCGTCATCAGTCCCGTAGCCGATGATGCGGCGGTAATCTACCCCCGCTTGTTGCCCGTGGCACTTTGGCAGGAATTGAAGCGGCGAGGCATGCGGCTCATTGAGGTGCCCGACGCTGAGTTCGCCTCGCAAGGACCGAATGTACTCGCCTTGAATCCCACGACGTGCTTGATGCTCCAGGGGAATCCGGTCACCCAGGCTCGCCTTCAGGATGCTGGTTTCACCGTTCATACGTACGTAGGAAACGAGTTGTCGCTCAAAGCCGAAGGTGGTCCAACATGCCTGACCAAACCCCTGTTGCGCCGCACTTCGTTGCCCTAATCACGCAGGGGCGCTGAACAGACGTCACCTTCTCATGGTGCGTGTTGTCCGGCATCTCACGCCAGCAATCTGAGCGTTTTGGCGCGCCCCTGACAGGTGTACCGAGACATCATACGAACCCACCTCGTCCCAGGAGTACCGATGTTCTACGTTCAGTCCACCGCGTTGCCTTCGAGCATGACAGCCCTTGTCTACGACCAATTTGGTGGGCCTGACGTTCTTGCTCTCCGGAACGTTCCACTCCCTGAGATCGGCCCAAATGAGGTGCTCATGCGCCTCGACGCCGCTGGTCTTGGGCCTTGGGATACGGAGCTCCGTGAGGGCCGCTGGGCAACTGGCAAAGAACGGTTTCCCCTCATCCCGGGTACCGATGGTGCGGGGTGCGTCGCTGCTGTTGGCGCCAGTGTCCAGCGTTTTAGCCCCGGTGACCGCGTCTTTGCTTACCGCTTCGCCAATCCGTCGGGAGGTTTTCACGCCCCGTTCGTCGCCGTTGACGAGGCGTACGTGGCGTTTGTGCCCGATCAACTTGATTCCGTCACGGCTGGCGCCCTGCCCACCGTGGGACTCACAGCCCTTCAAGGCATTGAGACCCATCTCGGGGTTCGCGAAGGTGACGACGTCCTTATCCTTGGCGCTACGGGAGGAGTAGGGATCCTGGCCGTTCAGTTCGCGTGTCAAGCGGGTGCTCGCGTCCTGGCCACCGCCTCAGGTGCGGATGGTGCGGCGCTCGTGGAACGCCTCGGGGCCCACGCTTCCTTTGATCCTCGGCGTGACGATCCCAGGGAGGCCGCACGCGCTTTCGCCCCCGAAGGTCTCACGGCAGTACTCGCGAACGCTGGTGGCCCAGCTCTTGCACAGATTGCGCAAATCCTTGGGCCCGACGCGCGTGTCGCCGTTCCCAGTGGTGTTCGTGACCTTCCAGCGTTCGCACCTGGACAACTGAAGGAGTACAGCGCCACAGCTTCGCCCGAAACTTTTGAGCGTTTGACTACCGCTTGGAAACGCCTGCAGATCATCTTGCCACTGGCCCATGTGTACGAACTCTCACAGGCCCATGCAGCCTTTTCTGCCCTTGAGCGTGGGGGCGTACGTGGCAAACTCGCCTTCCGCTTCCCTCATCCTCATTAATTGGAGAATTTTATGCCTCACGTCCGTATCTCTCTTCGTCGCCAAAACGGGCCCGAACACTCCCGCCGCGTATCCCACGCCATCCACCGCGCCCTCACCGAAACGTTTGGCGTACCGCACGACGACTTGATGCAGATTCTGACCGAGCATGACGACCACACCTTTATCTATGACCCTGCATACCTGGGCACACCCCGTACCCACCAACTTGTGCTAATTCAGGTGGTGTGTAACCCAGGGCGCACGACGGATGTGAAACGTGCGTTTTACCAACGGGTTACGGCACTGCTTCAAGAGGAAGCGAACATCGTACCCGACGATGTTGTCATCCAGGTCCTTGAGGTGCCTCGCGAAAACTGGAGCTTGAGCGGTGGACGAGTTCAGGGGGAGATCGACGCTGTTTCCTAGAGAAGTGTTGGACCACGTCCTGAGTCCAGCCTCTGGTAGTGGTAGCCCTGCTGTGTACGACAGCATGAGAAAAATTGCAGGGACACCATGCTCAAGGAGTATTGGGGCCACGTCAAATTCCTCTCAGGCAGGTGTCAAAGATAGGAAACAGCCTATGATGTGGTTGCGCTCGTCCACGTTCCCATTGCCAGGCTTCTGATACAGCACTGGCTAAAAAGCAGAGGAGATCCAACGTGATTAGTCGAGAAACGGCAGAGCACTATGTCTGGGGAGGTAACTGCGACGGATGGCTACTTGTGCAGGCTGCAGAGCTGAGCGTCATCCATGAGAGGATGCCGCCCGATCGGCAGGAGGTGCGGCATTATCATCAGCAGTCCCGGCAATTTTTCTTCGTATTACAGGGAAGTCTAACCCTCGAAGTTGAGGGAGCCACACACGAATTAAGACGTCACGAGGGATATGAAGTTGCCCCTCTTCAGGCCCATCAAGCCCTCAATCGGTCGGACGCATTTGTAGAGTTTCTGGTGATATCACAACCAAGAACACAAGGTGACCGTATCTTAGCTCCATGACATATGAAACCTTTGAAATGCAAGGCACCTCACTGCCGAACGCTCGCCGTAGGAAAAACGCTGTCGCAGCCCAGCTGTCTGCAAAATGTTAAGGCCCGTAAGGCGTCAAGTGCCGGTGGATGCAACCGCTGTTGATCAGGAAACCCCTCTGTGGGTGGTCTACAGGTCCCCGAACTTGCGACCCACCTAACGGGCGATCCCCCTGGAGAAAACAATGTCCCTACCCTTACTGACTGACGCGACTCTGGCGGACATGAACTGTATTGCGGCCTGGTTGGCTGTCGATGATTTCTCTGTATCTCAATCTGACGCTCAGGCAATCGTGTTGATGGGCAACGGAGTAATTCAAACGCTGGAAAGCGCATTTATTCTAACCCAAACCCGTAAAATTCCGCTGTGGTTAAGTGGAGGGATCGGGCACTCCACAGCTTGGCTGGCACGAGCAATTTCCAGCAGTAAGCGTTATAACCGTATCGCAACTGCCGGACGGGCAGAAGCAGATGTGATTCGCGATATGGCAGTGCAAGTTTGGCATCTTCCAGAACAGCACATATACGTTGAAAATGCTTCAAGCAACACGGGAGAGAACGCGCTGTTTACAGACAAGTTGATGGCTCAGCAGGGGTTTGTTCCAGAACAGGTCATCCTGATGCAGGATCCACTCTTGCAGCGCCGTACGTCAGCGACGTTTCAGCACGTATGGCGTGAAAGGCGGCGGCAACCGATCGTGGTGAATTACCCCGGATATCAGCCGCACTTTGGCATAGATGGGCGCTTCGTGGAGGAAGTACAACCCTGGCCCTTTGAGCGCTTTTTCTCTTTGCTGATGGGTGAAGTTCCCCGACTGCGCGATGATGGGCAGGGTTATGGGCCGAAAGGCCAAGGGTTCATCACACATGTTGACATCCCTGATGACGTGGAGCAGGCGTGGAAGCGTCTCCTGAATTGCAGTGGTGCGGCCGGACAAGAGCGGGCCATCTGTAAATAACAGCTGCTTTTCGGACGGTCCTCCAAACTTTGGCAGGACCGTCCGACGGCGTGGAGGTCGGGCTACATCGGCGGTTTCAGGAGTGGCGCGAACAACATGGGGTGTGGCGTCAACTGCACTACGTCCTGCTCAACCACGCCGCACAGCGGGAACACCTCGGCTGGATACGCGCAGGCCCCAATTCCCAAGGTGCACGACAACCAGGGATTTGGGACGCCCCTCAGTGCTGTTGCCGCACTACGAAACGGCTGTCCCGGCCGACCTCGGCGCCGTACTGACAAAGCTGCGCGCGGAGAAGGGGTACGGCGCGGCTCGGTGTCGCCTGGCCCTGCGTGCGCGCGGCATCATTGCGCGTCGAGGCATCGAGACCAGTCAGCGCCTGGGACGTTGGAGGTGGTGCACCTGTCAGGCTTCACCACACCGCATGGTCACACCTTCTGCCAATATCAGGTCCAGTGCTGCCCCCAGAAACGCATCGCGTCAATCACAACGTCCAGAGCCTGCCCCTTCTCCGTTAGGGTGTATTCCACTTTGGGCGGGACACTCGCGTAGACCGTGCGTGTGACTACGCCGTGCTCCTCAAGTTCACGCAACTTGTCCGTCAGAGTCTTGGGGCTCACGCCCGTGAGCACCGAGCGCAATTGCCCGTAGCGTTTCGTACCCCTCAGGAGTTCACTTACGATAAGGGTAGTCCAGCGTCCTCCCACGATATCGACCGTCCTCTCTACCGGACATCCGGACTGCTCCACTCGTTCGCTGTACTTCATTTTTTGATACTAGCGCAAAAAAATCATACTTCTTCAATTATTGATGTATACTTGCTAACTTAGTCTTCCAAAGGAAGCGGGGTCTATCAAATATGTCCCGCTGCACGGCGAACGCTTTGTCCACGGCGCCTCAAGGCGGCGTATAACCTGCCGTACTCCTTGGAAAGGAATCTGATCTGGTATGACTATCTCCAACGTGCTTGTTCTCGGCGCTACTGGCGCTCAAGGCGAACCCGTCGCCCGTTACCTCCTCGCTTCCGGCCGTGCTGTGCGAGTCCTTGCCCGAACGCCCGAAAAAGCACGCGCGCTCGCCAAGCTCGGCGCACAAGTGGTTCGTGGCGATCTAGACGACCCTGCTTCGCTCGACGATGCACTCAGAGGCGTCGACGGCCTGTTCTTCATCGTGCCCTTCGCCGCCGCGCCGCATGATGCTCTACGATACGGTTCACACGTCATAGATGCTGCAAAGCGCGCAAACGTAAAGCTCGTTGTGTGGAATCCCACTGGTGATGTCCCAGAGCATGACACTGGCAACCCTGCGATTGACGTCCGACGTCTGCTCCTTGCTCGACTCCAGGAGCGTGGTCTGCCGTACATCGCTCTACAACCCACAGGCTACTTTGAGAACTTCCTTGGCCCATGGACCCGCAGCGAGGTGGTAGAGCGTAATACTTTTGCGTATCCGTTCCCAACGGGTGTCTTCACACAACTGATGGCGATTGACGACGTCGCCGTATTTGCGACCTCTGCCTTCAACCACCCGGAGATCGCACCCGCGGCCCTTAAGCTGGCCGGGCCTGAGCATCTTAATATCGAGGGCATTGCCGAACGCTTTTCACGCGCCCTGCAGCGCTCCATTCATTGGCGATCCATGTCACCCCGGGAGTTTGGTGACAGGGTCGAAGCGGTTTTCCCTGGTGCAGGTGACGCCACCGCGCAGGCTTATGAAGGCGCATTTACCCAACCGGAGCGCTTCTCAACGGATATAGACGTGAACGCTGCCCTCGCTGTCCTCCCAGTCCAGTTAACGTCTCTTGAATCCTGGGTACGGACACATGCCAACCTGTTTGAGCCTCTTTCCGTCAGCACTCCATAACAGGATGGCTGTTCCGGAGGAGGGACAACCGCGCAAGCTCAAATACCACAGCCTCTCGCTTCCAAAGCAGACCGTCACCGGGCTGTTCAGGCCGCCAACTGGGGCACCGCCGCATAATCTCTTCCCCACGAACTCCTTACCTTCCTACTCAGGTATAGATTTTGAGCGTAAGGTTCTGGTACAAAACGCCTGATGAATTGACGCACAGTGGTGCAAGGCGCAAGAGATGAAGTCAGAGGTGTAGTCGTACGAAGCTTCCCGTCCGGCATGCCACTCGGGGAAGCGCAGGTGCCCGCTCAACCCGGCTTCGTGATTGTCCTCTGCTGCGCTCTTGCGCTCTGAGCACTTCTCCGTGCAGGCTGCCCCAATCGCGCATGGCGGTAACAATACCGCGAAGGCTCTCCCCAATGGGGTCAAGCGGTACTCCACGTAAGCTGAAACTTGATTAAGCACACTGCGGGTAATGAGTCCATCTTCTTCCAGCTCACGCAGTTGAAGCGTCAGCATACGGGGAGCAACTTGACCGATCAGGCGTTTCAGTTGGCCAAAACGTTGTGGCTCCTTCCACAAGTAAAACAAGACGATGCATTTCCACCGGCCCTCCAAAACCGACAGACTGACTCCAACTTCACACAATCCTTCGATATCCAAAGCATGCTTCTTCATGGGAGTATCAAAGGTGTTACTACGTAATATCCTTGACCGTATTTGTAAATCTCACTTGAAGAAAGCACACTGGCCGATGTGGATACCCACGAACGAGGATGACAGGAGATCACATGAAGGCTATGGTTATTCGGGAGTTCGGGGATCCCAATGTATTTGAGCTGGCTGAAGTGCAAATTCCTTCTGTGACTCGAAGGCATGTACTTCTCTGAGTTTATGCGAGCAGCGTGAACCCTGTAGACACGAAGCTGCGTCAACACGGACCGCCCTCGACACCTCCCCTCCCTGCAGTCTTACATGGCGACGTCGCTGGGGTTATCACCGAATTTGGTGAGGGAGTGACGAGGTTCCAGGTAGGCGATGAGGTGTATGGATGTGCAGGAGGAATACGGGGTACGGGTGGCGCCCTCGCTGAATACATGGTCGCGGACGCTGACCTCCTCGCCATGAAACCCGAAAGTCTTACCTTCGCTGAGGCAGCGGCCCTCCCGTTGGTCAGTATCACCGCCTAGGACGAACTGATTGATCGTGCTCGTGTGCAGGCTGGGCAGAATGTATTAGAGGGCGTCTTGGAAATGGATTAGTTCTCATGGTGTCTCATTACCTTGAGGCATGCCCTTTGGAACCTACGACTCCGACGTAACGAATGCCGAATGGGAACTCCTTGAAGAGGTCTGGCCCTCTCGTCCAAAGCGAGGCGCACCTCCCACATGGCACCCTCGGCTTATCCTGAATGCAATCTTATACGTTCTACGAGGAGGGGTTGCCTGGAGAGCCCTTCCGCATGACTTCCCGCCTTGGGAAACCGTGTATTACCACTTTCGTACGATGCGCCTGACAGGCATCTGGGAACGGATCAATGATCAACTCAGACGCATATGCCGCGAACATATTGGACGAACCGCTGAGGTGCATGCTGCAATCATTGACAGCCAGAGCAGCAAAACCACGGAAAACGGCGGTGTCAGAGGACTCGACGGCAATAAAAAGATCAAGGGTCGGAAACGCCATATCCTGGTGGATACGCTTGGACTCCTGTTGAAAGTCGTCGTCCACCCTGCCGATCTTGCAGATCGGCAGGGTGGACGTTTATTGGTAGAGGCGGTGAAAGGTCAATTCCCTGGTTTGAAGAAGATCTGGGCAGATCAGGGATACACTGGTGAGTTTAAGCGTTGGGCCAGTCAGGAGCTACAAGTAGATTTTGAAGTCGTGTGTCCCTGGTGGCGGCAGTTGAAGCGCTATGCTCCCGACAACCTCGAGGCACAGGGGATTGACCCGAAGGCCTTCCATGTTCTTCCGAGACGTTGGGTTGTCGAACGATCATTTGCATGGATGGGCCGGAACCGCCGTTTATCAAAAGACTTTGAGGTATTACCCGAAACGACAGAAACCTGGTGCTATCTCGCCATGAGTCGCTTGGTTCTCCGTCGTCTCGCACAGCGGTGATGTCCACTTCCGCCACTTCAATGAATTCCAAAACGCCCTCTAGTGGTCGAATGGAGAGGTACTTCGGGAGTTGAATAGAAGGGGTCCTTTTGGCTTCGCGTTGTGATTACACTCTCTATGGTTCGGAGGGAAACTTATCCCCCAACTTACTTCCCCATTCGACCACTAGACCGCTGTTCTTTCTCAGACTTATTCCCGCGCACCCATGCTGGCAGTTGTGGGACGCACCAACCGCGTCATCGTCTGGGGGTCGATCTGCCAAGTAGGAGTCAGTTCCGGCATGAGCGTAACCGGCGTGCCTTCTGACGTGAGCAGAGCCGGGTTTATCGGTCGCCCATTCTGGACATCGACAGGCGAGGTGGCCGCTGTGACGAGGGCGGTCACCCCCGTGATGTGCGGTGCGTTGTTGGCTCCTGCGTAGGTGTAGGCCGGATCAACGAGCGCGCTCGCCAGGCCTGGAAAGACGTACGGCGCGCCCCAGTAGGGATCAGTGTTCCAGCCCGCCGAGACGAAGTTGTGCCCGAGTGCAAGCCGGTCGGCGCGGTAGCGTGCAAACTCCCAGTAGGCGGGATTGTGCACGCCCACACCGCCGAGAACGAAGACGTTGTTCCACACGCGTGTCAGTGCGTAGCCCTCAGGACGCGCGCTGGCATTTACCATCGGCGTGAGGTCGCTGTTGCCGGTCCACGGCCCACCGTCGAGGAGGCGCACAAAATTCGTCGTGCTGCGCTCCACCGGGCTCACGACCGTGTTGTCATAGAAGTAGAGCGTGCCAGGGCGGCGGTCGTCTTGCTGGTTGTCGTAGCTGTAATGGATGAGGTGGGTGGCGGCAGCCGCCCCCGCGTTGCGTATGAAGTTGCCGTAGACGAACGTCGCTTTATACGCGGCCCATGCCTGCGCCACCCGGGCGTCGTCTCCGGGCGTGACGCTATCCGGGCTTTGGGCTTTGAGCGCAGCAAAGCGCCGCGGGATCACGAGTTCGGCGTGGTCTTGCACTTCCACGAGGTCGAGGATGCGCGCTGCAGGCTCGAAGGCGTTGTACCGGATCACGTCGCCGGCGGTGCGCATCTTGAGGTTGCCGCCCAGCGCCCCCGAGCGGTTGGAACCAAAACGGTTGAACTGCACGAGGACGTTCACGCCCTGCACGTAGGCGTTGTGGACGTAGTAGTTGTTCACCACACCGTTGCCATAGAGGTTGTTGCCCTCAATAACGAGGTCGCGGCTCATCTGCGCCTCGGGGACGCGGCTCAGGACGAAAAGACCGTTGCCGCAGCCCGTGAGCGTATTGCCCCGAAGGGTAATGTCTTGCCCCTCCTGCACACGGATGCAGGCCGCCGCCGGGTCGTATCGGCGCAGCGCGCCGTTTGTGGCGGTATAGCTCAGCGTGTCCCGCGCTGCGCCCGCGCCGGCCAATGTGTCTTGCACGCGCAGTCCCTCGATCACGACGTGCTCGGGCCGCTTGCTGTAGTCGGGATTGAACACGCTGATGACGGCGAGGTCTTGAATTCCGCTGGAGAGACTGCCCGCGTTGAGGTCTGTTCGGGTCGTCGCCCCACGGCCACTGATCACCGGGAGTGCGCCTCCCGGCCCTGGTACCCCGCAAACACGCAGGGGCTGTGCGGCGGTGCCGCCCGTGCTGATCGTAAACTTCTCAAAGTAGGGCGTCGCGCGCCAGAAGACCCGGACCGTGTCACCCGGTCCGAGCCGGTTCCAGTCCACCGCACCGAGTGAGGCGACTTGCACGGTGCCCGCCCCAGAGGCTGGTACCGGGTTACCGACCTGAATGTCACGGCCCGTGCCCGTGGCGCGGCAGTCGACTGGTACGGTGAGTTCAGGCGTGGCTGGTCCTGGCAAAGTTTGAGGTGCGGGTACGGGGAAAGTTGGCGCGACCGGGAGCGCGAGGGCGGAGAGAGTCGGCGTCCCGCCGCTCTCCGCTGCGCTCGTCACGGGTGGGGTCCCGCAGGACGCGAGCGAGAGGGCGAGGCAGATGCTGGCAGTCAGTGATACGGTCGGTTTCATGTGGACCTCCGTGCACAGCATGGGAAGCCCAACGAAAGCGGCCTGTGAAAAATTCGTGTCAATGGCCCGTAAGAGTCAGGGGGCCGCCGTCCGCATCCAGAGGGCCGCCTGGGTGCGGTTGCGCGCCCCAAGCTTGCGCAGCACCTGCTTGACGTGGTTCTTGACGGTGTATTCGCTGAGGTCCAGCGCGCGTGCAATGGCCTTATTGCTGTGCCCACATGCCATCAGGCGCAGCACCTCGCTTTCGCGCGGTGTGAGCGTGGTCGGGGATGTTGGGGAAGACGGGGCCGCGCTCGGTGTGCCCTTCAAGGCGGCCAGCAGCGCGTCGGGTGAACTCGCGCCGTCGATCTGCTCGGTGTAGCCAGTGGACTCCAGTCGGGCGTCCTGGCTGGGGACCCGTGCCGGGGGAGTCAGGGCCAGGAAGCGGGTATCTGGTCGCCGGGCGTGCAGCCGTGGCAGCCAGTGCAGGTTGCGCGGTGGTCCCTGAAGATCGAGAAGGAAGACGTCCACGGCGTGACGCTCCAATGCCTCGAGGCAGCTACGCCCATCTGAACAGCACCCGATTAGTTGCACGTCGGGCCATTTTGAGAGCAGGCTCAGGAGCCCAGCGCGGATGGTCGGGTGATTGGCGCACAGCAGAACATGGACAGGCACGAACACCTCAAAAATCAGCGCCTCAAGAAGGAATGGTTAGGACGGGCATAGCTTTCGGCGAAAGACAACCCGAGTAATTACAGGTGTAGGCTGCTCGCCTCCCAGAACTGCACTTCAATGATTTCGACCTTACTGCACGAACTGAACCCCACATTTGCGCTATGAAGCTATGACGTCCGATAATGCCGCTTCCCGCGTAATCTGGCAGGTCACCGAGTAGCAACTCGACTACGCGCGTTTGGTCGCCCTCAACGGAGAAAAGCGTACAGGTCGCGTGGCGTCAGGGCCACTTCCATTCGAGGGACTCGGCAACGTAGTGTTGGCGTGACAGGATGCGAGGGCACTGGCAAGGTATATGACTGGACTGAACCCTTAGGAGCGGACCAAGAGACCAAGCACTTCGTCCCCGTCAGCCCGTAGGCTGACGGCACCGAAGGAGCCCGTATGCCCGGACGTACCCACAGCCGTGAGTTCAAGCTCGACATCGTGAATCAAGTTGACGGGGGTCAAAAGACGACCGCTCAGCTCTGCCGAGAACACGCTCTCTCGCCCAGTCTGATCCACCGCTGGCGGAAGGAGGTCGAGGTGCGTGGGGAAATGGCCTTCACCGACCAGGCCAAGCCCGACCAGTCGTTGGAACAGCGAATCGCCGAGTTGGAACGGTTTTGCGGGCAGTTGTCGTTGGAGAACACAATCCTAAAAAAGTCGTTGGCGACGTACCGCTCGAAACAAGGCACCAAATGATCGAGGATGCGCGGAGCGCGCCCAAAAGAGGTGTCGGTGCGTCGTCTGTGTGAGCTGCACGGGGTTAATCGCTCGTGGTTCTACGAACAGCAGGGCCGGGAGGAGATGGACGCCGATCAGGCGTTGTCCCAGGACATTGAGGCCGTAGTGGTGGAGTTCGACGGATACGGATATCGGCGTGTCACCCGCGAGTTGGCCCGACGAGGCCGCCCAGTGAACCACAAGCGCGTGTTGAGAGTCATGCGGGAACGCCGGTTGCTCTGCCGCCCGAAGCGCCGCTATCGGGCGACAACCGATTCCAACCACAACGAGAAGCGCTTCCCAAATCTGCTACGCGAAGTCGTCCCAGTACGGCCAGATCAGGTCTGGCAAGCCGATCTGACCTACGTGCGAGTCCGCCAAGGCTTTGTGTACCTGGCCTGCGTGCTGGACGGTTTTACCCGTGAGGTGGTGGGCTGGTCCATGTCAAAGTTTCTGGACGCAGATTTACCGCTGGCAGCGCTCAACAACGCGCTTGCAGCGCGTTGTCCTGCCCCCGGTCTGCTGCACCATTCGGACCAGGGCGTGCAATACGCCAGTCGGGTGTACGTGGACCGCTTGCGGTCCGCAGGAATCACGCCAAGTATGTCCAGGACAGGCAATCCCTATGACAACGCCAAAATGGAGAGCTTCTACAAGACCCTGAAGACTGAGGAGGTCGATCTGCAAGAATACGTCGATCTGGACGACGCTCGACGACACATCGAGTTCTTTATTGCGGACCTGTACAACCGTCGCCGACTGCACTCCAGCCTGGGGTACGTTCCACCCGCCGAGTTCGCCGCCCGCTACACTACCGCCCAGATGTGACTTGCCCTGCGGTCCGCTCGATTGGGTTCACTCCAGACTTAGGTTTTCTCCTCGTCTTGGCTGACTTGAAGGAAGCTTTCAGCGCTTAATAGTGGCTGGAGAGGAGAGCGTCACGACGCTGTCATGGCAGGAATCATTGCGCCGCATCAGCGCAAGCCGCCCCGGTACCGGTGGGGAGCGGCGGCGAGGTCAAGTGCCGCGTCCTGCATGACGGTGGCGAGCGTCTCGTAGGCCTCCAACCACGCTTCGCGCGTCTCTGTTGTGAAGGCGTCGCCCAGCACTTCGTTGAGGGTGCCCAGCAGCGCGGTGCCCACCAGGGCGTAGTGGGTGTGCTGCACACCGAAGCTTGCGTGGCGCGCTCCAAGTTCGCGCACGGCGGGTAGCAGGGGCGGCAGGTGATCGAGGCCACGCACCACCAACCGCAGGGCCGACATCAGCTTGCGGCCCTGCTCCGCGAGGTCGCCACGGAAAAGCGCCTTTAGAGCCGGGTCGAGCGCAAATAGGCGCTCGTAGAAGCGGGCAGCCACGAATTCGGCTTGCGTCTCGATGAAAGTGAAGGAGTGCTGCACGAGCTGGATCTGGTCGTCGGTCACGGAAGTCCCCTTTCGGGGCGCGTCACACTCGGCGCGCCCTATGCCGATGACGTTAGGGCCCGGGGCGTCACGGCCTCGTCATGGCTGCCCCTGCTCCTGGTGTTGACCTTCTCTCTGGCCGGAGCCTGTTGAAATACACCCCATCAACATCCGAAACCAAGGTGATGATCCAGTGTCCGGTGCGGCCCACGTAGACGGGCAAGCAATTGCCCGGTGGTCAGGCACGCTGCTGCCCGACAGCCCTTTGATCACTGTCCCCACCTTATGCTCCGTACAGTCACCAATAGGCGTCTGTAGGTAAGTAGCTGTGATCGGCCCGCCCATGCCGAGCGTCAAGAAGTCCCGATCTTCGGGTTGATCCCGGCCATCGCCAGGACTGAGAAGGTGCACCGTCCTGACCTTCCAAGCCCGGACCGCTTGATCCAACATTCGGCGTAGGCACGTCTTGGCCTCTCTTTGCTTCCCAGTGAGCTTCTGGACCGACTGACGGGCACGGTGACCAAGAGGGCGAATAGGGGTGATTGATGGCGATGTATCCTCCAGAAGTAGGAATAGGGGTTGTCCACCCCTCTGAGTACGTCCCGGACGAGCACGAGAAGGCGTCGTGACAGTACTTCCGCCGACCCCCATCTCTCCCTGCCCTTCTACTCCATCGCCTTTGACTCGTTGGAAAATTGTCTCTTTGGAAACCCAGGAGAGCGGGAAGAAGTCACTTTTCGGGAACCAAATCCGCACCCAACCGACGCCCTCACCCACTATCACGGCCAGAGCCTTGACCCGTGACCCGGGGTTAGCTCACTCACGAGGAAAGCCACTTCGTCCGGCCGTGTTCCGGGAAGGGCCACACCAGCAAGGAAAGCCCTGTTGTCACTCCAGGCCCAGAATGCGACTACCTTCAGGAGCGATATGAGCAAAAAGACACCAACGGCAGAGCAGGTCGCGACAGCCATCTTTCAGGCGCAGGGGAGGTTCGACGTTCCAAGGCCCTGTGACGAGGCCTCGTTCCTCGATTTTGTCAACGATGTTGGGGCGGAGGTGGCGCGAAGCAACTTCGAAAAGATCATGGGCATGCTCAGTTGGGGAAAGTCACTTGAGGAAGTCACCAAGAAATTGAAGGAAGGCCAATGACCGCATCTCCTGTTTTCCCTGTATGCGAAAGCCAGCCGAGCAGCCGAGCGGCGGCCTGCCTGGCGCGCAGCCGGCGACCCTCGCTCCCCCCGATGAGCCAATGCCCGGCTTCACTGAAAGGCAATGGTTGGAGGTCAAGCCGGCACCAGCCATCCGTATGGGTGACGTGGAGCCCAACATCCAGGGACTTCACCTGAGGTACCGCTGTGCTGAACGCGCTCACGAGAGAGGGGAGGTCTTCAGCATGGACAAACAGTGCCAGGTTTGCCTCCTCCTTAGACAATGCTGCACTGCCCACTGGGGTTGGCGCAGCCGGTTGGCCTACAGAATGCGCGTACACCCACTCACTGTCCACACAGGGGTGGGGACAGCGTCGAGCACATAGAACAGGTGAGGAAAACAGCACGCTGTAGGGTAGAGGGTGATACCAAAGAGCAACTGCGGCTTACGCTTGAGCAAGCTCCCACCATTGACCATCATGGATCACATCTGAAAGGCATTCACGCCGGGCCAACGCCCTCTATCCCCAGATGTGAATACGCTATGGGGTTGTGAGGGGCCCCGCTGAAGTGGGGTTGAGCAAAACGGCCCCACCCTTCCTCAGGTTGTTCATGAACTCGTCGAGCGGCGCCTTGTGCTCGGTGGACCTCTTATAAGGATTCCGGTTCATCCGTTATGAAACAAGTGGTTGACGCGAGCGGAGCGAACAGGAAAAACAGTGACCAATAGGAGTCGAGTCACCGACACAGATCGGCGGGGGTGTAACGGACGATCCGGAGACGGTAAAAACTAGAAGCCCCCAGAACATATCTGGGGACTTTTAACCTAAACCGTTCAGCGCTTAGAAATTGAACTTGTCAATGTTGCTCTTGTCGAAAACGGTGAGCGGCCCCAGGATGATGACTCCGTCTTTGCCAACTGTACGCTGGCCAAGCTTGCCGGCGCTGAATTTGTCCCCCTCCTTGCCTGTGATCTGCCCACTCACGAGGGCGGCGGCGGCGTAAGAGGCGAGGTAGCCGAGGTCTTCAGGGTTCCAAAGGGCAAAACCCGATACGGTTCCATTCTTCACAAACTCGCGCATCTGGTTCGGGGTACCCAGGCCAGTCAGCGCAACTTTGCCCTTGTAGGGGCTGCTCGACAGGTAACGTGCGGCCGCGCTGATTCCCACGGTGGTCGGGGAGATCACGCCCCTGAGGTTCGGGTAGGCCTGCATCAGGCCCTGCATCTCGGTGAAGGACTTCTGGTCGTCATCGTTGCCGTACGCAATCTTGACGAGCTTCATCTCCTTGTACTGCGGCTTTTTCAGTTCTTCCTGCATCACCTTGATCCAGGCGTTCTGGTTCGTGGCGTTCGGTGTGGCGGAGAGGATGGCAATTTCTCCCTTGTTGCCGATCTGCTTGGCGAGCAGCTTCACCTCATCGCGGGCAATGGTGTCGGCGCTGGCCTGACTGACGAACACGTTGCGTCCGTCTTTCGCCACGTCGCTGTCGTACGTCACGACCTTCACGCCCTGTCCCATCGCGCGCTTGAGGTAGGGCACCAGGGCGTTCTGGTCGCTGGCGGACACCACGATGGCCTTCTGGCGCTGGGCGAGCAGCGTGTTGATGTAGCTCACCTGGCTGCTGGCCCCCGCGTCAGAGGGGCCGACCTGCTTGCCCACCCCCGCGAACTCCTTGATGGCGGCCTGACCACCCTTCCACGCGGTGGCGAAGTAGGGATTGTTCACCTGCTTGGGCAGGAAGGCGACCGTGATGCCCTTGGGGATGCCCGTTTGAGCGGTGGCCACAGCGCCGAGCGAGAGGGTGAGGGCAGCGAGCATCAGTTTGCGGTGTTGCATGGGGTTCCTCCATGGGATGAAAGATGGTGGCGGGAGAAGTAGGACGCGGGTCAGGTGCTGGCACGGAGGGGTCAACCGGTCACGCCGCGCCTCCTTTGGGAGGGATCAACTGACTTCGGCGCTGCCGAGCAGCTTTCACGCGTGCGGCGAGGTTGGGTCCGAGGACCGAGACGATCAGCAGCAGCCCCGTTACGATGGTCAGAATTTCGTTGGGAACGTCCGCGAGCGTCAGGGCGTTCTGGATGATGCCGATCAGGAAGACGGCCGCGATAACGCCGATAACGCTGCCCCGCCCACCGAAGATGCTCACGCCGCCCAGCAGCACCCCGGCAACGACGGCGAGTTCCAGACCGTTGGCGTTGTCCGCACGGGCGCTGGAGAAGCGGAAGGTGTAGATTACGGCCGCGAAGGCGCTCATCAGGCCGGAAAGAATGAACAGCACCAGCTTGGTGCGCTCGACGCGCAGACCGGCAAACCTCGCGGCCACTTCGTTCGCCCCGATGGCGTACAGCGAACGCCCGAAGGGCGTGGCGTGCAGGACCACCGCGGTGATTGCAGCGAGGATCACGAAGGCCACGATGGGGATAGGGATTTGCGTGCCGGGCACCAGGCCAAATCCCAGGTTGGTCCAGAAGGGCGGGAAGTCAGCGACGGCCCGGTCGCCCAGCAGGGCATATGCCAGGCCCCGGTACAGGGCGAGTGTGCCGATCGTGACTGCGAGGGAAGGGAGGCCCAGGCGGGTGACCAACCATCCGTTGAGAAAACCCGCCAGTGACCCGAGCGCGAGGGTCACGAGGATCGCCAGGGGCATAGGAACGTGGGCGGCCCACAACACGCCGAGGAGGGCGCTGCACATGCCCACGATGGACGCCACGGAAAGATCAATCTCGGCGGCGATAACGACCAGCGTCATGGTGAGCGCGATCAGCGCGATCTCCACAAGGTTCGAGGAAAGGTTGGAGAGGTTGGCAGCGGTCAGGAACGCGTCGTGCAGAAACGAACCGATCAGGAGGGCGAGGGCGACCAGGACAATGACGGCGGCTTCCCAGCCAAGCAGGCTGCGGGCAGGCTTGTGAGGAACGCTCACCGGTGACTCCTTTCTTGCATGGCGCGGGCCGCGCGGCGGGCAATGATGATGTCGATGCTAATGGCGAGCAGCAGCAGTGCGCCCTGAATGGCCTGCTGCCAGAAGGCCGGAGCGCGCAGGGCGACCAGGGCACTGCCGATCACGCCCAGCAGCAGGGCGCCGATGCCCGCACCGGCGATGGTGCCAACACCCCCCGTGATGGCCACGCCGCCGACGACGGCTGCCGCAATGACCTGCAATTCCAGGCCGTTCCCGGCGGCGGCGTCCACCGTTCCGAACCGGGCCAGGTACAACACCCCCGCAAGCCCCGCGATGGCGCCGGAGAGGACGAAGCCCGTCAGAACGCGCCGGTTCACATTGATGCCGGCGAGGTTGGCCGCTTCGACGTTGGAGCCGACCGCGTAGTACTCGCGCCCCGAACGGTACGAGCGCAGGTAGATGCCGAACCCGGTCATGACGGCCAGGACGAGGAGCACGAGGTTCGGCACACCGAGAATGCTGCCGCTGGCGAAGCCGCTGAAGGCTGCGGGGAGATTGCTGGCGGTGATTTGCCCACCGTGAACGACGGCATAATCCACTCCGCGAAACACGTACAGCGTGCCCAGCGTGGCGACGAGCGCCGGAACCTTTCCGTAGGCGACGAGCAGACCGTTGATTGCGCCGAGTACGGCGCCCATCCCCAGGCCCGCCAGGAACGCCACCCCGATGGGCATGCCGGGATTGGCGACAAAGAGGGAGCCGGTCAGGAACGCCGTTAGGCCGAGGACGCTGCTCACGCTCAGATCGACGTGCTTCATCAGCAAAACCAAGGTCTGCCCCACCACCACCAGCGCGACGATGGCGACGTTCAGCGCCAGGTCTCGCAGGCTCTGGGCACTCAGGAAACGGGAATTGATCGCGGTGGTCACGGCCACCAGGGCCAGCAGAATCAGGAGCAGGCTGGCTTCCCGCGCCTGAAAGAGCCGTGTCAGGAGGGTCGGTGAGGCGCTGCCCGCCGCTCCAGTCGAGGAGAATTGCGTCATCACGCCGCCCCCCCGATGGCCGCCGCATTCCGCTGCCCCGTCGCGAGGTACATCACGGCCTCCTCGGACGCGTCGCGCCGCGCCAGTTCCCCCACGAGTTCACCCTCGCGCATGACCAGGATTCGGTCGGCCATCCCGAGGACTTCCGGCAGATCCGAGCTGATCATGAGGACCGCGAGCCCTTCGGCGGCGAGTTCAGCGATGGTGCGGTGCACCTCGGCTTTGGCGCCGACATCCACGCCGCGGGTCGGCTCGTCCACAATCAGGACCGTAGGGCCAGTGGCCAGCCATTTGGCCAGCACGACCTTCTGCTGATTGCCGCCCGAAAGGGTGCTTACAGGATCGGTGAGGCGGTGCGCCTTGAGGCGCAGTTTGCTCGTCCAGTCACTGGCCGTCTGGTACTCCGCCGTGCGGTTCATCAGGGGACCCTGACGCAGCCGGTTCAGGACGGCGAGGGTGGCGTTGCGCTCAATGGACATGTCCATCACGAGGCCCTGCTGCCGCCGGTCCTCGGGCACCAGGCCAATGCCGGCGTTCATGGCGGCGAGGGTGTCGCCGCTGCGAATGGCGCGGCCCTGCACGCAGACGGTGCCGCCGTCCAGAGGGTCAATACCGAAGATCGACCGGGCCACTTCGCTGCGTCCCGCTCCGACCAAGCCGGCGAGACCTACGATTTCGCCGCGCCGCACCTGGAAACTTACGTTGCGGAACACCCCGCGGCGGGTGAGGCCCTGGACCGCCAGCGCCACCTCTCCGGGAGTGACGGCCAGCTTGGGGTACAGTTCCTGAACGTCGCGGCCAACCATGCCGTGCACGACGCTGTCGATGGTGTACTCCTCGCTGGGACCGGAATTCACCCAGCGGCCGTCGCGCATGATGGTCAACCGCTGGCATTCCGCGAAGGCTTCTTCCAGTCGGTGGGTAATGAATAACACGGCTGCGCCGCGGGCGCGGAGGGTGCGGACCACGCGGAAGAGCCGTTCGGTTTCCTGCCCGGTGAGCGCAGCGGTCGGCTCATCCATAATCAGCACGCGGGCCTGAAAGGAGAGGGCTTTGGCGATCTCGACGATCTGCTGATCCGCGATGGAAAGGCCGCGAACAGGTCGGGCAGGATCGAGCACCACACCCAGTTCTCGCAGGATCTCTCCAACCCTGGCGAGCATGGCCCGCCGGTCAATCCGGCCGCCGCCTTTCAGCGGTTGCCGGCCCATCAGGACGTTCTCGGCAACCGTGAGGTCCGGGAAGAGCGTCGGTTCCTGGTAAATGATGGCAATTCCCGCGTCGCGGGCTTCGGCGGTGTTGTGGAAGGTGCGGGGTCGTCCGCCGACCAGCAGTTCCCCTCCATCCGCGCGGTGGACACCCGCGAGAATCTTGACGAGGGTGCTTTTCCCCGCGCCGTTCTCGCCCAGGAGCGCGTGCGCTTCACCACCGAAGAGCTCAAGGCTCACGTCGAGAAGCGCTTTCACGGGTCCGAAGCTTTTGCTGGCGTGGCGCAGGGCAAGGATGGGGGTGGGTTCAGTCAAGGTGGAACACCTCCTCCAGCTGGAAGAAGCCCTGGTCTGGGGCTTTACCGTCCAGGGCTTCGAAAAAGGGTGCCATTTCGGCTTGCCAGCGGGCATTCACTTCACGCTGCTGCATGCCGGTCTGCGCCGCTAGAAGGTCTGGCGTTTCGAAGTACCCGACCAGGAGGCCGTCTTCCCCGAGGAAGAGGGAGTAGTTGTGCCAGCCGGTCTCGCGGAGCGCCTGAAGCATGTCCGGCCAGACTTGGGCGTGCCGCGCCTTGTACTCCACGAGATGTTCGGTTTTCACACGCAAGAGGAAGCACACGCGGTGCTGCTGAGGGGGAGTTGAGGGGGGGGTTGAGGGCACAAAAAGCTCCAGGGCGAGGGTTTGGCAACGAACGAGGGGCACGCAACGGTGTGCGGTTGTGTTGTTTTCTTGTGCTCATCTAACACCCGTACTCGAAAAATTGCAAGGTCTTGTCATTTTTGGTGCGAGTGGTGTTAGATTATGCGCATGGTTTCCGAAGTCTTCAAGGTGGGCGCTGAGCGTCAGCACCTGATCCTGCGCCGCGCCCTGGCAGACCGCGTGGTCAAGATCAAGGACCTGGCAGCTGAACTCGGCGTCCACGAAATGACCATTCGGCGTGACCTGGATCAGCTCGCCGAACAGGGCCTGCTGGAACGCGTCCACGGCGGCGCCCGGCTGCTGGAAAAGGCCAGTGAGGAAATCGCCCACCAGCTGCGCGCCACCAAGAACACTGAGGCCAAGGAAGGCATCGCCCGAGCTGCGCTCAACCTGATTGAGGACGGCGACGTGGTCGCCCTCGACGCCAGCACCACCGCCTTCGCCCTCGCGCAGATCCTGCACACCCGCAAAGTCACTGCCATCGTCAGCGGTCTTGACGCTGCCAACGTCCTCGCGCAAAACGGCGTGCCCTTCCTGATGGTCGGCGGAAACTTCCACGCGCCCGCCCGTTCCTTTGTCGGCGCCTTCTTCATGGACACCATCGCCCGCCTCCACCCGGACAAGGTGTTTTTCTCCGCCAAAGCGTTCTCGTTCGCCACTGGATTTACTGACCCTCACCTGCCGGAAGTCGGAGCCAAGCAGGCCCTCATCCGTTCTGGAAGCACCGTCGTGGCCATGCTCGACGCTTCCAAATTCGAGCGTCGCGCGCTGGCCACCATCGCCACGCTGGATCAGGTCAACATTCTCATCACCGACCGCGCACCCCCAGCCGACATTCGCGCTGCGCTCGACGCGGCCGACGTCAAACTCGTGACCCAGGAGGAACAATGAACGCTGACGCCCTCTCCACCGCGCTGGACCAGCAGCGCATCGAAACCCCAAGTTGGGGCTATGGCAATTCCGGCACGCGCTTCAAGACCTTCTCCGCTCCAGGTGCCGCGCGGGACGTGTGGGAGAAGATCGAGGACGCCGCCGAGGTGCACCGACTCACCGGCATCGCCCCCAGCGTCGCCCTGCACATTCCCTGGGACGCAGTGAGCAACTATGCCGAACTCCGCCGCTTCGCCGAAAGCCGCGGCGTGACCCTCGGCGCGATCAACCCCAACGTCTTTCAGGACGACGCCTACAAGCTGGGCAGCATCGCCCATCCAGATGAGCAGGTGCGCGAACAGGCAATGACCCACCTGCTCGACTGCGTGGAAATCATGAAGCAGACCGGCTCCCGGGACCTTTCGCTCTGGTTCGCAGACGGCACCAACTACGCCGGGCAAGACGACCTCCGCGCCAGAAAACGACGTGTGCGTCAGGCCTTGAAGCGAGTCCATGACGCCCTTCCTGAAGGCGGCCGCATGCTCGTCGAGTACAAGCTCTTCGAACCCGCCTTCTACGCCACGGACCTGTTCGACTGGGGCGCGGCGTACGCCCACTGCCTCGCCATCGGTGACAAAGCGCAGGTGCTTGTCGACCTCGGCCACCACGCGCAGAGCGTGAACATCGAGCAGATCGTCGCGTTCCTCCTCGATGAGGGGCGCCTCGGCGGCTTCCACTTCAACGCCAGGCGGTATGCGGACGACGACCTGATCGTCGGTACGACAAACCCCTTCGAACTCTTCTGCATCTACGCGGAACTGCTCAGCGCCGAGCGGTCCGAAGACACCCTGACGCAGACCACCGCCCACAACGTCGCGTACATGATCGACCAGAGCCACAACATCGAACCCAAAGTCGAAGCCATGCTTCAGAGCGTTCTGAACTGCCAGGAAGCGTATGCCAAAGCCCTGCTGATCGACCGCGAACGTCTCCACGCTGCCCAGCAGGCCGGAGACGTCCTCGAAGCGCAGCGCACCCTGATGGACGCCTTCCGCACAGACGTCCGCCCCCTGCTGGCGGGCTGGCGCCGCTCGAAAGGGCTTCCCGAAGACCCCGTCGCCGTCCACCGTGCCAGCGGCTACCAGGACAAAGTCAGGCGTGACCGCGGCACTGCCACCGCCGCCGGTGGTGGGTTTCCCGTGAAGAGCTGACACCCTCTCCCGCACGCCTTGCCTCAGGCCCGCCTTTCCAGCTGGGTCAGCTCTCCCACACCCCCAACTCCGGAGGACCCCATGACCGCAACCCAGACCAAGACTGTGATTCAGAACCGCTGGAACGACGCCCAGGCCCCTCAGAGCGATGACCTCGCCGCGCTGACCTACCGCTCGAACCTCCTTGGTGCCGACCGCACGCTGGTGAACATCTACGGTGGGAACACCAGCACCAAGAGCGTCGAGAAAGATCACCTCGGCCGGGACGTCACCGTGCTGTGGGTCAAGGGCTCCGGCAGCGACATCGCGTCCATCACGGAGAAGGGCTTCGCAGGTCTGAAACTCGACGAGGTGCTCCCCCTCTTTGAGCGGCCGAGCATGACCGACGAGGAGATGACCGCGTACCTGGAGCGCACCGTCTTCGAGCCTGGACGTCCTCGGCAGAGCATCGAGACGCTGCTGCACGCCTTTGTCCCCGCCAAACACGTGGACCACACGCACCCGGACGCGATCATCGCCATTGCCTGCACGCCCAACGGCCCGGACATCATGCGGGAGATCTACGGAGACCGTGCCGCGTGGGTGGACTACATCCGCCCCGGTTTCACCCTCAGCCAGCAGATTGGCGCCGCCGTGCGGAACAACCCGGGGCTCGAAGCCGTCGTGATGGGCAAGCACGGCCTGGTCACCTGGGGCGACACCGCCAAGGAAAGCTACGAGACCACCCTGCGCATCATTGGCGAAGCGCAGGCATACCTCGACGCCCATCAAGAAGAGCAACCATTCGGCGGAGTGAAGGTGCACAGCCTGCCGGAGGACGAGGCGAACGCCCTGCTCGCTGAGGTGCTTCCCGTCCTGCGCGGCGCCATGAAAGGCGCGCGGCCCGTCGTCCTGAATGTCGACCGCAGCCCTGAAGTGATGGAGTTTGTGAATTCCAATGCGGCCGCCGAACTCTCGCAGGTGGGGGCCGCTTGCCCCGATCACCTCGTGCACACCAAGCGCACGCCGCTCTTCTTAAGCTGGACACCCGAGCAGGGCAAAGACGCTCTGCTCGCCGCAGCAAAGGACGCTGTCGAGCGGTTCAAAGCAGAGTACGCAGGGTACTTCGAGGAGAACAAGGGCGAAGGGGACGTGATGTTCACGCCCAGCCCCCGCGTCGTCCTGATTCCCGGGCTCGGCATGATCAACAGTGGACCGGACGCTCAAGGTGCTGACGTCTCCCGTCAGCTGTACTTACGCGCCATTCAGGTCATGAAGAGTGCCAGCAGCCTTGGCGGATTCGTCTCCCTGACGGCTGCGGAGTCCTACGCGGTGGAGTACTGGCCGCTGGAACTGTACAAGCTCGCGCAGAAACCCGCTCCCAAGGTCCTCGAAGGGCACGTTGCCCTGGTAACTGGCGCAGCCAGTGGCATCGGACGCGCCATCGCCCGCCGCCTTGCCCAGGACGGAGCCCACGTCGTGATTGCAGATCTCAACGATGAGGGGGGCCGCCAGGTCGCGCAGGAGATTGCGGAGGAGCGGGGATACAAGCGCGCCACCAGCACCGGCATGAACGTCACCAGTGAGGAGCAGGTGCAGGCCGCCTACACCCACGCCATCCTGCAGTACGGTGGCGTGGACGTCGTAGTCAACAACGCCGGCATCGCTTCGAGCGCGCCCATTGAAGAAACCAGCCTGGAGATGTGGAACAAGAACCAGAACATCCTCTCCACTGGGTATTTCCTGGTGGCCAGGGAAGCGTTCAAGGTCCTCAAGGTCCAGGGGACCGGCGGAAACCTGGTGTTCATCGGGAGCAAGAACAGCCTCGCTGCTGGGAAAAATGCCGCGGCCTACAGCACGGCCAAAGCCGCTGAGATTCACCTGGCCCGCTGCCTGGCGGAAGAAGGCGGGGCGCACGGGATCCGCGTGAACAGCGTCCTCCCCGACAGCGTCCTGTCCGGCTCGGCCATCTGGGACGGCAAGTGGCGCGCCGAGCGGGCCGCGACGTACGGCATCCGCGAAGATCAGCTCGAAGACTTCTACAAGCAGCGCAACACGCTGAAAGTCAACATCCTCCCCGAGGACATCGCGGAGGCCACGTACTTCTTCACCACGCCCGCGGCGAGCAAGACCACCGGGGGGATCCTCACGGTGGACGGTGGGGTGCCCATCGCGTATGTCCGCTGAAGTGAAGCGTCACGTCGCCATTGACCTCGGCGCGTCCAGCGGCCGCGTGGCGATCGGCACCATCCAGGACGGAAAGCTCTCCGTGAACGTCGTGCACCGCTTTGCAAATGGGGGGGTGCCCGTCCAGGGCCGGCTGTACTGGGACGTCCTTGGCCTATGGAAGGAGATTCTGCACGGCCTGCGCCTCGCGGCGCAGCACGGCCACATTCACAGCGTGGGAGTGGATTCCTGGGCAGTGGATTACGCGCTGCTCGATGAGCACGACCTGCTGATGGATGGTGTTCACCACTACCGGGATCCCCGGACCGGTGGCGTGATGGACGACTGCCTGAACGTTCTGCCCAGAAGTGCGGTGTACGCGTCCACTGGGATTCAGTTCCTGCCGTTCAACACGGTGTATCAGCTCGTGGCGCATGAGCGTCAAGCACCGGGCATCCTGAACCGTGCCTGCCAGCTGCTGCTCGTCCCGGACCTGCTGCACTTCTGGCTGAGTGGACGCCGGGCCACAGAACGGACCAACGCCAGCACCACGCAGCTGTACGATCCCCGCGAGGATGCCTGGTCGGCCCCGGTCATCACGGCTTTCGGGCTCCCCCCAGTCCTTTTCCCGGATATCGTTCCCGCGGGTACCGTGCTGGGTGAAGTTACGCCCGCCGTAGCGCAGGAGACGGGGCTGACCAGCACCGTCGTGGTGGCGCCCGCCACGCACGACACCGCAAGTGCAGTCGCGGCCGTGCCTGCCGTTGGAAACGACTGGGCCTACCTGTCGAGCGGCACGTGGTCCCTGGTCGGCGTGGAAACCTTAAGTCCTGTCGTGACGCCCGAGGCCCTGCAGTACAACCTCACGAACGAGGCGGGCGTGAACGGCACCACCAGACTCCTGAAGAACGTCATGGGATTGTGGATCGTGCAGGAGTGCCGCCGCGCGTGGGGCAGTCCCGACTTCGCGCAGCTGTACGCGGATGCTGAGGCCGCCGCAGGAGGACCCCTGGTCGATCCGGACGACGGACGCTTCCTTCACGCCGGCCTCGACATGCCCCAGCGGATTCAGGCGTACTGCCGCGAGACTGGTCAGGCTGTTCCCGCGACGCCCGCGGAAATCACCCGCTGCGTCCTGGAGAGCCTGGCCCTGCGTACGGCGGAAGTCCTCCTCCAGCTGGAGGACGTCACGGGCCGCATGATCTCCACCCTCCACGTGGTGGGTGGGGGATCGCAAGTTCGCTTCCTCAACCAGTTGCTCGCCGACACCACGGGCCGCAGGGTGATCGCCGGTCCTGTCGAGGCCACCTTGATCGGCAATCTCCTCGTGCAGGCCGAAGCGTCCGGAAGCATTCCCGCTGGCAGTCTGCGGAGCGTCGTCCTCCAGTCCGAAGCCCTGGATACGTTTGAACCCACGACTGCCGTCCCATCCCAGCGGCTCGCGCTGTTCGCTCAGCTGGGCCGAGCACAACCCCTGCACTCCTGAACCGGCGGGGGACGACCGGGACGCGCACGGCACAGGCCCCTGAACGTCCCAGCGCTCCTTTTCGCCTGAGGTTTCCCTGTGAAGATCGACCTGTTTATTACGTGTCTTAACGACGCGATGTTTCCCCGCACGGGCGAGGCGACCGTGCGTCTCCTCGAACGCCTCGGGCATGAGGTGCGCTTCAACGACCGGCAGACCTGCTGCGGGCAGATGCACTTCAACTCCGGCTACCGGGAAGACGCGCTCCGGCTCGTCCGGCACTTCGTGGAGACGTTCCGGGACGCGGACACCGTCGTCGCCCCCAGTGGATCCTGCGTGGGGATGGTCCGCGACCTGTACCCGAGGGCCGCCGAGTGGGCCGGCGACGAGGCGCTGCTGCGGGAAGTCCAGGCCCTCACTCCGCGCGTCTTTGAGCTCAGCGAGTTCCTCGTGAGCCAGTTGCAGGTCGAGGACGTGGGCGCGTACTACCCGCACCGCGTCACCTACCACCAGACCTGCCACGCCATGCGGGTCCTGCGGGTGGGAGACGCGCCGCTGCGCCTCCTGCAAAACGTCCGGGGCCTGAATCTCATTGAATTGCCTGCGGTGGACCAGTGCTGCGGGTTTGGTGGGACCTTCAGCGTGAAGAATGCCGATACCAGCACCGCGATGCTCGCGGACAAGGTCCAGAACGTGATGAGCACCAGGGCGGAGGCGTGTACCGCAGGAGACAACTCCTGCCTGATGCACATCGGCGGAGGGCTCAGCCGGTTGCAGAGCGGTACGCGCACAGTCCACCTTGCGGAGATCCTCGCCAGCACCGAAGGGGAGGTCTACGCGTGAGTGCCGGTGGGATCAAGCCTGCCCGGACTTTTCAGGAGGCTGCCCGGACCACGCTGAGCAACGCGCAGATGCGCCGCAACCTCAGGCACGCCACAACGACCATTCGCGACAAGCGTCAACGCGCGGTCGCTGAACTGCCCGACTGGGAAGCGCTGCGGGATGAGGGCGCCGCCATCAAGGACCACGTGATGGCCAACCTCAGCGATTACCTGCTGGAACTGGAAGCGTCCGTACAAGCTCGGGGAGGACAGGTGCACTGGGCGCGGGACGCGGAAGAAGCCCGGGAGATCGTTGCCCGTCTCACCGCGTCGTACGGTTCGCGGGAAGTCATCAAGGTCAAGTCGATCTCCACCGACGAGATCGAACTCAATGCGGGGCTCGAAGCGCACGGCATTCACGCGATCGAAACGGACCTCGCGGAACTCATCGTGCAGTTGGCGGATGACCGCCCCAGCCACATTCTGGTTCCAGCGATTCACCGCAACCGTGCGGAAATCCGGGAGCTTTTCCAACGCAAGCTGGGTGCGGAACTCCTGACGGACGACCCAAAAGTCCTTGCGGAAGCGGCCCGGGTATACCTCCGAGAGAAGTTCCTGAGTACGAAAGTGGCGGTGTCCGGAGCGAACTTCGCCGTTGCAGAGTCTGGAACGGTCTGCATTGTAGAATCCGAAGGCAATGGCCGGATGTGCCTGACCATGCCGGACGTGCTGATCAGCGTGATGGGCATCGAGAAGGTGCTGCCGAAGTGGGAGGACCTCGCGGTGTTTATGCGGCTTCTCCCCCGTTCCAGCACCGCCGAGCGCATGAATCCCTATACCTCCTTCTGGAGCGGCGTGACTCCGGGAGATGGCCCGCAAGAGTTCCACCTGGTCCTGCTGGACAACGGCCGGACCGACGTCCTCGCGGATGAAGTGGGCCGTCAGACGCTGCGCTGCATCCGGTGCTCGGCGTGCCTGAACGTCTGCCCGGTGTACGAGCGGGCGGGGGGGCACGCGTACGGCAGCGTGTATCCCGGGCCGATCGGCGCGATCCTTACGCCGCAACTGCTGCATCTGGAGGACAAGAACGCCAATACCCTCCCGTGGGCAAGCAGCCTGTGCGGCGCGTGCTACGACGCCTGCCCCGTGAAGATCAACATCCCGGAAGTGCTGCTGTACCTACGCGGCAAGATCAATGAGGCCAAGCCGTTGTCGTTAGAGGCTGCGGCCTTCAAGACGGCCGCCTGGGTCATGAGCGAACCCTTCCGTTTTGAAGGTGCCATCAAGCTTGCGCGAACCGGACAGGGACCTCTCGTGAAGCACGGGGCCATTCACGCGCTTCCAGGCATGTTGAGCGGCTGGACAAACACCCGGGACCTCCCCGCATTTCCCAAGCAGACCTTCCGGGAGTGGTGGAGGCAACGCCCGGCTCCCGAGCTTAGGGAGACCGACGGCAACGCCCAGACGAGCGAAGGGGAAGTCACCGCACCGCAGCGTGACAACCGGGGGGCGGTATGACCGCAGAAGCGAGGCTGGAGATCCTCACCCGCACCAACCGCGCGGCAGGACGCGCGCAGGACCGCTTTGAGCGTGTTCCCGTTCGTCCCTCCGTCCGGGATCAGTGGGACATCGCCGAGCAGTTCGCGGAATACGCGGCGGAATACCGCGCCAACGTCTTGCGTACGACGCGAGCGCAACTCCAGCAGGCCATCGGAGACCTGCTGAGGGGGCGTGGCCGTGTGGCCGTTCCGCAGGATCTGCCTGCTGAATGGCTGCCCGGAGGCCTTGCAGTCATCCGTGATGAACCGGGCGTCACCGACCTGAGGGCGGTGCATTCCGTTGTGACGGGAGCGGCGGCAGCCATCGCAGAGACGGGCACTGTCGTGCTCGACCATGGCGCTGGGCAAGGACGCCGGGCACTGACCCTGGTCCCCGACCATCACATCTGCGTCGTGTTTGAACGTCAGGTAATGGACAGCGTGCCAGAAGCGGCGATGCACCTTCGCGGCAGTGCGCTGCGCGGACAACCGATGACCTGGATCAGCGGCCCGAGCGCCACTTCAGACATTGAGCTCAGCCGTGTGGAGGGCGTGCACGGCCCCCGCGTGCTGGACATCATTCTCGTGCGGGAGGCGTGACGTGGCAATGCGGCATCAACTGCTGCTGGATCGAACTGTCTCCCCCGCTGCTGCCAGAATTCTGCCTGGGCCTCCTCAGATGTCTGCGCCGTCTTAGACACCGGCTGACAGGTGAGACCGTCGTGGCTATCAATCACACCAAAGAGTCGAGCTAAACGGTGGATACGCTCACCACAGAGGCCGAGTGGATATTTTGTCCCGTCCCCCCGCTCACGGTGAGGCAAGATGACCCCGAGCGTTGCCGGTGAGAGATGGGGCAGATGCTGTGCCCGTCGGTGACCATAAGTGAGACGCCACTGGATGTCTGACCGCTCCTCCTCGTCGACCACCGCATTGATCTGACTCATGCTGATCGGCTTTGCGTCCGCGCCTATCTCCGCATCAGGATGAACTTGATCATTGGATGTGTCTTGGTGCGGTTTGAAAAACATGCTGGTGCGGTTTTTCCTGGTTTACCGAATGGAGGAATGATGAGGCGAACGTGGTGCACGCATGACACGACGTCCGTACCCAAAGACTGGATGTTGAGAGGGACGTCCTTCAGGCACAGCACGCCGCCTATGGCGTTCCCTGTGCCGGCCTCAATCTACTCCGCCCTGCCCGTCCCATTTCCCAGCTGTTCACCCGAGTTCGGTCTGCTTCCATCTTCCTGCCCGACGAGAGCGGTATCCGGTGCAGAGGAAGAGGATACGGGGGCCTGTGGAGAGCTTGGTGTGTCATACCGGTTCTCCTTCAGACACGAACTCCTGCGCCCGCTGAGGCTGCGCTTCAATGACTTCTCCGGGGCTGAGGAAGTGGTTGGCGGCTGCAGCCAGCGCGGCACCGAGCAGCGGGGCGAGCCAGTACACCCAGTGGGCCGTCCAGATGCCGCTGGCAAGAGCCGGACCAAAGGAGCGCGCCGGGTTCATGCTCGCGCCCGTGATAGGGCCGCCCATTGCCGCTTCCAGCGCCACCGTGCCGCCTACCACCCAGGGCAGCCCCGAACGCAGGGCCACCAGCAGAAGGAAGAAGGTCAGGAAGGTCTCCAGCGTGAATGCCTGGAGAACACTGCCGGTTGGAACTGTGGCCCCGAGGTTCCCTTTCATACCGAACATGACCAGCAGCACGAAGGCGGCCAGGATGGCGCCGGTGAGCTGCGCGCCGACGTAAGGCAGCACCCGCTCCCTGGGGAATTTCCCCGCCAGGGTCAGCGCGAAGGTAGCGGCGGGGTTGATATGCGCGCCGCTTATCGGCGCGAGGGCCGCGATGACCGACATGACCGTTAAGCCGAAGACCACAGCAACGCCCAGGTGGCCGAGCATACCCGTCTGGGCCTGCACCACCGCTGCACCAGGACCGAAAAAAATCAGCGCAAAGGTGCCGGTGAGTTCTGCGGCCAGGGCGCGCAGGAGTGGGACGGTCATCAGGCAACCGTAACGGTGGGGCTGTCCGCATAGGTCTCGGGCACGGGACGCCCTTCCTTCAACGCCTGCACAAACGCCTCAAACTGCTTCCCAAGCTGGTCCCGCACCACTCGCCAGCGGTCCAGACTGCCGCCACTGGGATCGGCGAAGGGATAGTGCTGCCGGGTGGTCTTGCCCGGATAGACGGGGCACGCCTCTGCAGCAGAATCACAGACCGTGACCACGTAATCAAAGTTCTGCGGATCCGGCACGTCGTAGAGCGTCTTGCTGGTGTGCCCCTCCAGACTCAGCCCAATCTCGGCCATGACGGTCTTCGCGTCGTCCTTGACCCGGGTGGCCTCGGTCCCCGCCGAGTGAACGTCAAGGTCAAGGCCTGTTTTCCGGGCCGCCTCGCGGGTGAGGGCCTCGGCCATTTGCGAGCGGGCGGAATTGTGGGTGCAGAGGATCAGGACGCGAGTCATCCCATCAGCATATGGATTTAACTTGATGAGTCAAGGCAAGGTTGTCTGGAAATATCTCGGTCAATAGCGCGCCACCCAACTTGAAAAGTTGGTCCTGTTTCAGGGTGTAGTACGTGTTCTTGCCACGCTGCTCGGCGCGAACAAGTTTCGCCTCGCGGAGGATGCCCAGATGATAGGAGACCTTGGATTGTGGCAGCTCCAGCAGCGCTTCGAGGTCACAGACGCAGCGCTCGCCCTGGGCAAGGTGCCGAATCAACCCGTAGCGGATCTCATGGGACAGGGCCTTGAGCTGGTCAAGGACCGTGGGTACAGCGAGGATGGTCACCCAACGATTCTATTGCGTGGAAAGAAGGGGCGATGAATACACTGAAATTGAGCTTACTTCCCGCATTTCCGCACTTCTGCACCGGCGGTGGGGTCATTCACCTCTGCGTCACCGAAGCGGTTTGGATGTGCTGGTGGCCGAGCCGCGCGCGGATGGGGTTGCCACATTGGCGCTCCGGCCTTTTTGAGGTCCGAGCAGGGCAGTTTCACGTACGTCTTGCCCTGCTCGGTGATCCCCACGCCTTTGATAGGCTGGCCGTTGAAGTACACGGCCGCGTCCTGACCTGCCTGCGCGGCAGCAACGCTGGTCGTGACCTGTTACGCTATTTACATAAAGACCGTGTTGTTCTACAATTGTAGTGTGAAAACCATCACATTTCCAGCTGCGGGCCCGACTTTCCCGTGATCGTCGAGACGAAAGTCGTCGGTCGCCGAACTCCCTTTGAGCGCCGACCAGTTGAGCTCCCAGACGAAGCCCACACCCTTGCCAGCCTGCTGACCCACCTGGTCCACGACGAAGTGCAGCGCCACCAGGAACGCCAGAACAGCGTGGGTCTCCTGCGCGTCCTGACCGAAAAGGAACTCACCCAGGGTGCAGCGCAGGGCAAGATCGTGGTCGCTCCTCAGGAACGCTCCGGAGAGGTCAACGTCGAGGACGCTGTGCGCCGCGCGCTCCAGGCCTTCGGCGACGGTCTGTACTACGTCTTCGTGGATGACCAGCAGATTGAAGCCCTGCATCAACCCCTTGCCCTGAAGCCCGACAGCACCCTGCTCCTGCTGCGCCTCACCGCCCTGGCAGGCGGCTGAGCATGAACGTTCAGGAGCACCTTGCCACCTTCCAGCAGCCCTGGAAAAAACCTTTCCTGGCGCGCGCCCAGTCGCTTCCTCAACCGCTGCGCGACATCGCTGCCGAGCTGGCCACCGAGTACCACTACCAAAAACTCAATCTGTTGGCCGAGCGTCTTGCCGGCGCCATTCTTGGGGGTGAAACCTCCACCCTGGAGCAACTCACCTCTGTTTTCTTCCCTGCCTTTTCCGAGACCGCCGCCCGGACGCTCAGCGCCCTGCTGACCCGCCACTCCTATCCGCTGGGTTCGGGCCGACGCGCCTTCCGCGCGCCCGGGCACCCCTTGCAGGCCAGGCGCGCGGCGACGTGGATGCTAAGCGCCTGGAACGCCACGCGCGATTACCCGCAGAAGCTGGAATGGTTCGCCGTTCACGCGGGCCTGCTGTCCAGCTGGCAATCGCACGCCCTGGGGCTGCTGTTCGCTCAGGCCCTCGATGACGGAGACGACACGGTCTTTCAGGTGCTGCGGGACACCGCCTCCACCCAGCACGAGACCGCGCGGATGGGACGCCACGTTCCCCTGGCCCTGCTTGCCAGCCGCCGTTCCGAGGCGTGGGACCTTGCCGAAGGCCTGCTGGTGGCCGCGCAGCGTCAGGAGGGACTGAGGCAGATCATTCTCGAAACGGTCGATGAGGCCAACCTGGACGCCTTCGTGCGATTCCTGCACCTGATTCTCAAAGAAGACCTGCTGCGCTTCGCCACGTGCCTGCGTGCGGCAGACGTGTGGTTCGGCCTGAACTACGACGTGGGAGACGTCAAGACTGTTCGCAAGCTGCTCGCCCAGGCGCTGGGCTACCTGGAAGACCCCGCTTCGGCGCACGTCGCCGTACAGTCCGGTACTGCTGTGGACGCGTACCTGGCCCTGTTCACCCTCGCCATGCGCGACGCCCAGCAGGCCAGCGAACTCGCCCGACCGCTCCTGGCCGACGCGGAGGCCGAGCGCCGTATGGCCGCTGCGCAGTTCCTGCTGGCCGCTGGGCTCCTGCCCCAGACCGAGCTTGCCCCCTTGCTGGAAGACCCCGACGTCCGCATCAGTGCGCTGGTCGTGGGCCACGTGAACGCCTGGAGCACCCAGACCAGCGCGTTGAGCTTCCAGGCGCTGGAAGCGTACGCCGCGCGGCTCCCCAGGGACGAGCAGCACGTTCCCCTGGTGTTTCCCTGGTGGGGTCAGACCCCCGCGCGCAGCGACGTGACCGACGCCCTCACCGCGTTCGTGGGGGATCAGCACATCAGCGTCCTGACCCCACACCTGTCCCAGATGAGCAGTAACGGGAAGTACCGCGTCGCAGCGCTGCTCAAGGAGAAGCTACCCCAGGTTCTGGATGCCGCAAGCCGTCACCTCGTGCTGGCCCTGCTGCAAGACTCCCAGAGTGCGGTCTCCGAGCAGGCCCTGAAGGTGGTTGCCGAGTTGGACCTCACTCCTGAGGAAGCGGACGTGGTCTGCACCCTTCTCAAGCGCCGCAGTGCGGACCTGCGGCGGGGCCTGATTCGCCTGCTCGCGCGTGACCCAGAACGGGGACAACTCAGCGCCGCGAAGTTGCTTGCCACCCGCAATGCCGGGCAGCGCCAGGCGGGACTTCAGCTGCTGCTGGAGGTCGGTGGGGAACTCCCGGCGGACTTCCAGCCGCGCGGAACCACCGAAGAGACGCTGGTGGCCCAGATCACCGATCCGGGTAGCACCTTGACCCTCGCGGACGGGCTGGGCCTGTTCGATCCTCAGCAGCTCGTTCCCGTGCCTGACCTACACGCGCGGGAAGGCGAGTACGCGCAGGACGCGCGCCGGGGCGCGTCCCTCTTGCAGCACCTCGACGGGTACGTTCACACGCACCGTGAGCGTCCCCTGACAGGCGCGGGATGGGACGGGCAGGAGACCCTGCTGCTCGGGAACGCCCAGCCGTGGCAACTGCGGGGTGACCCGCCGCCGCTGATGGAGCTGTGGGAGCAGTGGTGGACTCGCCGCACTGACGCACGTCCGGGTGACCTTATCCGCATGCACTGGGCCCTCGGGCACCAGATCGCCCTGAAAGAGCAGCAGACCGCCGACGACGACCTGGGCGATGAGGACTTTGGCGAGGACCTCGGCGACAACACTCCTGAGCCTGAAGTGCCGGTGGCTCCCGAAGTCGTGGAGGCGGAGGTCACCCTGGCCAGGCTGCGCGCGCAGACCATCGAGCGCGTTCTGGGACCGCGCGTTCCTTTCGACCTACGCTACCGGGGCGTGGTCAGCATGATTGTGGGTTTTCTGGGGAAGAACGCCGATGCGGTGGATGCCGAACTGGCGCTGGGCGCCTGGGAGACCGGCCTGACTTACGTGCCCCGTGACGCGCAGGTGGTGACGCACCCCCAGTACACCTGGCGGCGAGAAGATCCGCGAGATCTCGTGGCCTGGCTCGCACGCCCGATGAACAACACCGGCTGGTTCCCCGAGCATCTCCAGCGGGTCTGGACGCTCCAGGTCTATCAAGACCGCGCCTTTGCGAATCTTCCCCGCTCACGTCCGGATCTGACGTTACTGCTTCACGCGCAGGAACAGGGGTGGGCGTCGCAGCACGACCTGTTCGATACCCTGATTGGACCACGCGCGAGTGGCGGCGGGCACCCCGAACTCCAGACCTACACCTCGCGCACGCTCCGCGAGGACTTGCCCGTCACGCCCCTGTGGCTGGAGGCAGTGAATCAGGTGTGCGAGCGCGTCCTGGAGGTCGAATCGGTCCGTGGGGACCTGGAGACGCCCGCGACGAACGCTGCCCTGAATCTGCGAAGCGTCGCTGGTGCCCGCTGGACCCTGCCCCTGCTGGCTTCGTTGGGCAAAAACCCCCTCAGGCGCGGCTCTTCGGGCACCAGCCGGGACGGAACGTTCAGTCACCTGATCCGCATGTCTTTCCCTGCGCCGGAAGACACCCCCGCGGCGTTCAGCAAGGGGGTGGAGGATCTGAAGGTCAGCGACGCCCGGTTGCTGGACCTGGCGATGTTCGCGCCGCAGTGGTCCGCGCTGGTGCAAGCGAAGCTGAAGTGGAAAGGCCTGCAAGATGGGGTCTACTGGTTGCACGCCCACACCCGCGACAACAGCTGGAGTGTGCCTCCGGAAGTGCGCGAAGCCTGGGAAGCGGAGATCAGCGAGCGCACGCCCCTGGGCACCGACAGCCTGACAGAAGGGGCCGTGGACGTCGCGTGGTTTCGCAAGATGTACAAGTCGCTCGGTGCAGCGTCTTTCACGGCCCTGCTGAGCGCCGCCAAGTACGCGTCCAGCAGCGGCGGGCACAAGCGCGCTGAACTGTTCGCCCAGACGCTCCTGGGGCATATTTCCGAAGCTGCGCTCCGCACCCGCATCACCGAGAAGCGAAACGGCGACGCGGTGCGCGCCCTGGGCTTGCTGCCCTTCAGCCGCAAGAAGGCGGTGGCCGCTGCGGAACTCGAAAGCCGGTACCGGCTGCTGTCGGATTTCCGCCGGGAAGCCAAGCAGTTCGGTGCCCAGCGTCAGGCCAGTGAGCGCCTTGCGGCAGACATCGGGATGCACAACCTGGCCCGCACCGCCGGGTACCTCGATCCTCAGCGCCTGATGTGGGCGATGGAAGCGCGGCTCGCGCCCGACTGGCAGAAGGCCGTGGAATCGGGCGGCGTCACCCTTACCGTTGACCTGAGCGCGGCGGGGGAAGCCAGCTTACGCGTCATCCGCGGCGAGAAGACCCTCAAAGCCCTGCCGCCCGCGCTGAAGAAGGACCCCGGAGTCGTGGCGATTCGCGCTGCTGTGACGGAGTTGCAGGCCACCCGCAAGCGGATGCGGTCTGCGCTCGAAGAGGCGATGGTCCGCGGTGACCACTTCCAGCCTCAGGAACTGCGCGACCTTGCCCGTCACCCGGTGATTTCTCCCATGCTGCGCTCGCTGGTGTGGGTGCTCAACGAAGGTCCGGTCGGATGGTGGCAGGGCGACAGCCTCCAGACGGTGGGTGGAGACGAGCAGATTGGCGAACAGGCCCTGCGCCTCGCGCACCCGCATGACCTGTTCGTATCCGGTCACTGGATTACCTTTCAGGAACGCGTGATCTTCGAAGGGCTCGTTCAGCCGTTCAAGCAGGTGTTCCGCGAGTACTATCCCATCACCCCCGCCGAGAGTGACGCCTACCGCAGCACCCGGTATGCCGGTCATCACGTGCAGCCCACCCAGGCCGCTGGGCTGTTCAAGACGCGCGGCTGGGTCACCGTCTACGAGGAGGGCGTGCGCAAGACCTACCACGCCGAAGGCATCAACGTCTGGGTGGACACGCCCGTGGGGTACGGCACGCCCAACGAAGTGGAAGGCTCACCCCTCAGCGCTGTGTATTTCGTTCGCCGTGACGAGCAGGAAGCGATGCTGCTCAGCGCCGTGCCTCCCCGTCTCTTCAGTGAAACCATGCGTGACCTCGACCTGGTGGTCAGTGTGGCGCATGTGGGCGGTGTGGACCCCGAAGCCAGCCAGAGCACCGTGGAGATGCGGGCAGACCTCCTGCGCGAAACCCTGCGCCTGCTCAAACTGACCAACGTCCGCATCGACAACTCCCACGCGCTGATCCAGGGGCATTACGCCAGTTACACCGTGCACCTGGGCTCGGGCACCGTTCACCGCCTCCCCGGGGGATTCCTGTGCGTCATTCCGGTGCACAACCAGCACCAGGGCCGCATCTTCCTGCCATTCGCTGATCCGGACCCCCGCACTTCTGAAGTCGTCAGTAAGGTGTTGCTCCTCGCGGAGGACAAGAAGATTCAGGATCTCACCATCCTGGAACAGCTCACCTGACCGCTTCTGATGAAAACAGGGAGCCTGAGACAGGCTCCCTATCGCGTTTTACACTGAATACACTGCATTTCTTAGTATTTGATAGGGTTCTTGGAGCCTCCTTTATTGGTACTCCGTTGACTGGCGGGAACCTGATGGATGGCGCCCGTGTTTCTGGGGTCAGCGCGGTACGCAAAGAGTGGGAATCCCCCGTGTTCTTCGCCAGCAGTTACAGACTCAACGGAGTACCATTATACGTGATTAAGATGAGTTTAGAACGTGATTGATCCATGAAAAGAGCGTCAGCGACTTTACTTCCTGAGGACAACTTCTAAGTTTTTCACATTCTCGCACGATCAAATCTTCGATTTCTTGAATGTCTCGTATTATTTTATTGGCCAATGGTGCTTTCAGTTTCATGACCATGGGTTCTGCTGGGGAAAGTTCAGGTGTATAGGCTGGAAATGGGAGTAGAAAGGTATTGGGAGGAACACTGAGTTTCTTGCCCATGTGCTAGCCCGCTTGGTCGAGTAGAAGTACAATAAGCTGTCGACCCTGAGGGTCGACAGCCCGACTGAACTCTCTCAGAGCGGTCTCCATTCATGGGATGTTAACCGTGGGAAAGATCAGGAATTCACCTTGGCCCGTCTGAGGTTCGACGAAAATGTAGGTGTAGAACGCCGTTTAGGGCTGAGCGAGGTTATGGGCGAGGCCAGGACGACGCGGAGCCGGAGAGAGGGAAGTGTTTTGGTCTGAACGGAGCGAATTTGAGCTTCGACCAATTGTGAAAAGACGGTTTCAATGCGTTTGCGGAGCTTTGGGTGGCGGTCTTGCCGCCACCCGTTGTCATAGCGGGTGTTTTTCTTGGGTGGGAACAGGTCGCCCAGGCAGCAATAGCCCTTGTCCCCAATGATCTTTGGCCCGCCGAACTCAGGCCACCTCCGGTTCAACTCATAGCTGACGGTGGTGTCGTGAAGATTGGCGGGTTTGAGGAGGGACTGGACGATCTCCCCTGCGGGTGTCACCCAGGCATGCAGCTTGTACCCGTACACGTCGCCCTGGGTCCCAAACCCCCATTTCGCTCCCGGGAACTTGCACCGCTTGCCTCGTTTCGGGCGACACACCGGGAGCGGCATGGAGTCAATGATCACTTCTGCACAGCGTTTGGCGGGGCTGACCAAGGCTTCGAGGCGTTCCAGCAGACGCACGCTTCGCATGTACGCCTGGCTGTAGGAGGGAAGACCGACGCGGTCTTCCCTCAACATGTTCCACCAGATCGAGCGATACGGCTGCTTGAACACGAAGCGAGCGAGCAAGAGGGCCACGAGCAGGGCATCCGTCAGCTTCTGATGCTTAAATCGCTTCAGATCGCTGAAGTGCCGCTTCGCCCAACGGTGGAGCTGACGAATCACCGCACGACGACCTAAACTATGATGGTGACGGTATCTGCACATACCGTCTCCATTTTTCCTCGTCTCCGTCCTACTCGGCTACCCCAGCCTCAAGCCCTAAACGGCGTGTAGAGCCATTGATAACGCCGGTGTTGAGCAACCACAGGCCGCTTACCTCGAAGCGCCTAGAAGCGCTTCAACACGGGCTTAAGGCCAAAACGTCCTTCGTCCTGGACCCAAAGGCGAACTTGCTTTTCGGGGTAGGCTGCCTGAGCAACGCTCAGCGCCGCCTCGACTTTTTTATGAACGTCCCCTGCTCTTTGGGAGAAGCCGCCTCCGTATGCGTCGGTCGAGGAACCTGAGCAGTAAAGCCAAGTCTTTCCAAGTAGCCCCAGACACACACCTCTGTCAATGCAATCCCAAAATGCTCCTGGATGTGTATCGAGCGCCATGGGCGGCCATTGCACGCCGCCTGTGGCGTTTTCGAAGGAGGAAGAGGAGAGGCTATGTAACGTGCAATCTTCTTTCTACTGGTGGGTTACTTGCCATAGTTGTAGGCTTTGAGGATACCCCGTGTCCCGAAAAACCCTCTGCGAGCCCTGACGGAAGAGGAACGTGCGACCTTGGAGCGATTGAGCCGGTCGCATCACACCGCAGCGATCGTCGGCGGCGGGGCAAAAACGATTCTCGCGGTGTCGGCCGGCATGGCCTATACCGGAGCAGCTCGGTTGTCGCCTTGCCAGGGTTTTGTGGAGGGAAAGTTCAGTCTGATTCAGACTGGAGCGAGATATGACGACCCCTCGGCAGAACTACACCGCTGAATTCAAGCAGGAGGCCGTGCGGCTGGTCGAAGCCACGGGCAAAAGTTGTGCCCAAATCGCCCGCGACCTCGGCGTCCCTCCCCACTACGTCGTGCGCTGGAAAAAGCGGCAGGAGGTGCAGAAGGCTGTGGGACGCCCTGTATTGACGGGGCGTGGCTTCCCTGCGCGTTCTGAACAGGAAGAACGGATCAAGCATCTGGAGCGTGAACTGGAGATTGCCCGTCAGGAGTGGGATGTGTTGAAAAAAGCCGTGGCCTTCTTCGCCAAACAAAGCTGATCTTCGCCTTCGTTCAGCAGTACCAGGAAGAGTTTCCGGTGGAGCTGATGTGTCAGGTGCTGGAGGTCGGTGTGAGCGGGTATTACGCAGACGCGGGGAAGGCCAGAGCGTGTCAGAGCGCGAAAAGACCGCGCCCAGACCGAGAAGATCAGGGCGAGTCATCAGCGAAGCCGAGGGACTTACGGAACCCCGAGAATTCAAGCGGATCTCGCAGATGAGGGAGAGCGGGTGAGCCGACAGCGGATCGGGCGACCGATGAAGGCAGCGGACGCTGAGGTCCGCTGCAAGCGGCCGTTTCGCGTGACGACCAAGGCCTCATCGGCTCACCCAACCGCAGAAAATCTGCTGAACCGAGAGTTCAGTGCCGACCGGCCGAATCGGAAGTGGGTCACGGACATCACCTCTCTGCCGACGACGGAGGGCTGGCTGTATCTGGCCACGGTCATGGACCTGTTCTCCAGAAAAATTGTCGGCTGGGCGATGAGCGAACGTCTTCACACGCCGCTGGTCACCGCGGCGCTGAACATGGCTTGGCAGCGACGGCAGCCCGAGACCGGGCTGCTCCACCACTCCGACCGAGGCAGCCAATACAGCAGTGAGGTCTACCGACAAGCCCTGGAGCGCCTGGAGGCGGTTCAGAGCATGAGCAACAAAGGGCAGTGTTGGGATAGCGCCGTGCAGGAACGCTTTTTCTCAACCCTCAAGGTTGAACTCGACCTGCGCCAGGAACCCGGGACGTGTGCCCAAACCCGCAGTGACGTGTTCGCGTGGATCGAGGTGTTTTACAACCGGCAACGTCGCCATTCGTCGCCCTGCTACCGTTCCCCGGTGGCCTTTGAGGAACAAACCACCCATCCTGAACTACGCCTCCACTAAACCCTTGCAATTCATTATGGGGTCGTAGTTGTTCACCAGCGGCATCATGGGCAGCCCTGGGCAGTGCACCGCAACATACGCGCGCATGTTCGCGTTCTTTCCGGGGGACTCGGGGCTCAGCGTACCGCCCGCTTCCAGACGCCACCATTCGGACACAAGGACACCCAACGCGCCCAGGTTGCGCTTCAAGGACGTGAAACTGTTGTCGTCCCAGGCCACGAAAAAGCCAGTGATGTTCAGGGTGGCCTTGCTCTGAGTGGGGCTACCCGTCCAACCGCCATCGAGGGTTGTTCCTGGTCTACGGCTGTGAGTTGCCACGCCCGGCAGGGGCCGCAGGGCCGAGTGGTGCCTTCCCAGCGCCAGGGACGGAAGAGCGTCGGGGTGCCACAGGGCGGTCATCATGCCCGCTTCCGAGAGCAGCAGGGCAGCGCCGCGCCCATCAGGAACGCCGCCCGGTTGAGGTGACGTCGTCGGTCCTGTAGGGCGGCGAAGACGGGCAGCGTGGGCTCGCTTATGCTCTCATCTTCTAAAAGTTGGTTAAAGGCGAAATGGCCTCCTCGCCCGGCAGAGTGACGTCCACCCGCGCGCCACCGCCCTCTGCCCGCCCCAGGTGCAGGGTACCCCCGTGCACCTCCACCACCCGCCGCACCACGGCAAGCCCAAGCCCAAAGCCTTCCACCTCGGTCAGTCCGCGCACGAAGGCGTCTGTCAGGACGCCTCCCGGAAAGCCGGGGCCGGTGTCTTCCACCCGCAGCGCCGCGCCCCCACCAGGCTGGGCTGAGACGTCCACCAGGACCCGCCCCCCCGGTGGCGTGAACTTCACCGCATTGCCGATCAGGTTTTCGAGCACGCTGCTCAACAAGGTGCTGTCGCCGCGCACGGGAGCCGAGGCCCCGTCCAGCCACAGGTCGAGGTCGCGCCGCATCGCCAGCGGTTGCAGCAGGTCCACCGCCTCGCCCGCCAGCGTAAGCAGGTCCACGGTGGGCCCACGCGACGGCCCCAGCGGAAGCAGGCGCTGCGCCCGGGTGAGGGTCATGAGGTTGCCTGTCAGCTGGCGCAGGCGTCCCGCTGTACGCTCCGTACGTTCCAGGGCCGCGTGCCACTCCTCCGGGGGCCGCTCCCGCGAGAGGGTGTGTTGCAGGTCCGCGAGCATCGCTGTGACGGGCGTGCGCAACTCGTGCGAGGCGCTCGCAAGAAAGAGGGTTTCACGTTCGCGCTCGGCTCGCAGCGCCCGCAGGCTTTCTGCCAAGGCGCGGGCGAGGGCGCCCACCTCGTCGCGTTCCTCCAGGCCCGGCAGCGGACCAGGCCCGTCGAGGTGCCCCACCCGCCGCGCCAGTGCCTCCAGGGGCCGCAACGCCCGGCGCACCTCGCGGGCCACCAGCCAGCCCCCCAGCACGCTGAGCAGCAGCAGGGTCATGGCAGCCACCGACGCGTAGCGCTGCATCAAATGTTTTAGGGGCAGCAGGTTGCGCCCCACCTGCACCACGACCATGCCGCCGCGCCGCGATATCACCTGATACCCACCCACCTGCCGCGCCCACGCAGGCCCACTCCCCTTCAGAAACTCGGGGTCCAGGGTGTCGGGCCCCGAAGCCCCACCCGCCCACCGCAGCTGTCCATCCACATAGACGCGCGCTGACGCCGTAATACCGCTTTCTTCCAGGATATCGTCGCCGATATCGTCAAGTTGACTGGGCGTGGACTGCACCACCGCGAGCAGTGCGTCGGCCTGCGACGCCACCTGCCGGGCCACCGAACGCAGTTCCACCTGCCACAGCACCACCCCCGCCACTCCTGCGAATGCGAGCAGCGTGCAGAGCAAAACACCAAAGGTCAGGAGGGTCAGCCGGGTGCGCAGGGTCAGGGGCCTCAGGGGTGGCGTTGCTGGAATGGTGGCGCATTCCAGGTGGAGAGGCAAGGGGCGGGACTCAGGGCCAACGTCTTGAGGGCGAGCTTCGCCCGCTGTTCCCTCCTCACCCTGGAGATGCAAGAAAGGCCCTCGTTCTCCGTGCTGAGACGAAGTCACGAAGGGTGCTGATCCGAAAGATTCGCTTTAAGAGGGTCTTGCCGCTTCCTTCTCCCGGCCTTCAATGCAAAGGGGGAAAGAGGTGAGAACACCACTCAGGGCAATTGCGGGAGGGACAAGCTCGCTTTGACCCGCTCCCCGGTGGAACGGGCGCAGCTGCGGGGGAGTGCGTCAGGCGGGGGTGAACCCACCACCCTTACTCCCCTTCCGGAAAGCTGTAACCCAGGCCCCGCAGGGTGCGCACCGCATCGTCGCCGAGTTTGCGGCGCAGATTGCGCACGTAGGTGTCCACCACGTTCGATTCGGCCCCGAAGCGTCCGTCCCACACACGGTCGATCAGTTCCTCGCGGGTATAGACCCGACCTGGATGCGAGGCCAGCACCTCCAGCAGCGAGAACTCCTTGGCCGTCAGCGCCACCCGTGCACCTGACCGGTACACCGCCCGTGCGGTCCAGTCGAGCCGGAGGTCGCGCCAGACCCGCGTGCTTTGCACCTCCGCCCGGCCCCGGCGCACGAGGGCCCGCAGCCGCGCCTGGACCTCCCCGAGATGAAAGGGCTTGACGAGGTAATCGTCGCCCCCAGTGTCCAGGCCTTCAATACGGTCTTCCACAGCGTCGCGGGCCGTCAGGAACAGCACCGGAAAGGGAATGCCCTCCTCGCGCAGCTCCCGCACGAGATCAAAGCCCGACCGGGGACCCTCCGGCAGTCCCACATCCACCATCAGGGCGTCAAAGGGGAAACTGGCGGCGAGTTCGCGGGCCTCCTCGGCACAGCCTGCCTCGTCCACCGCGTACCCGGCTTCTCTCAGGCTGGCCGCTAAGGGACGGCGGATTTCGGGTTCATCTTCAACCACCAGGAAACGCATGCCTCAAGCTACGCCCGCCACATCGAACTCAGATGGAGACCCCCGGTGAGGTGAACCTAAATCCGGCTTTTAGACAGCCCGGCCACGGTCCCAGCGGTGACCTCCACCTTCGGCCGGCCCCTGGTGGCCACGTCTACCTGCGCCGCCACGGCCCGGGAGCAGCGGCTGTTGGCCGCGCGATGGCTGGCCCTACACGGCGAGTTTGGCCACGCGTCCGCCAGTTTTGCCAGCTTGATGCTGGACGTTCAGGCCCTGACCGTGCCGGGCCTATTGGGACCGCTGCCCTATCGTGCGGTAGGGCAGGCACGGCCGGCGGCAGGTAATCCCCTTGCACCTGCTGAAGGTTGGAGCGACTTTGCACGTGTTTTTCGGGACACTGTGCGGGCCCAACGGGTCACGCCCGCGCTCACAGGCTGCTCGGCAGCGTTCGCGCGTGCGGCAGGTGGCGAGGTGCGGCGGGCACTCCGCCTTGGAGCGACGCCGCACCTGGACGCGCAGCGCTGATCCTCCCGGGACAATGCGGGAAGTACCATGCGCAACAACGTTAACCGGACGCGGCGCGCGGGGTGGAGGTTGCAGCCCGAACCTCAGCCGAGCGACGCGGTGTGGACCGAGATCGAAATTCTGGGCTGCCCGTGGCTCGCCTCGCGGGCGAGCGCTGGGCTGGGTGCTGGACCCCTCACCCCGGCAGCACCCAGCCCAGCGCCGTTTTTTCCTGGCGCGGCAGGAGGGGCCGGCTGTGGCCTTTTTGGCCTGCATCCCCTTGGGGGCCCGGGGTGGCTGGTATCTGGAGGACGTGGTGCGCGCTTCCGGCGCACCGGGCGGCACCGCGGCCCTCCTCGTGCAGGAGGCCATTGCTGCGTTGCGGAAGGTACGCAGAGCGTTACCCTGGGCTGCGCGCCCCTCGCCGACCTGAACCTGCCTGGCGAGGATTTCCCACGCTCCTGGCCGCTGGAATGAGGTGCCCATGCCCCGCGCCCACTGCTCTCCCGCCATTACAACTGCGAAAGGCTCCTGCGCTTCAAGGCCCAGTTTCCCGGCACCCACTGGGAAGGCGCATACCTCCTGTTGCCCCCACCCGCTTCCGGCAACACTGGGTCTGAGCGCCCTGACGCGGGCGGTGTGGCGGAAGGGGCCACCGGAGGCCGGTTGAGGTGGGCCTGTTTTCGGCGGTGATGTGCCAACCCAGCGGTCAGACCGCCCACCGTTTGGCCGGCAGTTACAGGTGATCGAGTCGCCCGCCGTCCACGATCAGTTCCGTGCCCTGCACAAAAGCGGCGTCGTCCGAGGCCAGGAAGGCGATGGCAGCGGCAAGGTCTTCGGGACGGCCCACGTCATTGGGGTTGATCTTCTCCACGCCGCTTTTCACATTGGGATTGTTCCACAACATCGGCGTGTCCACCGCGCCCGGCAGTACGGCGTTCACGCGGATGCCGCGCGGTTTGCCCTCGATGGCGGCGCTGCGCGTTAGTGACACCAGGGCCGCCTTGGCAGCGGCGTAGGGGGCCACCAGCGCTTCGGTCTCATGGGCGTGGATGCTGGAAACATTCACGATGGCCGACCCCGGTTTCATCACCTCAAAGCTGCGCCTCAGAAAGGAAAAGGCCCCCAGCAGGTCCACTGCCAGCACGCGCTGCCAGTCGTCCACCGTCAGTTCAGTGATGGGCTTGAAGGTCATCAGCCCGGCGTTGTTCACCACGACGTCCAGCCTCCCGAAACGGGCCACGGCTGCGTCCACGCAGGCATCCACCTGCTGAGGGTCCGATACGTCGCAGGCCACCCCCAACGCGGCGGGCGCCCCGGCAGCTTTCATCTGCTCGGTGGCCTGTTCTGCAGCGTCACCATGAAGGTCCGCGATCACCACCCGCGCCCCCTCCTGCGCAAAACGTTTGGCCGCAGCCAGGCCAATCCCACTTGCCGCGCCAGTCACAATAACGACCTTGCTGCCGAAGCGTCGGGGCAGGGCAGGGGGCGCAGACGGCGTGGACTGGGCAGTGTTGGGGGAATCAGATGCAGTCATGTCAGGCTCCTGTCGAAGAGGTGGGTGTGGGGGACGTGGGCTCATTGCCTTGGGCGGTGGCGTCCTGGGTCCGGCGGGCATGGCGGGCCTTGTCCTGCAGGTCCCGCACGGCCTCGCTCTCCTGCTGGTTGGGAGGAAAGACAGGTACGGTCAGCACGACGCTCTGGGTGGGGAGAACGTCACGCCACTCCGTGATGAGGCGGCGGTACGCCTCGCCCACGGGCCGGATGTTGCGGTTCAGGTCGTACAGGCCCAGCGAATTGACCGTCCCATTGTTCTCCCGCAGCGCCGTGTCCCAGTCCACCTGGTCGGTCAGCGAGTACCAGGTAAAACCCACGATGGGCAGGCCATCGTTGCGAACGCGCAGCACATTGGCCCATTCCTTGCGCAGCCAGCGCACCGCCTCGTCGCCTCCCGCACCCTGAGAGAGATTCGTCTCGGTGTGCATCACCGGCAGGCCGTAGCGGGCGTAATACTGGCCTGTGATCACCGAGTAGCCGTAGATCTCCCCGCTGGCCTCCGTCAAACCGTCGGGGTGAACGAGATGCTCGTTGGTAACGTAGTAGTCGTTGCCCATGATGCAGTGGTGCTTGAGGTTGTTTTGCAGGAAGAAGTGGTAGTCCTCCCGCGTCATGCCGTTGTCGAGCAGGTACTCGTACATCTCCGACCCCACCCGGTGCCCGTAGTTCAGGTCCAGCGACAGAAAGCGCACCTCGTTCATGAATTCCGCCCGGCCAATGGCGGCGGGATTCTCAGCGTGGAAGTACTCGCTGGACTCGCTCTGGATAAAGATGGCGTCGGGACGGGCATTCAAGATGGCCTGCATCCCCAGCACGTTGGCCTTGACAATGTGGCCCAGCGCCGTCACGAAGCTGCGGTCGGTCGTCATTTGCTCGTTCCACCAGCCGTACTTCGCCGAGAACAGGGCGCAGATGTACATCTCGTTGACGGGCGTGTACAGCTGCACCCAGGGAAAGCGCGCAGCGAAAGCAGCCGCGTAACGGGCAAACTGAACCGGGAAATCGGGATTTTGAAAGTTACCGATCCAGTCGGGTACCCCGAAGTGGCACAAGTCCACGATGGGCGTGATGTTGCGTGAGCGCAGCCCCGCAAACGTCTCGTCGGCAAAGCTCCAGTCGTAATGGTCCGGACCCAGCCAGGTGGTGTGGATGGGCGGCCCGTAGCGCAGGTACCCGACGCCCAGTTCCCCCACGAGGTCAAAGTCCTTTTGCCAGTGCGTGTAGTGCCCGCACTTGTCCATCTCGTCCTGCCTCACCCGCCCGCCCTGCACCGTGGGGTACGAGTTCTCGATGCCCGTGGCAAACATGAAGTAGATCAAGGTCGCACCTCTTCCGGGGCCTGCTGCCCAACCGACAGGTCCAGGGTTCTTTCAGTCTCGCACCGTACCTGCGGGCCTTAACGCCCACATGAAACGCGCGCGTCCACCCACAGACCGTCAGCCGCCTGCGGGAGAACAGTCCAGGCGGCCTGACCGAGTCTGCGCAGTTTCCAGAGGTTGTTGAGGCGAGGCCCGGGCAGAGACGAGAGGCAGTTGCACCGCGGAGCCCCTGGAATCCGCTGCGCCGCCCGGGGATCACCGTGGAGGTGGGAGCGCATGACCTCAACGTCGGGCGTACAGGAGCCCCTTCCCGAACGCATTAGGGGGGACAGCGTTATGTTTGCGTGACATGGCCCAGGCCCCACCAGACTGCCGGGTATAGGTGCCGCACGGGTAGAAACGTGCGCCGCTGCCCTGCCCGGCACTGCACGGTTGCGCTCCTTCCCGTCACCCTGAAGCCACATGCGTCGGGAAACGGTCAGCTTGGGTGGAGCGCCTGAATTCGTCGCAGTACTGGAGCAATTCGCGCGCCGCCTCGCCCAGGACCGGCCCCCGCAGCCCGTGTGGGTCATAAACGTCTGAGAATCCGGCACCAGGACTTGCGAGAACACCGCCTGACCAGAAGGTCAGATGTGGTTTGCCCCACGCCACCATCTCACGATGCGCTGCGTTCCTTTCCCAATAGACCGCGGAGTGGCGCGGCAAGTACAGTGACCGCATGGGGCAGCCGCGGGGCAAGGATCAGGAGAAGGACGTGTTGAGGGGCCACGACGAGCGGAACGTGGCGGCCCTCAACTTCATTCCTGTTCAGGAGCGGTTGCCCGAGGACCTGCTGCGCCTGGAACGCATGGTCATCCGCACCAACGGTCAACCGGCGAAAATTGTGTGTACTGGCGTGCCCGGCATCGGCATGGCCCGCGGCAGCGACAACGACCTGCTGGTGGCGCTGATCAACGTGTACATTGACGCGGGTTGCCCTGCCGACGGGATCATCACCACGAGTGCGTATGCGCTGCTTAAGCTCTCGGGGCAGGGAACCAGCGGCAAACACTACCAGGCCCTCTCCCAGTGTCTGGCCCGGGTCTTCAACACGACGTACCACATCACAGACGGCTGGTTTGATTTTCACGCCAAGCGGTACACGACGGTGTCGTTTCGCATCATTGACAGCCTGACGCGCACACATCGTGAGGAAACAGGCGCGGACATTACGCTTGACAGCCGCAGCGTCTTGCGCATTCGTCTGAGCGAGGAAATTACCAAGTCCATCCGCAACGGCTACATCAAGCCCCTGAACCTCACCGACTACCAGAGCCTGCCCACGGTCGGCTCCCGCACGCTGTACCGCCTGCTGGACATGTACCTCGACGAAGCAGCGACGCGCGGCGATCCCAAACCTTACCGGATGGCGGTCTCCCTGATGACGCACGCGCAGAATTGCGGCGTCCTCAACCGCCGTCCTGACCACGTCCGCCGGGCGCTCGACAGCATGCACGAGCCCCTCATCAAGATGGGTTACCTCGCCACGGTCAATTACGTCGGGAAGGGTCTGAAGACCACCGTTCACTACACGTATGGGGAGACCACCTCTCCCATCAACCAAGAACACGTGGCCCTGCTGGTCAAACACGGTGTTCACCGGGGTGTGGCCGAGAAGTACGCCCGCAACTTGGGGGAGAAAGTTGTCGTCGTCGTCGCAAAATTTGCAGAGGAACTCAAGCGCCCAAACAAGAAGATCGAGAATCCCGCTGCATACCTCGTCAGCCTGCTCAAGGACGTGGACTCGATCGTCGCGCAAACCCGCAGTGACGAGTTGCGCAAGCAGGATATCCAACGCACCCGCAAGGCGTCCCAGGCGAAAATCGTCAAGGCAGAGGCGCAGCAGAACCATCTTTTTGAGGAAGAGCTGCACCTGGCCATCCAGAAAGAGGGGCCAGAAGCGGCGGTCGAGTTTATGCTTACCTCCTTCAAGGTCCGGCAACTTCAGCGGCACGGGCTGGAACTGCATGAAATTGATCAAGTCCGCAACGCGGTCCTTGAACGCCGAGTGGACGCGGCGCAGATGCACGCCATTCTCAACCGGGTGCTCATGTCGCCGGAGGTAGGAATCCGCGACCTCCGCGCGCTGCTCTGACTTCTCCTTCCCCTCGTCTGTCTGAGCCGTTTCGGCGAGGTGGTTTTTGCCGTCCGGCGTATGTACACGCGGCTGAGCTTCACCCCTCAGCCCTCGTGGAACTTGGGGGATCTGGAGAGATATTTCTCGGGTTCAACGTGGGGGGCCAATCGTGGAACTTGGGGGGTTTTGGAATTCCTATTATCGTGGAACTTGGGGGAAACGGCTCGTCAAACTCGTCTGACAACATGTTTTACCCACCTCCCCTCAACTCACGTGGAACTTGGGGGATTTTGAGCTCGCTGTATCGTGGAACTTGGGGGAATCAAGGAGAAAGGGCGTATGAGGTGCGGCAGTGTCCGCCGTGACCCTCGTGGAACTTGGGGGAAAAATATCGTGGAACTTGGGGGATTCAACGTCTGGACTATCGTGGAACTTGGGGGAACACGCCTCAAAAGTACCGTGGAACTTGGGGGAAAACATCGTGGAACTTGGGGGAAAAGTGCCAAAAGCGCTGTGCCAGACGGACTTTACCTCTGCTCTATGATGATGACATCAATCTTTTTCTTCTTTTATTAAAGAAAAAACATCATTCATGCGGTGCGCTCCTGTCTGTTGCCGGGTCTTACCGGTGGCGGCCGAACACTGGTGATTCTCACCACCTCTGTTTTTGCTGCAGAGGTTCAGGAAGGTACTTGCGGCGGCGAGGCGAGGAGTCCCTCGCCGCCACGGACGGAAGGAAACTTCAAAGCGGCACATGGCTGGTTTCCCTGAACGGCGCTCACGTCGTGCCTTGGAGCTGTTTAGGGTGATCGGGTGCGAAGCAACGGCGCTGTATGGGAAACTTCGACGCTCCACCTGATGGACCACACGCCAAACGGGCGTGTGGTCAGCCGACGTTACCAAGGGTTCGGCGACTATGACGAACCGTCAGTGGCGCGCCGAGAACATGCGGGCGCCCTCTCCCGCTGTGCAAAACCGGGGAGAATGAAACATGACGAGACAGAAGGTAGCCCTCGTGACCGGGGGTAACCGCGGTATTGGTCTGGAAGTCTGCCGCCAGCTCGCCCAGCAGGGCCTGCACGTGCTGCTTGCCGCGCGGGGTGAGGCCCAGGGAGAGCAGGCTGCTGCGGCCCTGCACTCGGGCGGGGGAGCCGTCACGGCCGTCTCCCTCGATGTGCGGGACGACGCCTCCATTCAGACGCTCGCGGCCCACGTACAGCGTGCCTTCGGGCGCCTCGACATTCTCGTAAACAATGCTGCGGTGCTGCTGTGTGAGGGGGACAGTGCCCTGATGACGCCACCTGAGGCGTATCAGGACAGCCTGGAGACGAACTTTATGGGTCCGCTCCGGCTGTGCCAGGCGTTCGTACCAGGCATGCGGGAGCGGGGGTACGGCCGCGTGGTGAATGTCAGTAGCGGCGCCGGGCAGCTTTCCAGCATGGGTGGGTATGCCCCAGCGTACTCGGCGAGCAAAGCCGCCTTGAACGCCCTGACGCGCTTGATGGCGCACGCGGGGGGGCCAAGGGTGTTGGTGAACAGCGTGGATCCCGGATGGGTGAGGACCGACATGGGGGGCCCTCGGGCCCCGCGCAGTGTCGAGCAGGGCGCGGACACGGTCGTGTGGCTCGCCACCCTGCCTGAGGGCGGACCCACCGGCGGGTTCTTCCATGACCGCAAGCCCCTTCCCTGGTAAACGGTGTCCGTCGCGTCGAACGGACATGCTTACGGGCGCTGAATCTGGCCCACCGGCCTGGTAGAAAAGCCATTTGCCTTCATATTCAGGGGCATGTGGACCGTGCCATTCCCTGGCCACCCAGGAGGCCCATGAACCTGAAACGCAGGGCCTTGCCATTCCTCGCCGCGCTGCGGCTCTCCCCTGCTGCCAGAGCCGACCACACCAGCGCCGACATCAAGGACTTCCGCATAGTGTGCGCCGATGTCGGCTTGGAGGCGAAGACGATGACTTCGCGGAGGAAGCGTATGGCGTGATCGCTGACGGGCTGAAGAAAGCGGGCATCAAGCTGTTCGCCGATCCCTGCCAGGAGAAAAGCACGAGCACCACCCGGCAATTGAACCTGCTCTACTCGTTCAGCACGTGGGGGCGGGAGAGACGCTCGACCTGCCTGTCCGATTTTTGCAAACTTTGAAGTAGCAGTACTTCCTGGCTCCTGCACGCTTCCTCAGCATCACGGCCGCATAAGCCAAGAAGCTCGGGAAGACCGTCGGGATTTGCCCTGACCAGCATGAGGTCGAACTTGACCTCATGCTGAACCTCCTCCGGGAGAAGCTCAGACGCCCGGAACTCGCTCAACAGCTCGTGAACGCCTCTTCCCCCACCGCGGAAGGGAACACCTGGGGCAATACGTATGGAGAGATCTGCAACGGGGAAAGTCGGAATGTACTTGGGCGGTTGCTCGAACAGGCTCGCCGGGAACTGCTGGTGCAGGACCGTCGTCCCAACACCACCCCGCTCCCCTCCCCGGGCACCCAGGAGGCCAAGGGCACCCTGCCGACTGGTAGCGCAGGGGGAGATGCCGAGCATGACCTGCGAGGCTTCCTGAGCCCGTTTTAGAAGCCCTGGTGCACCACGGGCTGGTTGATCTCGGACGCCTTTGGTCACATGCGGGCAGCATTGCACGGGGAACAGGACTGGGTCGTCGGCCCAGGGGCGCACGTGATTATCGGTCAACCGGCGCTGTGGCGGCCCAGGAGCTCAGCGAAGAAAGAAGTGACCGACGGTACGCGCGACCTCTTCAGGCGCGCCCTTATCGAGCCCAAAATGATCGAGCGTCGGGTAGACCTGCACCTCGGCGTGGAGTAGAACCTCGCTGAGCTGCCTAATGGTGGGCTCTACCCAGTCGAGTGGATCGCGTCCTCCCCGGAGAAGCAGTACTTCCGCTGCCACGTCCCGGTAGTGGTGGTGGGTGCTGTCGAGTGCTGCCAGGGCCTGATGCTCCCTGAGGTTCTCGGGGAGCAGGCTGAGCAGTTCGCGGAGTTCATCCGGCTTGACGAGGCGTGGGAGGAGGAACTTCATGAGCCAACTCGGAGTCCGTTGGGCACGTTTTGGGCCCGTACCTCGGATAAACTCCACGAAGGCATCAAGGGATTTCCCCTGGAGGAGTTTCTGCTGGTACGTGTGAATCCAGTTCATATTGATGGAGCCGCCGATGGATACGCCAGGCTCATAGGTAGCAATTCGGGAGAATAGGCGCTGGGTGCGGGCCGCTTCAAGGGCGATCAGGCCACCGAAGCTGTGGCCGACGAGAAATGTTGCGCCACTCGCCTCCTGGACAGCGAGGACGTCCTCCTGTTCCTTGAGGACACTGTAATCCTTGCCCTGGGGGCCGCTCAGGCCTCGCCCGCGCCGTTCAACGGTATGAACTGTGAAGCGCCGTGAGAGGGCATCAGCAAAGCGCGCATAGTTGGCTGCCGTCGAAAGGACTCCGGGGACTACCATCACCGACGGCCCCTGGCCGAGGGTGTGATATGCGATCCGCGTGCCGTCCCGGGAAAGGACAGTGGAGGCTTCGCCAAAGGGGAGTGGAGTGTTATTCATCGGGGCTCCTCTGGCCGACCAGAGCCTGGTTCAGCCGCTGCGTCAGGTCGGCGTAGTGTTGAAGGTCAACCCCGGCCTGGGTCATGAGTTCGTCAAATTTGCCGTCGAGTAATTTCCGCCCCTGTGCCACAAAGTGGCTTCCCTGAGGCGTGAGGCTGACCAGGCGTTTGCGGGCGTGTTCTGGACTGGGCACGACCTGTACGTAACCGTCTTGAATGAGTCCCTTGAGCATGGTGCTGATCGCCGGGTCGCTGTAGCCGAGCGCGGTAGCGAGTTCGTGCTGGGTAACGGTTCCATGGTGCTGGAGCATGAACAGGAAGAGTGCGCGACTGTATGAGATGCCGAAGTGGCTGCGCAGCAGTCGGTCAGCGGCGCGATCAAGCTCGAAGACGAGCCGGTGGAGAAGATACGAGGCCGATTCAGTCATATAGTCTTAAGTCCTTAATATTAGGAGATTAATACTCAGGGCGACTTCTGTCAACGGCGCTTGGCGTGACGGCGTCGCCGTCCGGGAGCGACGGTCTGAGCAGCGGGCACCGGACCAGCGTCCCTGTTCTGGCCTCGCAGCCCTTGAGCGTGTTCCAGGCCTGTCTGGAAGTGGGCAGAGTGTACCCACCAGAGAGCACTCGCTGGACCAACGTTCACCAGGGGTCCGTCGTGTCCTCCGGGGGGATCCCGTTCTCCGCGATGTGCAGCGCACTGGTTTCCTGTGCATTCGTCACCTGCTTCCAGCTGGGGTTGAGCTGCGCAGGAGTCTCCGCGATCACGCCAATGCCCTGGACCGTGATACTCCCGCAACTGCCACCCGCGTGAGTTTGCGCTTCGCCCCAGAGAAGGCAGAGCAATTCATTCAATACGCCAGAGTTGAGATGGGCGACGAACCCACGGTCCGCTCGCTGGTTCTCCGCGTACTGCTGCGGTGCCTTAATCCCTGCGTACCCGTCCACCATGGCATGGGAGAAGGACTTGATGGTGTTTGGGAGGTGTTTCATGCCCAGAGCTGAGCCTTGATAGGTGCGGCATACCCCTTCTCTAGCCTCCGCACATGTGGAAGCCCGAGTGGAGCAGGAACAGGTCACCCTCGCAGAGGAGGCCGTGGTGGTTCCCCGAAAGGAAGGGACTGCCCGGCTGTTCGGCCCGAATCGAAAATACCGGTGTACACGGCAACACCGAGCCCCTTTGTCACGCGGCTTGTTCGGTGGATTCGGCAAGGCGAGAACGTGCTGCTCACGGGCCACCAGCGACGTTCAAGACGACGAGCGCGATTTAAAGCAACGGTGACGGAAGGCGCGCACCTCGTGATGATCGGTCGCCGCCCGGGTTGGAGGACCGCGACTTGTTTGGGGGGTTGTACCCGAGTGCAAATGGCGTGCGGCACGGCCAGCTCCGAGAATTCCACCACCGAGGAAGTTGACACCCATGTGCAAGAGGCCTGAACTTGAAGTTCAGGCCTCTTGCTTAACCACCTCACGCCAAACACGACACAGTTGGTGATAACACTTGTAGGAGTCTAGTATAAATTGTTAAAATGAATTAATTGGTAAGACGGCTCAAGTGTATGTATCAAACTCAATCAGATCTGTCGGCTTGGTGTCACAAGTGCATGCGCATAAATACATTCGCTCGGGCAAACCGCATAAAGGGCCATTCTTCAATGCTCAAGCGCTGAAATCCTACTGTCTCGTATAAGCCTATCGCGGGCACCAATATATCGCTGCTGGCAAGAAAGAGTGTGCGCGCCCTAAGCGACCGGGCCTGCTCTATGGCATGCAAGAGCAGTTTTCGCCCAATCCCTTTCCCACGGTATTCAGGCGTCACTGCCATCTTTGCGATCTTGTAAATCCCCGGTCCGTAAGCCATCAGTGCAACGCATCCGACAGCCCTGCCCTCACAATAAGCCAAGTACACCTGTCCACCCGGCCCAATCACCTCTCGCTGGGGATGATGGAGAATGTCCAAATCACTCTCCTCTAGTTCGAAGTGCGCTGTAATCCATTCCACGTTCAGGTCATAAAAGGCCTGTTGGTCATTTGCGTCCTTCATCGGAGCAATCGTCACAGCCTTGTGGGTGTCAACGTTCAACTGACTGTTAATTGCTATCGTCACTTCTGGTCCCCCTTGATGTAATCTAGGAGAATCTGGTGCTACTGGATAGAGCCAGTTTGGATAAACTGGTACCATGACCCAGCGCAAAATCACCGCAACGGCCCTGGTACACCTTCTTGGACCATGGACAGGCCGCGGACCGGCGTACCTCAACCTCTCGCGCAGCATTCAACACCTGGTTCTTGACGGCCGCCTTCCCCTGGCGGCGCAACTCCCGAGTGAGCGTGCGCTTGCCGAAGCTCTGGGGCTCAGCCGCAATACCATCAAGGCGACGTATGACGTCCTTCAGGACGAAGGGTTCTTGCAACTCCGGCCAGGTGTGCGCGGTGTCATTACTCTCCCACCACTCGCCAGCACGCCGGGCGTCCCTCTTCCCCCGCTGTCCAACCCGCACCTCATTGATTTTGCCGCAGCTGCCCCGAATGCTCCAGAAGGCGTTATCCACGAGGCATTCACGCATGCCCTGACAGCGCTGCCTGCCTACCTTCCGACGCATGGGTACACACCGCTCGGACTACCCGTCTTACGGGAGGCCATCGCTGCACGGTATGCCGCCCGAGGTTTACCCACCACTCCGGAACAAATCATCGTCACATCCGGTGCCCAGCACGCCTTCAGCCTCATTGTTCGTACGTTCACCAGTCCGGGGGACCGCGTCCTTATTGATCAACCCACCTATCCTCACGCCCTTGACGCTTTGAGGGGCGCGTCCTGCCGACCTGTACCCGTCCCCCTGACACCCGAGGGGTGGGACCTTGAAGGGCTGGAAGCCGCCGCCCTGCAGACCTCGCCTCGCCTGGCGTATCTCATTCCCGACTTCCACAACCCGACTGGGCACCTGATGCCGGCCGCCATGCGGATGCAACTCACGCGTCTCTTTCGAAACACTCGCACCCTCGTCGTAGTGGACGAAACGCTCACCGAACTGGCCTTGGATGTTCTGCCTCCATCTCCTTTCGCGTGTTACGACCAGCATGACGTGGTGGTAAGCATCGGCTCAATGAGCAAATCTTTCTGGGGTGGCTTACGCCTGGGATGGATCCGTGCCCCACGGCACTTTGCTGAGCGGCTGGGGGCGGCGCGCTCAACTGTTGATCTGGGCACGCCAGTGATGGAGCAACTGGCGGGTGCCTGGCTACTGCAAAATCCGGACCCATTCTTAAAGCGGCGCCGTGAACAACTCCGGGAGCAGCGGGACGTGTTGGCGGAGCAACTTACCCTGCATCTTCCCCAGTGGACGTACCGCTTGCCGGAAGGTGGGTTGTCATTCTGGGTGATGCTCCCGCAGCCGGTCGGAATGTCCCTGGTTGCTCACGCCGATCGCTTTGGACTGCGCCTGACAGCTGGAGAGCGCTTCGCACACGACGGTCTCCTTGCGCGGCACGTACGCCTTCCATTTACACGTCCCGTAGAAGAACTGTGCGAAGGCGTCACGCGTCTCACGCATTTATTCCATAACGTTGTGGGGAGCGGACCTCAGCTTGGCAACTTTGGAATTAACGGTACCCTAGAAGTGTAGTTGCCAACATGAACCAGGTGGATCCCCAGAGCTTCAAAGAAAGGGGAAAACGGTGAATAGTGGAACGAGAATTATCGTTCGTGGTTCATTCGCTCAGTTCTAGCCTGTAAGATGCCCGGTTTCCATCCTTGCGGACAAGGTCAAGGTGTAATAGAGACAATTCCTGCCTGGTGGAGTATAATTGGCTCATTCAGTAGTAATTTGCTGAAGAGCTAAAGGGAGTCTTATTATGAAGTTGCTATCTCCTTTTTGACACTGTTTCGCATTTTGAAAGCGGTTAATGTCAGGTGAATCCATCTTGGTAGTTTCTGGCTCTATAAGTAGGTCACCACTGCTGTCGCCCCATCTTAAGCCTTATGGCAAAGCCTACAGAGACACAGACCTATTTACTCTTATGGCTGAAGGTTTGTAGAGACTACTTGGCATGGGAAATGATATGTTGCCAAGAAGTCATATTAAGTAAAACACAAAGCCACTTATTATAGATGAGCCAAGTCGGTTACATTAATATCTCGGGCTCTGATCGGAGAGGTCGGTATTAGGCTACACCAGTCCAAGCAGATGGTTTGAGATGAAGAAGCTGTGCAACAGTACCCCTGAGTAATTACGCCTAGTCCTTAGGGCACTCTATTTTATCGTGCAGGTCTATCGTTTTCCCCCTGGTCTTGGTATATACACTCCAGTTCTCACCCTTGAAAACGATGCTGTACTGTGTGCTAAAGCTTTGTCGTGGCAAGGTAATCCAGCAGATGCGTACCCCCGAATTGTCTTCGTACAAATCAATTGTGGTGGTCTTCTTTCCAGGCTGGGTGTTTTCTACCACAACCCCGTAGATACAGGTGTAGACACTGTTGCTCCCATCGGGATCGCAGCCTCTCACTATTTTTACCACCCTACTGTCAGGGTCGTTCATTGTTTTGTAGCGCTGCTCTGTCGAAGTGATGAACATTTTAAAATTCAAATCGTTCTGCTCGGATGGGGCGCGTACCGCAGATGCGGGCGCAAGGACGGTCATAAGCAGGCCAGCAGCAATGGAATATCGAGTCATAGGTATTCTCCTTTGAGAGACTGCTCAATAGTACTGAATGACGCGCCGCGCGCTTACCCCCGACCTTGCTGCCCGTCTCCTCCGCCTGAAGGACCAGCTCAGCAGGTAGCGCTTCTTTCACGCCTCGAATCCAACCCATCGCTCTGTCACAAGATTGAGGAGCAGCGCGAGCGGAACAGGACCACAACGCCGCTCTCAACATCCTGAAGCTCGGACTCCGTCTGGTGTGTCCTACCAGAACGGGGGAGGCGACTCCCGAAACGCTTGTGGAGACAGAAGAAGACCAGCCCACGCCGCCATTTGTCGCTGATGCGAGAATCCCACCCTTTTATTGCTATCGGCTCAGGTTTGAGACGAGCGATATGCGTGGGTGAGCTTGGTGGGAAGTCGTGAGGCGCGAACGCGACGCCCGGCGAAGTTCAAGCGACCTTTCGCCCTGATCTTTGGGGCAGAAATTGCCGAGCAGGTGCCCTTTGACATGGGCCCAGAGGTGCTCGATCGGGTTGAGCTCAGGAGCATATGGCGGCAGGTATTGGATGGTGAGACGCTGTTGCTGCTCAACGAAGGCCAAGAGGGCCTTCGTGTGATGAATGCGAGCGTTGTCCAGGACGACGACCAAGTCGCCTTTGATATGTCGGAGCAGATGTTCAAAGAACGCGAGCACTTGAGGCCCTCGAACGGCTCCTGGTACAGTGTGCTGCAGGAATTGACCACCCGTCATCACTGCACCCAGGGTCGACAGCTTATCCCACCCAGCTTTGGCGTGAATGATGGGGGTCTGCCCACGAGGAGCCCAGGTCCGCGTGACCGTCGGTTTCAGGCTGAAGCCACTTTCGTCAACGAAGACCAGCGTTGCGCCCTGAGCGACCTTTTTTTTCCAACTCGGGTCGGACGATCTGCCCCCAAGTCTGAACGGCTTGTTCGTCCCGTTCCATCGCGCGTGGATCGGGTTTCTGAGGAGGGCAGCCCAGCTGATGGAGTACCTTCCTCACGTGATCGCCGTGGTACCACACCCCAAATAGCACCCCGATCACCTCCCGCACGCGGGAGGTGATCCAGCGCTCATCCTTGTACCCCGCGGCCTTCGAACCCGCCCCGAGTAGGGCTTGGAGCTGCTTGAGTTGTTCAGCAGTCAGGCGACGCCGAGGACCAGTGGCCCGCGTTGCCTCGAGACTGCCTCGTTCTCGGAGTCGTTGTATTCAAGTCCGCACAGTGCCTTCTGAGACCAAGGCGGTCGAGCACTTCAGGATCTTGGAGAAGTTGCTGCACATATAGCCGTCGTTCTTCGGGTTGCGCCCGGCTCAGCCTCAAGGGTCGCCAGACCTGCACCACGACCCCAGTCTACCCTACCACTCGTTCCAGACTTGAGCCGGTATCAATAAATCGGGCTTTGGGTCTGTCACGATTGTGGGCAACTGAAGTTGAGCACCACAGCTTGGCGTTCGAACTCCGAAGGCAGCAAGTAGCCCAGGGGAGAGATGCCGGCTCCCCGGTCCTGGGCGGCTTGTTTTTTGTTGTCCTTATTTAGGGGGATGTGGGTCCATGAAGGGTGGTGCTCCTGACGCTTTACCCCCGTTTCTAAAAGCGGTTGGATTGAAACGTACTTTGCCGTGACACACTTTACTCGTGGCCCTCCCTAACGTTACATGTGCTGACAAGAGCGTGACATAACGCGCTCATCCTGAACTCAGGATGAGCGCCTACACGACCCAGAACGGCCCGGCAACGATGACCAGGGCTTGCGCACGGGCCCCGCACAGCGGGCCTACCCTCTTCTCGCAGCGGAGTGACTGATGAAGCGCGCCCTCGCTCCACTGCTGAGCGCTGCCCTACTTCTCGGTGCTGTTTACGGCGGATACCGCAGTTACGTGCACAATTCCCCGGGAGTCACAGTCCTTAAAGGCGTCATTGGCTCAGAGAAAGCCGAGTTCTTCGCTGACCCGGACGTAATCGCTGCGCTGGAAAGACGTGGTTTGAGGGTCACGGCCGAGACTGCCGGATCGCGTGATATCGCCACCCGCGCCCTGATCGGCTATGACTTCGCTTTTCCTTCTGGAAGTGCCGCCGCGCAGCAGACTGCGCGCATAGCCGGGAAAAAGGCGCAGGTGACCGAAGTCTTCTACACGCCGCTGGCCGTCGCTACCTGGAAGAAACTGATGCCAACGTTGGGACGGGCAGGCGCGCTGAAGGGAGAGACGCTGAACGTCGCGCGCCTGCTCTCCCTCGCGCAGAACGGGAAACGCTGGCGGGACCTGACAGGCAGTCCATACCGCAGTGCCAGGACCGTCCTGGTGTCCACCACTGACCCCAGGACGTCCAGTTCTGCCGCGGCATTCCTCGGGGTGGCTGCGTTCACGCAGAACAGAGAGCAGGTGCCTGACGCGCGGAATGTCCCCGGGCTGCTACCGAAGCTGCGGCCACTGTTCGCACTGCAGGGCTACCAGGACGCCACCTCCCAGGGGCCCTTCGAGGATTACCTCGCCATCGGAATGGGCAAAGCGCCGCTGGTGCTGGTGTATGAGGCCCAGTTCATCACCGCTGGACGCGCTGGTCGCCTGAGCAGCGGTATGCGCCTGGTCTACCCAACGCCCAACACCTACACGCGGCACGCACTGGTGTCCCTCAGTGACGGCGGCCAGCGTCTCGCGCAAGCGATGACCGAACCGGAGTTGCAGGTTCTCGCAGCAAAACACGGCTGGCGCACCCTTGACCCCAAGGTCTTCACAGCGGCCATGCAAAGCGGTAACACGAACACGTCAGCCAAAGATACGGGTGACGCCGTGGATCTCCCCGCCGCACCGGTGCTCGACGCCCTCGTACAGGGCGTCACGGGAGGAACGCAGTGAAGCGCGCTGGCAGAGGCCTGAGTCTCCTCCTGGGTGCACTGCTCACGGGCTGCGCGCCGCACCCCACATCGCCCACGCTCACGGTCCTTGCGGGATCGGAACTTCGCGACCTCGAAGGTCCAGTCCTGGACGCGATTGCCTCCCAGACGGGCGTGCGGCTCCAGTTGAAGTACACGGGCACCATCGACGCTGCTGAACGCCTCGCTGCGGGCGAACAAGCGGACTTCGCGTGGCTGTCCAGCGACCGCTACCTGCGGCTGCAACCGGAAGTTGCCAAACGCCTGCTGACGCGTACCCCCACCATGCTCAGTCCGGTGGTGCTGGCCGTCCGCGCAGACCTCGCGCAGAAGTGGGGCTGGGATAAGGCGGTCTCCTGGAAAGACGTTGCGAGAAAGGCAGGCAGCGGGGAATTCCGTTTTGCCATGACCAACCCCGTGGCCTCCAACTCTGGATTCAGCGCTCTGGTCGGCGTCACTGCTGCGCTTGCAGGTGGCAGCGACGCCGTCGCACTGGACAAACTGGACACGCCGGAAGTGCGCGGCTTCGCCAGAGGGGTCGTGCTGAGCGCGGGGTCGAGTGGATTTCTCGGCGAGGCGTACATCCGTGATCAAGACAAACTTGGGGGGATGATCAATTACGAGAACGTCATCACACAACTCAACGCGTCCGGAAAGCTGCGCCAGCCGCTGCGCGTCCTGATTCCCGACGAAGGCGTTGTTACTGCGGACTACCCGCTGATCCTCCTGAATCCTGACGCCCGCGAGGCCTACGGACGGGTAACGGATTACCTGAAAACATCAGCAGCGCAAACCCTGGTCAAGGAAAGGACGGGCCGCCACCCACTGGGAGGGCAGGAAGACATGCCGCTTGAACTGGCCTTTCCTGGCTCACTCGCAGCCATTGAGGCGACGCTGAGCGCCTACCTCAACGAGAACCGCCGTCCAGCGAGCACGACCTTTGTGCTGGACGTGAGCGGCTCAATGCAAGGAGAGCGACTGGACGCACTCAAAAGCTCCCTGCAGGCCCTGGCGGGTGGTGATGTGAGCGTCACGGGGAGATACGCGCAGTTCGCTCCACGCGAGCAGGTCCGGTTCCTCACCTTTTCCAGCAAGGTTCACGACCTGAAAAAGTACCAGGTGGGGTCAAGCGGCCATGAGGGAGCTGCCCTGCAGCAGATCAAGGACTACGCGAAACAGCTACAGATTCAGGGCGGAACGGCGATCTACGACGCCCTGACCAGTGCACTCCAACAGCTTGAGGGCGAAGGGCCACAACCAAACCGCATCCGCACTGTGGTGCTGATGACGGATGGCGAGAACAACGAGGGCATGGGCCTTCACGACTTTCTCGCGGTACGCGCCGCAAAGCCTCAGCACGTGCGGGACGTACGAATCTTCCCAATTCTGTTCGGTGAAGCCAGCCCAGATGAGATGGAAGAGCTTGCCCGCGCGACCGGTGGGCGAGTGTTCGACGCGCGTTCCAGACCGCTGCCCAGCATCTTCAAGGAAATTCGTGCGTACCAGTAACGCTGTCCTGTACCTGTACTCGAACAAACACCTGGCGGGAAGTGCCCTCGCATTGCTGGGGCTGCTGCTCATGTTCACGGGGGTGATTGGCGTAGGGTGGCCACTGATTACGCTCGCGCTGTACGCCGCAGGGGCGCTGGCGGTGCCTGGAGAGCCACGGGGTGCGCTCCCCACCCCGGCACCCGTACACACTGCCGACGTTCTCGCCCGCCTGCAGGAACTCGAAGACCGAACGCGCGGACGTCTCCCCCGGGAAGCAGAGACTCGTCTGCACGGAGTGATCAGCGCCATCCGTGAAGCCCTGCCGCGCTTACGCAACCTGGAAAAACTCGGTGACCGGGGCGCGTACCTGGTCCGGGAAACAGCGCTGAGCTACCTTCCCACAGCGGTCGAGGCTTACCTTACGCTTCCCCCAGCTTACGCCCGGCTGCACCGCCGTCCAGATGGCAAGACACCCGCCGAGTCACTCTCTGTCCAACTCGCGTTGCTCGAAGGCGTGATGAACCAGGTCGTTGAGGACCTCGCGGGGGACGACGCGACAGCCCTCGAAACGCACGGGCGGTTTCTCCAAGAACGCTTTCAAACGCCTGCACTCCATGTATTGAAAAATCCGTGACTCCTGAAGCCAAGGTAGAACGGCACAAAGTGGAGGTTCACGCCATCTGGACTGGAACGCGGCCGCATGGCGCGCCTTTCCTGCCAAAAGATCGTCCCTGCCCTGGAGGTCGAACGCAGAGGAAATGAGCCCACGCCACCTCAAAGGGGGGTGCCTCTTGAGGATAGTGTCATCCAACTGGGCAGGCGCTGGCTACAGTTGAGGTATGAGCGACGACAAGAGCATCGGCGAACGCCTGGGGAATGCTGTAGACGCGGTCAAACACAAGGTCAACGAGGGTGCAGATCGTGCCCGTGCCGAAGGGCACGACTTCAAGGCAGAGACCACCGACAATCCCATCGAGAGTGCTGTTGAAAAGGGCAAGGGCTTGGTCGATCGCGGGAAGGCTGAACTTCACGAAAATGCCAGTGAGCATGACGCCAAGGACGCCAGCCGCTGAGGACGGGCTGTTTCAACGACTGGAGGGGAAGCGGGATCGCTCGCTTCCCCTCCACTATGCCGACTTGGATCGGTTCTCCGTACAGGACGAGGACGGCCCAGGCTTCGTCCTGCCCAGCCCACCGCGTGGCTGACAAGGGCCACAGCTATCAGGTGATCCGGAAACACCTGCATTCACGCGGGACTCACGTGACCTTTCCCAGTCCCGAAGATCAGGGTCCAGGCATCTGCTTTGATACTGCTGGGTTTAAGAATCCTATGGCTCTGGCCGTCGGATTCTCGCTTCATCGAGGACTGCCTGCTTTCGCAGGTCTGACACCCTCTCCCGGGTATTGAACGTCACCGCGTGCCCCGCGACGACGATTTGCGAACGCTCTTCCCGCTTAACGTTCCGGGCGGCGTTGAGGTCGCGGTCGTGAACCGCTCCGCACCCGCACGGCCACTCCTGGTCCAGGAGGGTCTCAGATTCGCGTTGATGCCGGCGCACTCTCCACACAGCTTGCTGGACGGAAACCAGCGCTCTATGACCGCCAACCACTTCCGGTCCCACTGGGCCTTGTTGGTGAGCTGGCGGCGAAACTCCCCCAGGGGTTGGCAGGCGCAATCCCGTCGACTCTTGACGGTAGTCCACATATAGATAATCTAAGCAGAGACAAGAGGAAAAGACCATGTGGACCTAGGGGCACACCATGACCACCACCGCCAAACCAGAACACATCTATGCCCTCTGGGCAGATGTCCAAAACTGGCCCCGCTGGAATGCAGATGTCGTCCAAGCCAAACTCACCGGCCCGTTCGCCGTCGACAGTCACATCAACATGATGACGGCGAACGACACCCTCAGCCTTCGTCTGGACGACGTGCAGGAGAACACCAGCTTCACGGATGAAGTTGCTATGGAGGGCCTAGGCATCCGCACCGTGCATGCGCTCCGAGACCTGCCGAACGGGCAAACCGAAATCAGCTACCGTCTTCAGATTGAGGGGGCCAACGCCGACCAACTCGGCCCTGAGATCGGACCGGCCATTACAGGAGACTTCCCGGCGACGATTGCCGCGCTGGTCCGTCTCGCCGAGGCCGAATGGCACTCGCCCCTGGTGACAGTCCAGGGTTTTTCCTCTGGCACGCCACTCTACGTTGGCAGCGCGCCGTCACAGCCGCACTGGATCCGCTCGACCTGACCCACGTGCAGTTCGTACTTCTGGCATGTACCTGGTGGCTCAACACCCACGAGGGGCAGCCGAATGAGCTGCGCCTCGCACAACAGGCAGAGATCGACGTCAAAATGACCTCCCCGGTCCTTCGTACCCTGGAACTGAAAGGACTCATCGAGCGGACAACAGACCCACAAGACACCCGTGCCAAACGCTTGACGGTCTCCGAACAGGGTGAGGCGCTGGCTCCTCGCGCGATTGCAGTCGTTGAGGCAGTCGATCGGGCCTTCTTCCCAACGGAGCGCAAACGGGAGACACTCCAACTGTTGCGCTCCCTCTCTCAGGGCCCACAACACTCTTCGCCATAGCCCTGATGGCTGGGGCAACCTTGAATTCCGCTCCTGGTCCTTCCCACTCCAGGGCTCTTTGCCCTGACCACCGTGCCCCTTGACCACAACGGGTAAGAATGCGCTGCCCAGCGGTCTGGCGGCAACGTTCAAGACGAAGAGCGTCCCCGACAATGGCTGGCGGGAACGGGACTAACGGGCAAGCATACCCCGTGCGTCCCAACACCTTTGGGTGTGAGGAACAACCGCTAGAGATACTACGCGGCTTACAGCATTTGTCAAAAAGAAGTTCCCTTTTTGACCGAGCAGGGCGAGTGAAAGTGAACGATCATCGGGGAGAATGGAACCGTGAGGGGCGCCCTTCCACTCGCGGCGTAATTTAGATAAATACTTTAGGGGCTGCTGGGGAGTCACGATTGAAGAACTTTGATTACTCTGTGGCCTGGGGCGCAATTCGCTGCTGTGACAACCCCTTTGCGTGAATCAGCACGTCAAGACCAGAGGCAGACGTTAAGCTGACGGTGGCCGCCGGCGAGATGGGCCGCTGAGGAGGGCTTCGTGAACAGCGAAGAGTCAGTGACGTCTGCGGATTTGTCGACCATACAGCGCGCAATTACGCGGCACCTCACGGTGTATCCCGCTTCCCATGACGTCATACAGCAGGTTCTGGAGTGGGCAGGGCAAGCCCTGGGGGCACACTCCGCGAGCATCTGCACCTACAACCCCAGAACCCAAAGCCTGCACCGGGTGAACGCTATGGGATACAGCGAGGAGCGCCTCCACGAGTTCCGTGATGTTCCCGTAGAACCGGGCCTGCCCATTACGGACGCTGTCCTTGAGCAACGTACCATCTACCTGACAGTGCGCGACTGGGAGGAGCGGTATCCGCACCTCACGTTCATTCGTCTTCCGGAGATGCAGGCCATTGTCGCCCTTCCCCTCCTGCTCGAGGGGAAGGTCAACGGGACCCTGACGTTCAGCTGGGACAGCGGGCGTACCCTCGATGGGTTTGAGTGGGCTTTTGTGGAGGGGTTCGCGCTTCAGTGTGCGGGCGTGCTGTACCGTCTGCGCCGGGCGGCATGGGACCAGAAGGTGCTCCAGTACAGCGGCGGGATCGTGCTGGTGTTCGGAGAGGACGGGAAGGTCAACTTCCTGAGTTCCAGCGTAACGGCGCTACTCGGGTACACCGAGGAAGACCTGCATCACCTCCAACTGCTGGACGTGCTGCACCCCGATGACGCGCACATGGTGGGTGACGTTCTGACGAAACCTGGCGCTCCGTTGCGAACCCGGGTTCGCGTACGGCACAAGGCAGGGGGGTGGATCTGGCTGGACGTGATGGGGCAAAACCTGTTGGCGGATCCGGACGTGCAGGGTTTCGTGGTGAACGCGCGTGACGTCAGCAGCGGTGTACGGGCCATTGAGGCACTCAGGGCATCAGACCGTGCACACCGGCAAGCCGCTGACCGTTACCGGCACCTGCTGGACCTCGTGAACGCGTTTGATTTGACCGTGGACCCGGCCGCCCTCATCCTGACGGTGCTCGAGCGGGCCATGGCCGTCACGGGATTTCCACAGGCGTTCTACGTTGACATCGTGGACACGGTCTTCACCCTCCGGTGGGCACGGGGTTCCCACACCGATGAGGCGCTGGCCCTGTTGCCCCACAAGAACGACTTACGCGCCCTTGGCCGGTCTGGCCTGGCCACGCTGAGGGGTGAACTCTTTTTCGCGGCGGCTGATGAAGCGCTTTTTGACCCAGCAGAAGCGTTGCCGCGGCGCTTCTGGCGGTCATTTTGCTCGGTCCCCCTGATAACGGGTGGGCTTGTCCGGGGTGTGTTCGTTTTCGCGTCTGGAACGGAGGACCGGATCAGTCCTGACCTCCGGCAGCTGATGCGAAGTTTCGCTGACCACGTCAACGTGATGTTGGAGCGCCAGCAGCATGTGCAACAACTGGATACGGCGCGGGAGGAGACGTTTCAAGCACTTGGCCGGGCGCTCGAATACCGGGACCACGACACGCACGGTCACACCGCACGTGTTGTGGATCTGGCCGAGCGTCTGGGCCGAACGCTTGAGTTGAGTGGAGCACAACTCGACGCGTTGCGGTGGGGGGCGTACTTGCATGACGTGGGGAAGATGGGCATTTCAGACCGGGTGTTGCTCAAGCCGGGCATGCTCACCGAAGGCGAGTGGGGGGAGATGCGGACGCACCCAGAGGTGGGGTACACCATCCTCGCCCCTATTCCCACGCTTCCCGCCGAGACGCTGGGGGTCGTGCGGCACCACCATGAACGGTGGGACGGCGGGGGATATCCGGATGGACTGGCGGGGACGGGTATTCCGCTGCTCGCCAGAATTTTCGCGGTGGTGGACGTGTATGACGCGTTGACGAGTGAGCGGCCTTACAAGGCAGCGTGGACCCGTGAGGAGGCGAGGGCTGAGCTTGAACGGGTGGCTGGAGCGCACCTCGACCCGGAGATCGTGCCCGCCTTCCTGACGCTCCTCACCGGCGATGCCGCCCTGTCAGGCTTCAGGGGGGGCCTGGAGCCGACGGAGTGAACTGGGTGCGCCTGGGCTGCGAAGGACACGCCCTTCCCATGAGATGGAAAGCCAGCACCATAGGAGCGCTGCCCTATGGTGCGCGTATGCCTCACAATACGCTTTCCTGGCCAAAATGCCTCGCAGTCCATCAATCCCTCGTCTTCTGTTCCGCGTTGTACCGCTGAATGACTTCCGAGCTGACGTTGCCCGCTGTGCTGGCCCTGTAGTAGCGTGGCCACAGCGAGGGCACGGTTTGCAGCCCCTGGAATTCGGGCGGCTGGCCTATCCATCCCCCATGCCATAGGTTTTCCGCCCCGACTCTTTTTTGTAAAACTGCTGTAACGCTGTCCCGAGGAGCAGATAAAGAGGTAACTTTCTTTGTGCTGATGGGAGTTCTCGCCCTGCCACTGCCTTTACAGAAGCTGAACAGAGCCGCTGTAGGTTGGCCGCATGAAGACGAGTTCCTTCTTCCGAATCGGCCTCACGGCCCTGACCCTCACGGCCCTGACCCTCACGGGCGTGCCCGGTCGGGCCCAGATGGACCACGGCATGCACAGCATGACCTCCAGCACAGCCCCTGTTTCCCAGCAGATGCAGGACATGGGTGGTCTCGCCACACTCAGCGGGAAAGCCTTTGACCGCGCCTACCTCTCCATGATGGTCACCCACCATCAGAGGGCCGCCGATATGAGCAGGGCCGCGCAAGGCCGATTGAAGGACGTGCAGGTCAAGGCCTGGGCCGCCGCCATCATCCGGGACCAGACCCGCGAGATCAACACCATGAATCCGTGGTTGGGGACCCTGGGCGGTACGGATACGAGGATGCAGGGCATGATGGCAAGCGAAATGAAGGGCATGACGGCTTCGGTGAAAACGGCCAAGAACCCGGATCAGGTCTTCTTACAGGGCATGTTGCTCCATCACGCCTCCGCGCTCGATATGGCGAGCCTTGCCCTGCAAAAAAGCAGTGACGCCCGGGTACTAAAGCTCTCACGCGACATCATCAAGGCGCAAGCTGACGAGATGTACGCCTTCAAGCAGTGGCTCACCAAATAAAACTGGCCTTGCCAGGCCCGCGGCCCCATCAGATGGTCGGGCCACCCTTACGCTGGAGGCGACCATGGCGCGCATCTTAATTGTTGATGACGACCCTGCCATCCTGGAAATTCTGGGGGCCTACCTGCGTGCCGAAGGACACACCGTTCTGGAGGCGCAGGACGGTCTGATGGGACGCGCGCGACTTCTGGAGGCTGACCTGGCGATTCTGGATTGGATGCTGCCGGGCGTCAGTGGTCTGGAATTGGCCCGGCAGCAGCGGCGGGCGCAGCCAGACTTTCCCCTGCTGCTGCTTACTGCCCGGGGGGAGGAGGAGGACCGGTTGCAGGGCCTGGAGGTGGGGGCGGACGATTACGTCGCCAAGCCTTTCTCTCCCCGTGAAGTGGTGGCCCGTGTTCGGGCCCTGCTCCGCCGCGCCCGCATTCAGGACAGCGTGATCCTGGGAGGACTGGAACTGGCGGAACAGACCCGTACGGCCCGCCTGGATGGCCGGGACCTCAACCTGTCGAAGTTGGAGTTCGACCTGCTGCTGACCCTCGCGCGCCATCCGGGCTTTGTCTGGTCCCGGGACCGTCTCCTGGAACGGGTCTGGGGAGCCGACTTTCCAGGGGTAGAACGTGTGGTGGACGTTCATATGGCCGGGCTGAGAAAAAAGCTGGGCGAGCAGCCGGAGCAGCCGCGCTTCATTGAGACTGTGCGCGGCATGGGCTACCGCTTCCGGGACGAGGCGGTAGGGTAAGTCTGGTGAAGCTGTTTCCGCGCCTGTTTCTCGGGCACCTGCTGGTGATCCTCATCGCCCTGGCCGCCTTGTTCCTGATCGCTGAATTGACCGCCCCACGCTTTTACCGGCATCACGTCGAGCAGATGGTCACGCTCCTCGGTCCGGAGGGAAGTGCCCTGCGCCCGGACCTGGAACGCGGCATGCGCGGCACCCTCAACAATGCCCTCATCGCCGCCCTGCCCTTCGCGGTTCTGATGGCAGCGCTGACGGCCTTTCTGACTTCCCGCCGCATCGTGCGGTCCGTACAGCTCCTGTCTGCGGGGAGTCAGGCCCTTGCCGCTGGGCAGTACAGCCGGAGACTCCCCGAAACGGGAAGGGACGAATTGACGGAACTCGCCCACAACTTTAACGTCATGGCTGCTTCGCTGGGACGGGTGGAGCAGGACCGCATCACCTTAATCGGGAACGTTGGGCATGAACTCCGTACCCCTCTGGCAGCGTTGCGGGGGTACACCGAGGCCCTCACCGATGGTGTGATGCGGCCGGAGCAAGTGGCCCCAGCCGTCCAGCGGGAAGTTCACGTCATGGAACGCCTGGCCGCGGACCTGGGCCTCGTCTCCCGGGTGGAAGCGGGGCAAGTCACGCTGCATCCCCATACGTTCAGTTCACAACGGTTGTTCACTGCAGCTGTAGACCGCTTTGGTGAAGCCTACCAAGAGCGGGGAGTCACGCTGTCATGGACGGGAGCACCGCAACTTCTGGCCGTGCACGCCGATTTCGAGCGCGCGTTGCAGGTGCTGTCAAACCTGCTGACAAATGCCCTCCGGCACACTGCTGAAGGTGGGCGGGTCAGCATGGTGGCCCGGGGAGGAGCAGAGCAGGTGACGTTTGAGGTGCAGGACACGGGCAGCGGCATTCCTCCCGAGCATCTGGACCGCATTTTCGAGCGCTTCTACCGGGTGGATGCGGCGCGAACACGTGGGGATGGCAGTGGCGTTGGTCTCACCATCGCGCGGAGCCTTGTCGAGCAGATGGGTGGGCGAATAGACGTCACGTCCAGTTACGGGGGCAGCACATTCACGTTTACCCTCCCCGCTGTTCGCGAGAAAGTTACGGTGCAAAAAGAGGTCCCCTAACTGTACTTTGGGGAGATTCAGGAGAGCGTGCGTTTGCTGTGTGCCAATGATTCGGGTTCATCCGTTATTTCACAACCAATGAACCCGAGCGGAGCATGCAGGAAAAACGGTGACGGAGAGGCGTGGAATCACCGGGGCGGAGGGAAGGGGATGGAACGGATGATCCGGAAACCGCATGGCACAGCATTTCCGCACCCGTACAATGTTGAAACGACTTCGTGCTGTGACGGAGAGAAGGCGCGGCTGCCCTTCGATCGGGCGGAGGAATGGGCTCACGGCGCCAATCGTGAAACCCAGATCAAGGGGTTCAAAACAGCACCATTCGGCCCTGAGTGCTCAGGCCGACAAGGCTGTTGCACGACTAGGACGCGCGTGGCCTGTGAATCTTCCCCGAAGTGCAGCTAAGCTCGGGCCTTTTACTGCTGCGGTGGATCAGGCGCCCACGGCGGAAGCCAGGGCCAGCTTGAGGCGCACCAACAGTTCCTCGCCACGTTCGTAACCTGGCCGGACGAACACCATTCCCATGTTGCTCCAGTCCTGCACCGCTGCCACCTCCTGCCCTCCATCATTGAGCTTGAGGTGGGGATACGCGCCGTATTCCACAAAACAGTCGAACTCAGTGGCCACCTCCTCCAACGTGAGGGTGCTTTCCTCGTTCCACTGCACCAGGTAGGGCAACAAGAACGCGGGCTTGCCGCAGGAGCCACCCAGCCCCACCAGGGGCATTCCAGCGACAGTGGGCACTTCGTCTCGCAAGCGTGCACGTTCGAGAAAGGCCAGACGGTCACGGACGAGGGCGGGGGTGGTTTTGAGGGAAGCGACATAGGGGCCAACGTTCAACTTGGGCATGGATCTCCTTGGGGAAAAGGCGGGAAGTGACAGCTTCCCGCCGGATGAAGGTGGTCAGGCGTGTACGGGGGAGACTCCGCGGACGGGGAGCGCGTCAGGCTTTACAGGAGGCCGGAAGCCGCGCAGCCGCAGGGCGTTGGTCAGGACGAAGACGCTGGAAAATCCCATTGCAGCAGCGGCGAGAACAGGGCTGAGCAGCATGCCGAATGCCGGATACAGCGCGCCCGCCGCAACGGGAATCAGGACGATGTTGTAGGCAAAGGCCCAGAAGAGATTCAAGCGGATGTTGCGCAACGTCGCACGGCTGAGGGCAAAGGCGTTCGGCACACCGCGTAGATCTCCCGACATCAGGATCACGTCCGCTGTCTCGACGGCCACGTCGGTGCCAGTACCGATGGCGAGGCCCACATCGGATTGAGCAAGCGCTGGAGCGTCATTGAGCCCGTCACCAACGAAGGCGACTTTCCGCCCCCCGGACTGAAGTTCCTTGATGGCGTCGCTCTTGCCACTGGGCAGTACCTCGGCCAGCACGGTGTCAATGCCGAGTTGACGGGCGATGGCGTTGGCGGTGCGGGCATGGTCTCCAGTAATCATGGCGACCTGGAGGCCCATCCGGTGCAGGGCCTGCACCGCTTCCGGAGTTCCTGCCTTGATGGGATCGGCCACCGCAATCACAGCCGCAAGCTGACCATCCACAGCCGCGTACAGCGGACTCTTGCCCTCGTCGCCGAGCTGTCCGCTCTTGGATGCAAGGAGACCCACATTCAGCCCCAGCTTTGCCATGTACCGGTCTGCTCCCACCTGCACGAGGTGCCCCTCAACACGCGCTTCAAGGCCGTATCCAGGCACCGCCTCAAAGGTTTCGGGTTTCACGACCGCGATCCCTTCGCGTTTCGCGGCGTCCACGATGGCCCGCGCAATGGGATGTTCGCTCTGCTCCTCAGCAGCAGCCACAAGCTTCAGGACGGTGATGCGGTCAAAGCCGGACGCGGCGACGAGATCGGTCAGTTCCGGCCTGCCCTTCGTCAGGGTACCCGTCTTGTCCAGGGCCACCACCTGCACGTCCTGCAAGCCTTCCAGCGCGCCGCCGCCCTTGAACAGCACGCCGAGTTCGGCGGCCTTGCCCGTGCCCACCATGATGCTGGTGGGGGTCGCCAGTCCCATCGCGCAGGGGCAGGCGATAATCAGCACCGCCACCGTTGTGATGAGGGCGAAGGAGAGCGCTGTTTGCCCGCCGAGGATCAGCCACAGCAGGAAGGTCAGGGCCGCAATGCCCAGGACAACTGGAACGAAGATTGCCACCACCTTGTCGGCCAGACCTTGAATGGGCGGCTTACTGCCCTGTGCCGTTTCTACCAGCTTGATGATTTGAGCCAGTGCCGTATCCGCGCCAATCCTGGTCGCCCGGAAGGTCAGCGCTCCATTCCCGTTGATGGTGCCGCCGACCACGCCCGCTCCGGCCTGTTTGCTGACGGGGACGGGTTCACCGGTGATCATGCTTTCGTCCACGAAGCTCGCGCCCTGCACCACTTCGCCGTCCACAGGAATCTTCTCGCCGGGGCGAACGGAGATCAGGTCGCCCACCAACACCTCATCGGTAGGCAGTTCCAGTTCATGCCCACCACGTACCACCCGGGCCGTCTTGGCCTGCAGGGACAGCAGCTTCTTCATCGCCTCGCTGGAGCGGCCCTTGGCAACAGCTTCGAAATACTTGCCGAGCAGAATCAGCGTGATCACGACGCCCGACGCCTCGTAGTACACGTGCGCGGTGCCCTCAGGAAAGATACGGGGAACGAGCGTGGCGACCAGGCTGTAGAAGAAGGCCGCGGACGTGCCAATCATGACCAGCGCGTTCATGTCGGGTGACCTGCTCTTCAGGCTCTTCCACCCCAGGCGGTAAAAGCGTAGCCCCGGGCCAAACTGGATCGGCACCGCGAGGGCCAGCATGACCCAGTTCAAGGTGGTCATCACGCCGTGCCCGAAGGTGTTCATCAGCCAGTCCTCAACGCCGGGAACCAGCATGGGCACCATCGCCAGAAGGAGCAGGGGCACGGCGAACACGGCGCTGAACAGTACCTGACGGCGCAGGTGCGTCACCTCGCGCTCGCGCGCCTCGCGTTCCTGGTCCTCACGGCTGAGGCCCACCTGCTCTTCCAACACCTCGTATCCGGCTTCTCTGATGGCGGACTTGAGCTGACCGGGGCTAACGCTGGAGGGGAGGTACTGCACCGTGGCACGTTCGGTGGCGAGGTTGACGCTGGCGCCCACTACCCCGTCCACCTTTTGTAGAGCGCGTTCCACCCTTCCGACACAGCTCGCGCAGGTCATCCCCTGCACGCTCAGGTCTACTGTGCTGGCAACGGGCTCATAACCCACGTCTTGCACCTTGTTCAGCAGTGCCTGCGGTGTAGTGACGCTGGGATCAAAAGTTACGGTGGCGCGCTCGGTGGCGAGATTGACGCTGGCCTCCGAGACGCCTTCGACCTTCCTCAGTCCGCGCTCCACGCGGCCCACGCAACTCGCGCAGGTCATGCCCTGCACACCGAGTTCAATGGTCTTCAACATTGCCCTGTTCCCCCTATCCCCCCTAAGGGGGTCCGAATAGCGTCAGCATAGACCCATGTTAGGAGGATTGGCAAGTAGAAGAAGCAATAATCCTCTTTTGTTCGCGTTATCTCCCTATGTTTCTTGACATCCCTGGGGGGGGGATATAACGTAGGGTTAGGAGGAAGACCTATGCCCCAAATTGAACTCAACGTCACTGGGATGACCTGCGGTCACTGCCAGGCGGGCGTCACCAGGGCCCTCAGAAGTGTTCCTGGCGTGCAGGACGCCCAGGTGGACCTGAAGACCGGCAAAGCCGTCGTGCAGGGGGATGCCGAACCGCAACAGCTCATCGCCGCCGTAGCGGAAGAAGGCTACAGCGCTCAGGTGGCGAACCTCTGATGGCCAAAGAGACGACCATCCCCTTACCCGTTGAAATCCCCGAGGAGGGGACGCAGGGCCACGAACATGCGGGTCATCTCTGCATGCCGGAGGACAGCCGCAAGCGGGCCGCGCGTCGTCTCGCTATTGCCCGGGGCCATCTGGAGAGCATCCGGCGTTCGCTCGAAGACCCACATGTGTACTGCGTGGACGTGCTGCGGCAGATCAAGGCCGTTCAGGGCGCGTTGGACGGAGCGGCGGGCGTAGTCCTGCGCGGGCACCTCGAAGCGCACGTCGCGACCGCCGCGACCCGCGGCGACGAAAAAGAACTCGTGGACGAGTTGATGGACGTCTTCAAGTATCTCTGACACCGCACGCTCGGTGCAGAGGGGCGGATGTGGGTCTGCCCCTTTACACTCCCTACCTGCCCCGATTGCCACGCCCTGCGCCTGTGGTTCGCGCGGCGCGGCCTTTCCTTCGAGGAACGGGACCCGGCTGATCTGGAGATTGTGCAGGAAGCGAAAGCCTGGTATGGTGTGCGCGTCGTTCCCACCGCTCCCATGCCCACGGGATTCGTGGTATTGAAGCGGCGCTGGGTGATGGAGCTGGCCTCTGCCTGGCCCTCGAAGTCCAGACCCACGGTAGGGGACAACGGAAACAGTGGAGAACCTCGTGTACCAGGTGAAGATCCGCTTGATGGCCCGCCCCTGGACCAAACGTTCACCCCAATCTGATTCAGACGCACTAGCTCCACACTTCGAGGTTCCAAAAGGTTTTTACCTGCGCACGGTCAATGGGCAACGGTGGCAGCGCCGTTATCGGTGCGATCTGAACGTGGTCCTGCCGCCACCTATGACCTCTGTGTCCGCCCGCAGAACAGCGCTGACAACTTCACCGCGAATAGGGGTTGACCCCGAGAGCAAAAAATACGAAATGGACGGCGTTATGGGCTGTCCTGACCTCTCTCGTGACTGATTAGCACGAGGACGAGCAGCGTGCTCAGAGTCACCTTTGCTTTGCATGCTTCCTTTCGTCCCCCACTATGGGCGGTATGGCTGAACGTCCGACCGTCTCCCAAAAGCCTTCCTCCTTCCGCAGATGGCTGCTCCAGGGACAGCGGGAAAACCCCGAAGGGTTCTACGAACGCGAACCCCATGCCCAGCACCACACCCAGTCCTGGTGGAAAGTCATGTGCCTCACGGGCGTGGATTATTTCAGCACCCTCGGTTATCAACCGGGCATCGCGGCTCTGGCCGCCATCTCCGCTGGGACGCTCGCCCTCTCCCCCATTGCCACCCTCGTCCTCGTCCTCGTCACGCTGTTTGGCGCGTTACCTATGTACCGGCGGGTGGCTGGGGAAAGTCCACACGGTGACGGCTCCATCTCCATGCTGGAGCGCCTTCTTACCCGCTGGCAGAGCAAACTTCTTGTGCTCGCCCTGCTGGGGTTCGTCGCCACAGGCTTTTTCATTACCATCACCCTGTCGGCGGCAGATGCGGCCGCACATATCGTCGAAAACCCCCTCGTTGCCCATTACGTCGAGGGTTGGAACGTCCCCCTCACCCTGATTCTGATTCTGCTTCTGGGCGGTGTGTTCCTGATGGGTTTTGGCGAGGCCATCGGCATCGCGGTGGTCCTCGTGATCGCGTATCTGGGTCTGAACGCCGTGGTCATCGTAGACGCCTTTCGGTATGTGCTGGCTCACCCCAGCGTGTTCTCCCACTGGATGCAGGCCCTTTCAGGAAGCTATGCCAATCCACTCGCCCTGATTGGCGCAGCCCTGCTGGTATTTCCCCGCCTCGCGCTGGGGCTCTCGGGATTTGAGACGGGCGTCGTCGTCATGCCCCTCGTCAAGGGAGATTCCAAGGATACCGAGGAGAACCCAGCCGGCCGCATTCGGAACACCCGCACGCTGCTAACGAGTGCGGCGTTAATCATGAGCGTCATGCTGATCTGCTCGTCTTTTGCGACCACCTTGCTGATTCCGCCTGAGGCCTTTAAGGAGGGCGGCGAGGCGTCGGGACGTGCCCTGGCTTACCTGGCCCACGAGCGGCTGGGAGAGACGTTCGGCACGGTGTACGACGTGAGCACCATCCTCATCCTGTGGTTTGCAGGCGCTTCCGCGATGGCGGGGCTGCTCAACATCGTGCCCCGGTACCTGCCACGTTACGGCATGGCTCCAGAATGGGCACGTGCAAACCGTCCTCTGGTGCTGATCTATACGGCGGTCAGCGTCTTGCTCACCCTGATCTTTCGCGCCAACGTCAACGCCCAGGCCGCCGCCTATGCCACGGGCGTCCTGGTCTTGATCGGCAGCGCTTCGGTGGCGGTGACCCTTTCGGCGCTCCGGCGCAAGGCCCGGGGACAAGCATTTGGTTTTGGCCTGGTGAGCCTGGTCTTTGGCTACACCCTCGTTGTCACATTTATCGATGACTTGAGCGGCCTGCGACTCGGTGCGCTGTTCATCTTGGCTATCCTGGCGGTATCCATTATCTCGCGCATTAGCCGCGCGACTGAACTGCGGACCGAGCGGGTGGAACTCGACGATCTGGCCCGCCGCTTTCTGGAGGAGGCAGCGGCAGCGAAGGACCTGCGCTTCATTGCAAACGAACTCAATGCCGGTGATGCCGCCGAATACACCGAGAAGGAACGCGAGGTGCGCGCCGAAACGCACATCCCGAGCGGCGAGCCCGTCCTGTTCCTGGAAGTCACGGTGTCAGATCCAAGCGAGTTCAGCGATGTGCTGGAGGTTCAGGGGGTGGAGGTGGCCGGGTACCGCATTTTGCGGATTGAGTCGAGCGCGGTCCCCAATGCCATCGCGGCGTTTTTGCTGCATGTCCGCGACACCTACAAGCAGCGTCCAGACGTGTATTTCGAGTGGATCGAGGATAGTCCGGTGGCAGCGGCAGGACGCTTCCTGCTGTTTGGTGAGGGTGACATCGCCCCACTCACCCGGGAGGTGTTGCGCCGGGCTGAGCCCAACCGGCAGCTCCGCCCAATGGTGCATGTGGGGGGGTAGGCGAGTCTTCCTGCCCCACCGCGGTCATTATCCCTGTGCCTGCAGTGTGGATCCGCCCAAGTGACGAGCGGTGCGTGTTCCTTGGAACACGCACCGCTGGATTTGACCGCCTGCTCAGAGGGGTCGAGAACGAGCGCAGGCGCGCCTGCAAAAGCCCGGCAGATCCCGGCGCCTCCTTGATCAATCACTTCGCCCCCAGGTGCACACGCGTGCTCGAAGAGCGCCTTGGCACGGCCCCTGCAGCGGTCCAGACCGAGATCCGGGAGATTGATCGCCACCCTCAAGGCAGAGGCCGCTCAAAGCCCCAGGCCGTACGCCGTGATGCCCGGAGGCAGCAGCCACACACCTCAATCGGGCACTCCTTATCTGCCTGCGTGAGTCCCACCGAGATGGTGCGGTCCCGCAGCAGCCCGCTCTCGCTTTGACCCGGGCCTCCGGGTTGGTCTCCGTGGGCTCGCCCAGGACACCTGCGGCCTCAGCCACCATGTCGCGCACCAGCTCAAGACCCTGCGCGTAGTACCGGTCGATCACCCCGTAGGGATCTGCCAGCTCCTCCTCGGTGTAATCACCAATCCCGTACGTGAGATCCTCAAGGGCTTCGGACTCGTGAAGCGTCACAATCAGATGGTCCACTTCGCTGTCCGGCGCATTGCTGTGTACGAGACGAATGCCCCGGGCAAGGTCACGCCCGCCTGGGGCACCGCGTCCCAGGCGACGGGCAGAGACGTGAGGGCAGACCACAGGACTGCGCGGTGAGCGGAAGAGATTACGGCGTCAATCATCGCTGCGCAGCCTACGACCTACCGCACCGACGATGTTCTGCCACACGCGAGCCCTGCCGCTTCCGAGAACAGGCAGACGGAGGAAGCGGCAGATCGGAGCATGAGCGTTCTTTCCCAGGGACCGGAACAGTTACTCCGGCAACATGACGGGCCATTGTGAACGTCTACAAGCGCAGATTCGCGAATTGGAAGCCAGCCTCGCGAAGACCAGCCAGACCTCCCATCAACCCCCAGCAAAACCAAGCCTGGCAGAAGAGAACTTCAGAAGGGCGTTCGCCCTCCTGGTGGTCAGGGAGGGCACCAGGAACCACCTCGAAGATGAGCGCCTCACCCAATGAAGTCGTGGTGCTGCCTGTCACGGGAACGTGTCCCTGCGGGCAGCACTGGAACGAAGTCGAAAGTGCAAGGCGTAATGGCCTGGCAAGTGCTCGACCTGCCCGAAGTCTGGTTGCGCGTGACCGAGTACCCGGCCGAGGTGAAGGTTTGTCCACGCTGTCACCACAGACGACAGGCGGCGTTCCCAGGGAGCGTGCAGGCTCCAGTTCCTCCCCTTCAAGCGGGTGGGCGACGTGCTCAAAGCGATGTGTGGCCAGCGTCCCAGTGAGGGGACACCCGCGCTACACCTCAACCTCACCACAGAGTGATTGGCTGGATTTGAGGCGAGACTGAAAGAAACCCACGAAGGCGCTGCCACCAGGAGTGGATATGCCGAAATTCGAAGTGCCAATGAAGCGGACGTTCAGCGAGTACGCGGAAATGAGGCTGAACTTTTCGCTGTGACGTGACCGGTGAGGCGTTCCCAGTTTCCAGAACCGATAGCGGCCTTCTCGGCCTGAGTAAACGGTGCTTGCTCCAGGAAGGACCTTGCGACACCCCGACTCGTATCCAGATAGGGGAAACCACCTGGCCGAGTGCCGAATGTGTACGGATAGTCGGTCGAATACATCATTCGCTCCGTTCCCATGACTTCTGCTGCCCAGCGCATGTAGCGCTCACTCACGGTGCCGCTGCCGGTAACCCAGAAGTTCTGGCGGAAGTAATCAATCAGGGGACGTTCGAGCTTCGCGTTGTGCGCGAGGATACCCGTGTGGTCGAGGTAGAAGAGCACGACCTCTCCCCAGTGACCGGCGATCACCTGCAAGGTTGGGTGACGGTCAAAGACACCAGAAAAGATCATGCGCAGAAACTGTACCCCCAGGTCGTAATACCATCCGAGTCCAGCGGTGGCGAGGCCCATTCCCGTGCCGCCCAGACCAGAATAGTATGCGTCGAGGACAGCCGGCACCGGCGTCTGTGGGTGAAAGTGCAGGGGGACGCGGAGCCGCTCTGCCGCGGCATATACGGGATCAAATTCAGGAGCGTCTGCCAGAACCGTACCGGTGCGGCCATAGAGCATCGCGCCGCGTAAGCCGAGTTGCGTGACTGCGCGCTCGAGTTCCTCCGCAGCGGCGTCAGGGTCAGCGGTCGGCAGGGCAGCGAGCGCCTGAAAGCGTTGCGGATTGCCTCTGACAATCTCCGCCAGGACGTTGTTTGCCTCACGGGCAACTGTGACAGCGTCGGCAGCCGGAAGGTTTTGGACGCCGGGGGAGTTGAGGGCCAGAACAGCGACGTCGATTCCCTGATTGTCCATGGCAGCCAGGCGTTGGTCAGTGAAGTCGCGCAGTCGGAGGGCGAAAGGATCGTCGCCGAAACCGCTGTGTCCAAGCTGTGGGACACCCGCGCGTGCCCACGCTTCCAGGACGACAGGTAAGGCGATGTGTTCCTCAAGGCCGATGATTCGCAGTTTCTCTGACACGGTGCGCTCCTCAGATGAAGCTTTCGAAGGGGTATGAAGCAGTGACCGGCAATGCACGGAGCAGTGCGGATGGGGCGAGGTGGACGCCGACGTCCTTCACGCTTGGGTCCAGCATAAACTCTACAACTGTTGAATTCAACAGCCGTTGATATACTTTGGGGATGAAGCGTCCAGGAGGCCGCCGGCCCGGAAACAGCGAAACCCGCCAGGCCATTCTCTCTACCGCCCGCGAAAGCTTTGCGCGATACGGTTACGCGGGAACAACCATTCGCGCTGTCGCCACTGCAGCAGAAGTTGATCCTGCATTGGTCATGCATTTCTTCAAAACGAAAGATGAGCTCTTTGCTGCCTGTCTCTCATTCCCCCCTGACGTCCTGGCACGGATGCCCGCCGCTTTTGAGGGTGACCCGGCCAGGATTGGAGAGCGTCTTACCCGCACCTATTTCTCCCTCTGGGAAGAACCGGAAACGGGTATGGCGCTGCGGGCCATGCTGAGCTCAGCAGTTTCGCACGAATCCGCAGCCCAGCTCCTCCGGGGATTTCTGGGAGCGGCCCTGCTGGCCCCCACAGCGAAGTACCTTCCAGCAGACGCACCTCATCTTCGCGTCGCTCTGGCCACCGCCCAGCTCACAGGGGTCGCTCTGGCACGGTACATCGTGCAGGTTGAAGCGATGGTCGAAGTCGAATTCGACGCACTGATTCACGCTGTTGCGCCGTCGGTACAGCGCTACCTGACAGGCAGTTACCCGCCCGTGTCCTGAGGCGGTCAACCGACTGTATTTGGAGAACCATACCGCCCGTGGGGGGAGATCGCGGTGATAAGACGCCCAGGCACCTGTTGAAGACCCAGAGCGTCCAGCGGCCAGGTTCCTGGGGCGCTGCCCAGGTGGAGGCCAGCAAAAGACACCGACGAATGACGCGCTCCCGGTGGTGGCGCGCGCACGTGGGCCCGGTCATGCTTCTTCCTGATGGCTTCACTCCACGCGCCGTGGGACAGAGCTGGGCAGAGCCGGGGCCCGAGAGGTCGTGGGCGGTCAGCCGGCCCGCCCGCGACGCGTGGAATGCCAGGACGGCAAAGATGGACCCACGTCACCAGCCTACCGACCATGTACGTAAATTGGCCATCCAGCGCCTGTGCCGGAAAGCGTCCTGACCACGTGGCCTAGAGATCTGCCCCGCCACCTGGCGCATGGCGGGCTTCTGCCGCGCCCGTAGACTGCCGAGCATGAACACGCTCCTCTACTTCCACCCCCACCTCGCGCCGCATCTTGCTGGCCGCCTGGAGGATCTGGAGCGGCCGCGCGTATGCCCCTCGGAACACGGTGGCCAGCCAGCGGCGCGAGATCTCCGAGAATCTCTCGTCTGTCCAGAACACCGCCTCAGGGTCTGAGCGCGCCCCTCAGACTCTGGTTGCCCTGCTTCTCCGTCCCCGGCGACGTAGGGAAGCGGCTTAACCCCCACCTCTGCAAAAGGGGGTTTCAGCAGTTCAAATCTGCTCGTCGCCTTTCTCTGGCCTCATGGTGGAGTGGTAAACACATCTGACTTTCACCCAGAAGAGCGCCGGTTCGAACCCGGCTGAGGTCATCTTCGTGGTCCTGTAGCGCAGGGGGAGCGCACCCGGTTGTCAGCCGGAAGGTCGCGGGTTCAAATCCCGTTAGGACCGCTCCATTCTCGAAACGTGGCGCACCTCGTAGACGCCCACGATGAAGGACCGTGTTGTTGAGGGCCCTCGCTCCCTCCGTTTCGACCAAAGGCAAAGACTCATCTTTTCCCTGTATGGTGGTCATCGTCCAACGGCAAGACGCCTGAGTGTGGACCAGGAAACGCCAGTTCAAGTCTGGCTGATCACCCCAATAATCGGGAAGTAGCGCAGGCCGGTAGCGCACCTGGTTTGGGACCAGGGGGTCGCAGGTTCGAATCCTGTCTTCCCGACCATAAAGGAGAACGCGCCCTGAATTGGGCGTGTTTCTTTGCTGTCTTGAGTCAAACAAGTCCAGTCAATCGGCGGCTTGTGATCCTGGGGTATGGGTACGCAAGCAGGTGGGGAATCGTCCGGAATCGTGACTTTTCCGGTGTCGCGGAGCAGTGTTCCCTAGCGCAGCGCGTCAAGTTCCGCCCCTTAGGTCTCGTCATTGACGACGAGAATGGAGACTCCTGGGTGCAGGGATAAGGGCGCAAGGTCCCTTTCCGGGCGCGCAGGACGATGCGGCGCTCGTATCCAGTTGTTGGAGGGATCTCCCTCAGCTGTGTTGAGCGAGTTGTGCAGCCAAAACGCTCGAATTCAGCGGTATGGAGTTTGCGGGACGTCATGAGGGTGTCCCCAGATGGACGACGCTTATCTCCATGTGTGCCAAATCGGGCCACCCATACGGCCTTGATTGAGGGGTGGCGTCACCCGCCTCGCGCGTCATGGCTGCGCGCCTGGCGCTTGGCCTGATAAAGCGCTGGATCGGTTCGAGACAACAGGTCGAGCGTAGTGGATCACTCGCCACGGACGTAGGTGTTCAGACACCTGAAGGATGAGAGAACGCAAACCTGTCCTGGCCTAAGTCCCCCTGGGCATCCTCGAGATTGGGAAACCGCTCACCTAAGGCAAGTGACCCACCAGGTCTTCACTGATTAGCATCCCGCTCACGACACACTCGACTTCGTCACAGGCAACGAAGCTCCTGACATAGGGCTGTCACGAGAAGGGCAAAGACTGGGGATATGAAAACCATCCTGGCCTTCGTCACGCTGCACACGCCCGATTACGCTGCCGCCCGCGCCTACTTCACCGAGGTGCTGGGCTTCGAGGTCACCGAGGAGCGCCCCGGTGCCAACGCCTTTGTGCAGGCCAGTGGGGCCGGGCTGGCCCTCCGCACAGATGGGGGCCTCACCCCACCCGTGGGGACCGGCGTCAGCGTCTATTTCATCGTGCCGAATCTCGAGCAGTACCACGCCCAGCTCGTGGACCGGGGGGCCGACGTCGTGGAGCCCCCGCACGACATGCCTTTCGGCCGCACGTTCACGGTTCGCACCCCCAGTGGGCACCGGCTCGGGTTCTATGAGGCCTGAACGGCGCTCAGGATGCTTTACGCCAGCTTGACGCTCATTCGCCGACCCTTCCAGGCGACTCAGTCACGCTGCCTCAGGGGCGCCCAGAACTCCTGAAGCACCACGGCCGGCCCGTCGTACCGCAGATACAGGTCGCCCGCTTCCTTCGCCGCCCGCCCCTCGTTCACCTCGGCCGGGCTCACCACCGGGTGCGGCCACTGCCAAAAGCATGGGTCGACCTGAAGCTCTTTGGGCGCGGCGTCCAGCAGGGCTGATGAGGCCGTGTGAGCTGAGGCGCGACCGTAGAAGATGGTGTAAGCGGGTAAAAGGAAAAAAGAGAGCCGTTTCAGGCTCTCTTTCCCATTCTGTCTGGCTTACCAGCGGTCGTCGCGGCGCTGAGGACGATCGCCGTAGGCGGGAGCCGGAGCGGCCTTCGTCACGACGATGTTCTTGGCCTGAGGGCCCTTGCCGCGTTGGCCTTCTTCCACCTCAAACTCGACTTCGTCGCCCTCGTTCAGCTTCTTGAAGCCGCTTCCCGAGATCGCGCTAAAGTGCGCGAACACGTCCGGGCTCCCCGGAGTCTCAATAAATCCAAAGCCTTTTTCTGCGTTAAACCATTTCACTCGACCTGCGGGCATACGTTACTCCTCGTCTTCCAGGCACGAGACCGTCCCTGGTGGATCTCCTGGTACCTACCGTGTTCAGCTTGGGCCTGGAGAATTCCTGCTGTATGGTAGTGATCCCTTTGCTTCCTGACCAGCCCTCGAGCTTTATGGATGTTAGTGACTTCTGGGCTGTTCGATGCTGAGCCGTGAACGTCAGGATGAGCTGTTTGTGCGTCTGCGAGGAGGCGTAGGCCTCGATTTCATCTCTTCTTTCATCTATAATTACGCCATTAGCAGAAAAAGGGGTAATAAAAATGGCAAAGACAAACACCCGCAGCATCGGCATCGACCGCTTCCAGGCCCTCCTCGCCACCGCCGCCATCACCGCAGACGTCCAGACCATCACCGCTCAGCCCGACACCAACGACGTGGACGCCCAACTCACGCACCTGCTGCGTCAGGCACAGGACCGCTGGGGTTTCGGACTGCACCACCTGCAGCACACGGCGCGCTGGACTGGGCAGACGATTGAACTGCTCGCGGACGGCCGTGTCGCCGCTGATTTGAATGCTGACCCGGCCCGCATCGCTTCTGCCTACGCGAGTATGAGCGCCCCTGACGAGAACGGCCTCAGCTCCTGGCCTGTTCTCGGTGAAGGCCACCGAACCGCAATCAAAAGCCCGGCTCAACTGCGTGTGCTGATCGAGGACGCCCGGGAGTTCGAGACGCTCTGGACCCCTGAGAAAAACAGCCTCACCTACCGCGTCTGGCGCACCCAGACCATTGAAGGTGAGCAACTCACCGTCGAGTACGCCCGTCCCACCAGCGCCGCGGAACTCCTCGCTGACGCGGCCTGGGACGTCATCACCCGGATCAAGGACCGCAGCCTGCAGCGCGACCTGATGAAGCGCAGCGAGGACGGGGGCATCCTTCAGGCGTTCCTGAGTGCTCGGCACAAGAATGCCGCCACGAACCTCGCGACCCTGGCTGAAGCGCACTTCACGGTACAGGGCAACGTCGGCCGCCTCACGGGCAGTGCTGCGCGTGACTTTGATGCGTTCCGTGCCCTGCAGCGCGCCACGGCTGAGGAACTCCTCGCGCTGCACGAAGGTGCAGTGAAGAAGGTGGCGTCCACCTTGCACGGCGAACTGAAGTAAGGCCGTGGGGCGACCCAGCACGCAAGTCGCAGGGGGTGAGGGCAACGCTGTCGTGAACCCCCTGATGCGGGAAGCGCAGTGGGGGGAAGTCGCCTTACTGGCATTTGCTGATCGGCACCGTCACCGGCAGCGCGAACCGCGGATCGTCTGCTTGGCTCGCCATGGGAACGGGGGAATCACGGTGCAATACGGGCTGCCCCGGCATCCGGCTCGCACGGTGCTCCGCGCTGCTGCGACGGAGGAGCGTATGCAGCTCAATTCCGCGCTGAAGGCGACCTTCCAGGCCTTTTCGGACTCGCTTCGAGAGGTTGATCCTCCGCACTTTACCTTGGTGCCCAACACCCTCGTGGACCAGACAGGGGCGACGGTGCGCTTCGTATATCAGGGTGTCGTGCTGTTCCTGCGGGTCATGCCGGACCGGGTCACGGCCGAGCTGACTCAGACGAGCCTCAAGGTCTACGGGAAGGACCGCTGCGAGGCAGCTCAAAAAGCCCTCGCATGTATTCAGCAAAGCGCTTCAGGGCAGTGGTATATAAATGCCGTGCGTGCTGCCCAGGGCTTGATCGCTGCTCCAGCACGCCCCCAGTACGCTGCCGCGCAGGGAATGTAGGCCGAGGAGCTCACAGGAAGATGGAGAGCGGCGTGCCCGAACGGGCACGCCGCTCTTTCAAGTTGAGGGTCAGTCGGCGGGGAGGGCTTCTGCGGTGGTGGGAAGGGCAGGCGTGTTGCCACGCAGTTGGGCGAGGACCTGCTCGCGAATGTCGGCGAGCAACTCGGGGCGCTCGGCCAGGAAGGCGATGGCCTTCTCCTTGCCCTGACCGAGGCGTTCCTCGCGGTAGCTGTAAAAGCTGCCCGACTTCTTGATGACTTCAAAGTTCGTGGCCAGGGTCACGAGGTCATCCATGGCGTCGAAGCCCTTGCCATACACGATGGTCAGCTCGACTTCCTTGAAGGGCGGCGCGACCTTGTTCTTCACGGTCTTGACCTTCACGGTGTGTGAGACGGCGACGTTATCGACCATATTGGATTTACCGCCCACCTTGCGCACGTCCAGGCGCACGCTGGAGTAGAACTTCAGCGCCCGTCCGCCCGTGGTGGTTTCGGGGTTGCCGTACATCACGCCGATCTTCTCGCGCACCTGGTTGATGAAGATGGCCGCGGTGCCCGTCTTGGACAGGATCGCCGTCAGCTTGCGAAGGGCCTGCGACATCAGGCGGGCCTGGAGGCCGGGCAGCGAGTCGCCCATTTCCCCTTCGATTTCCGAGCGCGGCGTCAGCGCAGCCACCGAGTCCACGACCACGACGTCGATGGCGCCCGAGCGGACGAGCAGTTCCATGATTTCCAACGCCTGCTCGCCGTTGTCGGGCTGCGAGACGAGCAGTTGATCGGTGTCCACCCCCAGGGCGCGGGCGTAGACGGGGTCCAGCGCATGCTCGGCGTCAATAAAGGCGCAGGTGCCGCCTTCTTTCTGGGACTGGGCAATGATGGAGAGGGCGAGGGTGGTTTTGCCACCCGACTCGGGGCCGTAGATTTCGGTGACGCGGCCTTTGGGGATGCCGCCGACGCCCAGGGCGACATCGAGGCTCAGGCTGCCGGTGGAGATGACCTGCACGTCGAGTTTGCTGTCGGCGCCGAGCTTCATGATGCTGCCCTTGCCGAACTGCTTCTCGATCTGCGTCATGGCCATTTCGATGGCCTTGGTGCGCTCTTTGCTGTCGGTGGGAACACCGAATTCTTTTGTGGTTTCCTTTGCCATAGGTCTCCTTGGAGGACGTACGTCCTCAACTCTTACTAAGTTTACAACAGAATTGCCAACAGGGTTTCGTGCCTTAGGAAATTGTGATCTCTGCCAATTTGCCGCCATTGGAGGGGGATGCTTCAGGGAAACGAATGACGGGAGGTTTGTGTTGGTGCTGATTCTGTTTATGGCAGAACGCAGTAGACTGGAGGAGATGACCGGCACTGTCCTCCCTCAAGCGTTGGAGATCTTGCAGCGTGTCTGGGGGTACAGCCAATTTCGCGGCGTGCAGGAGGAGATCGTCCGGACGGTCGCCGGGGGCAGCAACGCCCTCGTCCTGATGCCCACAGGTGGCGGCAAGAGCTTGTGTTATCAGCTGCCCAGCCTGCTCAGACGCGGCGTCGGCATCGTCGTCTCGCCCCTGATCGCCCTGATGAAGGACCAGGTGGACACGCTGCGGCAGCTGGGCGTCCGGGCGGCGTACCTGAACTCGGCGCTCTCCCCTTCGGCTTCGCGCGTTGTGGAGCACGCCGTGCTGGGTGGCGACCTCGACCTCCTCTATATCGCCCCGGAGCGCCTACTCCTTCCCCGTACCCTGGAGCTGCTGCGCCAGGCGCAGATCGCCCTCTTCGCGATTGATGAGGCGCACTGCGTCTCCCAATGGGGCCACGACTTCCGCCCCGAGTACCAGCAACTCAGCGTTCTCGAACGGGAATTCCCCCAGGTTCCGCGAATCGCGCTGACCGCAACTGCAACCGGCCACGGACGATGGCGGAGTTTGAGGACATGCCTGGTTTGGGTTCGAAGCGCCTTCAAGCGTATCGGGAGCGAATTCTGGAGATCGTCGCGACAGTACGGCGTGCCTCTTCAGGAGTTGCTGCAACAGCAGGACAAGATGTGCGGGAGATGCCCTTTGGGAGTACCGGACTTCACGGTACCCCCTCGCTTTTTGAGCCTGTCATGAACAGAGTCGAGACGCAAGATCTCTCTGGGTCTGACTCTACTCCCCCTGAAGCTGTGCGGCGCGATCTGTTCCTTCATGACGGTGGCTCCGAATTGCATGGTTGGCGCGATCAGAATAGGGCGCCTCGTCCATCTGGGGGACAAGAGGAAGACGAACGCACGGACGAGGACGGGGGTGCAGCGCCTGTGAAGGTGATGCCGAGCAAGACGGGGCCGAAGACAGCATTTGAGTTGCTCGAGGAGGTGTGGCAGTTGCTTGAGGGCGAGGGAGGAGTGCTGGCTGTTCTTGAGGAGCCGGCGTCACGACCGGACATGATGCGGGAGGGTGCACCCGGAGGTGGTGCGGAAGGTTTTGGTTCCGTCGGATGAGGCCAGCGGACTGGTGGGTACCTTGGTAATGCTGCATAAGCGTCGTGCACGGGAACGTGGCTGAGGAGGACACCATGGCGTCCTTTGGGTGAAACGGGAGGTGTGAGGGAAGTCGCTGCGCGGGAAGGCAGGTATGGAACGGAGGGCTTCTATGATGGGTGCACCGGCGTACCTGGCGGTGACGGACGAGGGCGAGATTATTGGGCAGGCGGAGCAACGGGGCAGCAGTGTGTGGTTGCGGTTTGAGCCGGACGTTCTTGACTTGCCGGCGCAGTTTCGCTTGGTGCCTACGGCGGTTGTGGAAGGAGTCCGCCGAGCTCCAGCGTTGACGTCCCGAACGGCGCATGGACTGCCTGCCATGGCGCGCTTAAAAGTGGGCGGGCATTACCGTGTAGTGAGCTACGTCAGGAACGTGCGCGAGACGCCGTTGATCATCCTCAATGCGGTGTACGACGAATGGCTGTGGAAGCGGCTGAAGCGGATGGCGGAAGGGCCGATCAACCATTACCGCGTCCCGGAAGCTTCTCTCCCGGCTGCTCTCGGTGAACTCCAATCTCTCCGTCAGGGCGAAGAACGCGGGGGTCCGGAGATGGCTCCACTCTTTGTGCTGGCATTCCACCCACGACTTTAAGGAGCGATCAACGGTCTGCCACGGAGGCGAACGACATTACACAGATGAAATGCACCGTTGCCTTCCTTGCCTCTTCTCCTGCTGGAGCGCCCTGGCCCGCTCGGCCTGCTCGCGCTCCGCGAGCTTCACGCCAATGATGTGCTTGACGAGCTCGAGTTTGAGGGTGAGGTGCGCCTCGCGGTCGCCCTTCCTCAGCTGCACGAAGCTCTCTTCGGTCACGGACCGGAGCTCCCGGTGGACGCTGCGCGCGACGCTGTCGAGCGTCGTGACCGCCGGGTTGTCGTGCGTGAGCGGGAGCTCCCACAGCTGCTCGGCGCTGAGCTGGCCCTTGGCGGTGTCGTAGCGGAGCTTCTTGCGCGACGCGTACTCGAACAGGTTGACGGTGGTCATCCGGTGCCTCCTTGGGGCCGATGAACGGAACTAGAACTGGACGCGGTAGGTGCGCCTGCCCGCTGACGCGCTCACCTCGAAGACGGCGGAGCGGCGCAGCGTTGAAGAAATCCCGATGCCGCTGAGCTGCTCCCCGGTGATCACGGGCCGGGTGCGCTCGCCGATCACGTCGAACACCTTGCGGTGCTTTGCCAGGTCGGCGTGCAGGTACTCGTTGTAAAGGCCGCGCGGCTGCTCGTCGGCCCTCGCCTCCTTGAGGATGAAGAACCAGTGCCTGTTGCCGACCTCACGCCCGTCCCAGTGGTTTGGGCTGAGCATCACGCAGCGCACCTCGGCGTAGTGCCCGAACGGCACGCCCCACTTCTCGCCAGTCACTTCCGCGGACGTCTGCGAGAGGGCTGGCGCGACGCTGTAGGTCACGTTGCCCTGCGTGTCCACGGTCGCCGTGAGGCACTCGACGGTCTGCTTGTGGGCCACCGCCACCCCATACGCGTAGTTGGTCAGCCCGGCCGCGTCGGCCACCTGGAGGGTGAAGCCCACGTCCCGGTTTTCTCGCCGGTTGAAGTTGTTCACCGACACCGCGTAGGTTCCGGGCAGCAGCTGCGTGAAGGCGATGTTCTCGACGGGCACGCGCGTCTCGCCGCGAACGTTCATGTCCACATCCAGTCCGCCGCGCAGGCCGCTGAGACGCGACGTGCGGTTGCGGAAGGAGATCTGCTCCTGGCGGCCCCCCTGGCCCCGGTAGCTCAGGTGGATGTCGAGGTCGTCGGTGTTCGTCCATGACAGGCTGAAACGCAGCAGGGCGCGGACGTTGCCGCCTGCGGACTTGACGCACTCGGTGATGCTGTCGGTCACGCCGCCCGCGTACGACCACGCGAATGGGTTGTCCCACTTGAACGGCACACGGCCTCCCTCCTCGGCAGCGGTCGTGAGGGTCATGAAGTGCCCCGACAGCGCGGGCTCGACGAGCAGCTTCATGGACTGCGCGCCGGGCAGCACGTCCGCCAGGAACGGTTCGATGCCGATCTCTGCGACGTTCTTCCCGGTGACTTTCGGGGCCTTTACGCTCACCGCTCCGGCCAGCATTCCCGCCAGGCCGTCCTTCATCAGCGGGCGCGCGGTGGTGTCGACCCAGAGCACGTTGTTCACCGACACGTCCTCTAGCCGGGCCATGCGCCGGGAGACGTTGATGCCAAGCGCCTCGATGGTCTTCATGGCGTCCTCGACCATGGTAGTGCTTCTGCGCGGCCCGAAAGCGCTCGACCTTGCGGCAGTGCTCGTCGCCCCGGTAGAGCTGCTTGGCAGCGATCAGATCGAGCACCGTATCCAGCGCCTCCACTTCCAGGGGCTCCAGACTGTCCCGCAGCACTTGCACTGGGGTCTCGTGGACGCCCACCTGCCCACCGTTCCGGGTAACGAAACGGGCCACTGCCATGCCATGCAGGCGATCGTACCGCTGTAGGCCGCCCTCACCCGCCGTGAATGTCCTCTGGGCGCTGAATGAGGGCTGGGAGACGCGGAAGAGGCCCCCGACGCCCTGACTGATGACAAACTCGCGCAGGCGCGTGGCCACGACGTCGTAGGGGAAGGGCAACCCTGAGCTGTCCCAGACCGTCTGTACGGCGAGGATCGTGGGATCGATGGCCAGCACGCCACCAAAGTTGCGCAGAAAGCTCCGGCAATTCGAGCAGTCGTGCCCCGTGCGCTCCCGGTACGTGGGATTGGTTCCCTCGGGGGACACGGCCAGGTACTGCGCGTAGAGCTCGTCCCCGGTACAGCTGGTCACGAACAGTTCCGGGCTGGCCTGCAGCGTCTTGAACCGGCGGCCGACCTGATCTGCGAATGCCTTGAAGTCTTTCATACCTCCCTCTCTCCTTGAGGCCTGGGTGGAAGATGCAGCCAGCGTCTTCCGCCCAGGCAGATGTCACCTCACCAGGTCGTATATCAGGAGGGAAGCTGCAGTGAGCTCCTATCCGGCGGACCTGAGGCGCAGGCCCGAGGCTCGTGCGCGGGGCACTCCGGGACGTCGGCGCACTGACCTTGGCCCAGTAACTTGGGTCCGGCGTTCCCTTTTACGCGTGGTCGCGCGCCTACCGACTTCGCCTGTAGAAAAAGAGGACCGAATACACTCCGTGGGGCCAGCCATAGGGCCCTGCACTTCTGTTAGAGGCCCCAAGCGTCTTTCACGGATCGAGGAACCGGAGCAGAGGCAGAACAGGGGCGGACCGGGAACTTCGCCTGACTGAAAGGCCGCCACGCAATCGCCAGCATTGGCGCCGAAGACTTCGCCACTCACCGCTATTTGGTGGGTGGCTGGTCATCTCTTAGGCTGCGCATTGCTCCCAGAAGCGCCTCTTCCGCTGCGGGAGTGCCGCCTCTAGGGAATCTGCAAGGCGAGCAATAACACGCTACTCAGCGGGACGGGGCTCAGGTCCGGTTCTACCGGCGCCCTCTCCCCCACCGTGCTCCGTGGCCAGCGCCTTCCCCCGTGTACCCGCACCGCACCCACCGGGTCGACCGTGACCTGCACGCTGCCCAGCCGAGGCACACCAGTGAGCCCCGCAACCCCCGTAACGGGTACAGCACCATCCCGGGATCCAGACCCCAGAAGCCGCCCGTCACCTATGAAGTCGTGTGCTTGATGGCGACCAGCACTGCGTTGAGCACAGCGGCGCGCTCCAGTCGACTGGCCTTGAGCCCGCCGCACAGCGCTCCGTCCGTGATTGGCCCCACCTCTGCTCCATCTCGCTCCCGCAGCGCTTGGGCAGTGAAATTGACCACGGGTGGCTCCCGAAAATGATTGAGGGGTAGGAGCTTTGTCCGTGTTCATCACCTCCGTTCGGACGGTCTGGAGTTTTACCTCCAGCGCCTGCAGGCCCTGCACCACTTTCGCGTCCGGCTCCAGGTCCTCTGACATGGAAAGATGCTCGCGTTTCCCTTAAGCACCCCTCCCGCTTCCCACGCGTCGAGGTCCACGCACCCAGGCGTTCGGCAAACCGCTCTGCCCGGACGATCAGCGTCTCCCCCACCCGCTTGCCTTTGGGCACAAGGATGTGTGCCCTGATGATCAGAAGGTAACGGCCCCCCGTACCGCTATGCGTCTCGGCGCCTGCGAGCGCATTTAGATCCCCGCCGGTAGGAAAGTTGCCTTCAAGATCGCCAGCACCCTCAAGGGCAGCGCCAGCGCTGAGCTGACGGCGCAGCCTGAGATCAGTATTCCTATGTCCAGAGGCGCTCGGCAAGGAATACCGTTTTGTTGTGGTTTGATTGTAGGAGGGGGGATCTCCCCGCCTGAACCTGATCACCGAGTGAGATGATGGAGGACAATAAACAAGCGCCCGGTAAGCTGCTGGGTTGCCTTCCGCCTTCAACGAAACGTCCTGAAACAGGCGAGGGAACGTCCCTGAATAATGCAATTCAGAGTTGTGCGTTTGTGTACACATTGTGTAGTCTTAAGGTATGTCACAGAAGAAGGTCGGCATCCGGGCCCTTCGGCAGGATCTGCCCGATATGATCCGGCGGGTGGAAGCTACGGGAGAGCCTCTGGTGGTGACCCGCCACGGCACAGCGCTCGCCACCATTGTTCCCGCCGAGGGTGCGGGCCCCCAGAAGGCACTTCCGGCAACGCCCCACATCATTGCGCTGGCCAGCCTCAAGGGAGGCGTGGGAAAGACGACGCTCGCCATGCATCTCGCGGCCGCGATCGCCCAGGAGCAGGAGCGCGTGGTGGTACTGGACGCCGACGAGGAAGTGAGCGCCTTGCGGTGGCAGCAACACGCGCAGGCCGAGAGGGTGGCCCTTCCCTTCGAGGTCATGGCGGCAGACCGCAACACATTGATGCGTCAGGCGCGGCGGCTGGCCCAGGAGGGCTGCACCGTCGTGATTGATACGCCGCCCAATAACCGTGAGATCCTGAAGAGCGCTGCCACCGTGGCCGACGTCGTGCTGGTACCAGTGCTCCCGACAGGCCTTGATGTCGACCGCCTTGCCACCACCTTGGAACTCCTTACTGACCTCGAGGCCGCGCTGCCGAGCTTCAATTACGCCATCGTGCTCAACCGCTTCGATGCCCGCAAGGGTATGGCGCATGAAGCCAACCAGGCCCTGAACGCGCACCCGCGCCTGGAAACCGTCGTGAAGTCCTTGTCGGCCTACGAGAAGGTTTTTGGACGTGCACCGGTGGAACTCGGCCAGTTCCGCGAGATCTGGGCCGAGATCCGGGCTGCCCTGGAGGACGAGCAGTGAGCAAGAACCGTTTTGCCCGGTCAAGCACTGGCATGGACAGAATGCTGCAGCGCTCCATCGAATTTGCCAGCGTCACCTCCCCTACTGACGCCCGGGTCATCCAGCTGCCGCTTGCCTCGGTGGTTCCGAACCCCAGGCAGCCGCGCCGCACGTTTGACGAAGCCAGCCTCAGGCAGTTGGCCGAAAGCATTCGGGAACGCGGCGTCCTGCAGCCCTTGCTCGTGCGTCCCCTGAGCGAGGAGCGCTACGAGATTGTGTACGGAGAGCGGCGCTGGCGGGCAGCGAAGCTTGCTGGGGTGGAGACAGTTCCCTCTCTGGTCCGTGACCTGAGTGACGAGGAGGCCGAACTTGTCGCCACAGTCGAGAATCTGCAGCGGGAGGACCTCAACCGCTACGACGAGGTGGCGTTCAAGCTCCGGCTGATCGCCCGACTGTTCGGCACCACCTCCCAGGAAGCGGCACAGCGGTTGAAGGAACTCCGGAGTGATCCCAGCCGGGACCTGGAGCAGGTGGCCCAGCTTGTCGCCCTGTTCACCCAGTTGGGCCGCGAGCAGTGGCTGTCGTTCGTCACCAACGGTCTTCCGGTTCTGAATCTGCCGGAAGTTCTCGTTCAGGCGGTGCAGGGCGGGACGCTGGAGTACAGTAAGGCGCTACTGATCGCCCGTGCTCCTCAGGAACACCAGCCAGCCCTCCTCAGAAGCGCGGTTGACGACCAGGTCACGCACCTCGAACTGCGGGAACAAATCAGTGCCCTGAAGCGCCGCTCGTCCTCCGGTGCGGAACTGGCCGTTGTTCAACTCAAAAAGAAGATGACTCCTCGGGTACTGAACAAGCTGACTGCCGATCAAAGAACCCGCGCAGAGGCACTGATTCAACAACTCAATGAAATTCTGGGTGAGTAAAGGGGTCTGAATAACGCAATACAGAGTGGTGCCCCTGAATTGCGTTATTCAGGGGCACCGTCCATACCACCATTTCTGACGGGATGAACTGACATGGCGCACTGAGGCTGATCCCGTTGCCCCTCAATACTCCCGCCACGGAACTGTAGAAGTGGCAGACGAACGTGACCGGGAAGGAGAGTAAGCGAACATACGAGCAGCTGGACAGGGGAGAGGAGCGCCCCACATTCGCGACCTTCATGGGCATGGACCTGATTGGGCTGGAGGAATCGCCTCATATGCAGGTTCTGGGATTCCGTCGCCGCGCCGCACGTCTTAATCGTGCAGAACGGATCCGTGCCGTACCATAGCGATACCAAATCCGTGAGGCATCGGACCGAGATCACCATACGGTGCGAACAGACCTTCGCCTACGGGCCTTGTCCTCCGCCGCGCCCAACTGCTCAGGGCACTGTTCCTGTTCCTGGACTGTCGTCAGACCATACGCAGAGACCTGAAGCAGCCCACGCTTCAAGGCTTGGGTTTTCGTCTGCCCATCTGCCCTCTCCCACAATGTGGGCCTTGGTCAACGGGCGGAGCGTTGAGCCCTCCAGGTTGAGCGAGCCGCCCTGATCCCGTGAGGGGTGGGAGGACCGTGGTCTTCCACGCGCGGCTTGTAGAGCACCGAGGTGCTGGTGGGCCGATCCCAGGCACACTTCCGCCCCCTCGGAGGATGCTTGGACATCCCTCCAACCCACGGTGTCGCTCTCCGTATGTCTTGCCAGGTACGCCGAGCGCAGGTCCCTCTGAAGCCCATCCGCCCCGCAAGTACAGGTGTGGACCCGTTGAGAGCGAGGCTTCTTCCTGGCCCCGCAGATGCAGTGCCGGGAGAGTGCCGTCCCCCAGGAACCGGTCCACTGCACCTGGCCGCCGGCTCTCTTCGCCTTGCGTTGGAGCAGCATGGAGAACACCCCAGGGGCGTTCCTGCCGGCAGAACGCCCGAAGACCTTCTGCCAGGCTTTCGTGCTCAGCTTCTCGGTTCGGAAGACCCTGCCAAGCTCCAGGAGGTCGTTGGTGAGGCACGTGTTGACCCTGCGTCCGCAGAGGGCGTGGCTCTCGAACCACCTATCGCGGATCTAGGCGACCGTCTGCCACGCGGACGGTCCATTCCAGCAGCACTGCTTCGCCATCATGACGCTTCCTGAGGAGAACGTGGCCGTCAGCTTCCGACTGCCCGGCGGTATGTTCTCCTGAGACATACCTGTGGGGTTGAAAAGATTTCCCACGGGTGTGTCTCAGAAGAGGGCTGAGGCACACCCGTGGCGTTCCCTGAGACACACCTGTGGGATAAGGGAGGCTGCAGCCTCTCGTAGACGCCCTCTGTCTGGTCTCCCTGGTGGTGTTTTTTCACCAATCTTTTTCAAAAGATCTTTTCCATAAAGAGTATGTTGTTCAACATCAGGAGGCGGAGTGGAGGAGAGCAAGCGGGCCGGATTCGATGACCTGAACTGGGGGCGTCTCAACCTCGTGTCCGCTCAGGATTAGGTGGCAGAACAGCACAGCTGGCGCGTCACGTATGAGCACGGCGACCGGGTGGTGCGGGTAGCCTGCCGGGCCCTGCTGGACTACAGCATTCCCCACCGCATCGACAATGACGTCAGCAGCGCCTTGATCGATCACTACATGAGCATCGGACTTCCGCACGACGGTGAAATGGTGCTGTCCGTCTCGGAACTCATGCAGCTCGCCAACTTCCACCGCAACGGCAAGTACCGCGAGATGTTGAGCGTGAGCCTTGACCGCCTGCACACCACGTCCCATGAGGTCAGCGGGGGCTGGCGCGACCATCTCAACCGGCGCTGGACGACTGTCAACTTCCACTTCATCGAGCTGCTCGAGTACACCCACCAGGGCGGGTCGGGGAAGTTCGGCGAGCGAAGCATGCTGCGCATCCGTTTGGCCGAGCCGCTTGTCGCGTCGCTCAGAAGCGGGTACATCAAGCCCCTGAACCTCGAATTCATGCAGTCGCTGTCGAGGCCCTGCACCCGCAGCATCTTCCGGCTGCTCGACGCCATGCGCTACAACCCCGAGCAACCCGACGAGATCATCGACGAGTACGAGGTGGGGCTGCTGGAGTGGGCCGACCAGTGCAAGCTGCCCACCACCCGGCCGGACGTCATCCGCCGGGCCCTCGAGGGGCCCCACGAGGAACTGCAGCGCCGGGGATACCTGCGGCAGGTCACGGTGGAGGGCCGCGGCCGTCAGCAGCGCCTCCGCCACGAGTTCTCGCCCGTCAGTCCGGCACTGCTGCACCGGTTGCGCCTGCACGGCGTCTCTCGCCAGCTCGCGCGTCAGCACACCGCCTCGGTCCTGGTGGCCCGGACTGACCTCTTCGAGCGTCTGGTGAAGTCGGGGAAGACCCCCGCCCACGCCCTGATGCACCTGATCAAGCACTCTGACCAGTACGTGGACGTGGAGCAGGGAGATCCACCGTGCTCCCAGGGACTTCACAGCGGGTGGTGAAGGTGAGAGAACCCGACGTGGCGGTGCCCGACTTTGCCGAGCAGTTGCAGGGCCGCTCTCCTGAGGAAGCGGCGATCTTCGCTGTCAAGCGGGCCCCGCTGCTCTACCACCGCAAGTTCACGGCGCTGGAACTCGACCTGATGCGCCACCGGGCGCTCCAGGGGGAACTGGACGCAGCGGCGCTTAGCGCCACAGTCCCGGGCAATCTGATCACCTGGGTGCCGGGGAGACGATCAAAGGGGGTGAGCGGGCCGCCTTTATGGGCGTCGCCACCTCCGAAGAGGGTAGGATTCCAACCTTGCAATCTTGGTCACCGAAGTGTCCGGAATGCTCGGCGGAGGGGCGCCCATGACGGACCTGCACGGCACGGCGAAGGTGTGACGCAAGGACGGTACCCATTGGCAGCTCGTGACCCTGGATGGGTGCGCAGCGCACAGCTTCCGCCCGGGTGGAGAGGTGCTAACGTTCGCGCAGCAGATCCAGGGCGGAATACCCCTTGGCGCGTTGCGCCTGACCGGTGGCCAGGTGCTGGAGCGGCGCGAGGTCAGTCAGCACAGTGCCCATGTGGTGGGGGAGGGCACGGCCATGGCAAACGCGTTCAAGGCCAGCGGACCCAGCCGGATCTAAAGCGCTCCTCGGGAACGCTCTGAACAATCCTAAGCCTGTCGCAGACCCTGAAGCTCGACATGCGAATGACGGCCGTGCTGCTCCACGAGCACACCAGCGTGGCCCAGCAGCGCCTACCTTTCCGGTCTGCTCCAACCTGCTCGACCGTGAGTTCGGGGTGGCGTAGCCTCACCAAGTGTGGACGTTTGACCTGACGCACCTGCCGATGAAAGGGGGACGGCCCTCCCTCGCCGTCATCCTGGGTCTACATTCCCATGCAGTGGTGGGGTACACACTGGGCGCGCGGATGCCAGCAACGTTACCGCCTGGTGCCCATCAGCAGGTTGAGGGACAGGACGCCATTCTCCTCCTCCAGGCCTTTTGCACCCAAGCGGTAGGGCAGTCAAACAAGTCCAGTGAACCCCACAAAGATGGAGAGTAGCGCTGCACGTCACCACACCCGGGTAACGAAACCGGACACATGACCCGACGACATGACTTTTGGGCGATCATGCCGCCCGGCCCGGTGCATACCGTGGGCGAGGTGGCCACGCTCCCCGCGCTGCCCTCGCAGGATTAAAGGAGTTCCCTTGCCCTCTACGCACCGGCGTTGCGCCTTACAGGTCCTCAAGTACCCCGTCGCCTTTCTTGCCCTGCCTCTGATGGTCGGGATCACGACGGCCACCTCATTTCTCTTCGCTCCAGCGCCTCCCACCCCAGCCTTTCAGGGGACCCTCGCGTCACCAGCACCCGATCCAACCAAGCCTACGGTTGCGGTGGTGCTGGCTCTGGACGGGACGGAGATCACCGACGCACTCGCCCCCTACGTGGTATTTCAGGCCACGGGAGCCTTCAATGTCATCACAGTGGCCGAAACGCTGCGGCCCGTTCCACTGACGGGAAATCTGGATGTGCTGCCGCAGTTCACCTTTGCTGCGCTCGACGCTCGGTTCGGCTGGGCCCCGGACGTGATTGTGGTGCCCAATGTGCTGCATCTCGGGACCAACGAGGCGCTGCGACTCTGGATAAAACGGCATGGCCAGGGGGGGAAAAGCCTGGTGATGAGCGTTTGCGCGGGGGCCGAAATGGTGGCTGCCGCAGGCCTGTTGGACGGTCGCCCCGCCACCACCCATTGGGGGGACATCGCCCGCATCAAGCGGAAGTTCCCGGCGGTACGGTGGGTGCGCGGCCAACGTTACGTTGATGACGGCTCGGTCATTAGCACGGGGGGCATCCTCTCAGGCGTGGACGGCGCGCTGCGCGTCATCGCCCGCCTGCAGGGGCGAGACCTGGCCGAGCGGGTGGCGCAGGCCCTACACCTTGAAACGCGCTACCTCGATCAGACGGCCATATCCCAATTTCACCTGACGTTCCCAGACGCGCTGATCACCGCGCTGAACCTGCTGTACCGCTGGGACCGTCCCACTTTGGGCGCCGCGCTGTTTGACGGGATCGACGATCTGGCCCTGGCGTCGCTCTACGACACGGTACCCACAGCCCTGGCAGGCCGCCTGGTCAGCGTCGCTCCAGAGGGCCCTGTTACCACGCGCTCGGGCCTGCACCTGGTGGCGCGCCGCACGCCCCAGCAGTGGGCCACGTCGCGCCCACTGCTGATTGCTGGCACGCCACCTGCTCCACCTGCCTGGACGGCGGCATATCGCCGCCGCCCCGAATGGTCCAGCGGAGGGCCCTTTCCATTCAGTGCGGTTCTGCTCGGACTGGCCCGCCACACCGACCTTCCCACTGCCGTGCTCGCTTCCAAACGCCTGGAATTCCGGTCTTGGGACGCACCCCCGCGGGGGCGTAGATGGTGGACCTCCACTGTGGTTCTGCGTCCCCTGGCGCTGGGGGCGCTCTCCCTGGTCCTCTTCCGCCTCCTGGAGCAGCGGCCCTGGAACCGGCGTCGCCTCGCTGCTGGACTCTGACGGCCCCTATGCCCCGGCCTTCAATCACGTTACGCTAAGGGGAAGAACGGGATGAACCAGCGCTTTACCTCACCGCTTACGACTGCCCTGCCGCTCGCCCTGGCCCCGGGCACCTGGACGGCCGCCTTGTTCGTCCTGGCGTATGGCCTCACGTTGAGCGAACCGTTGCCTGCTGCGGCCTCCCAAGCCCTGCCTGCTGTGCTGGGCGCGGCCTATGTGCTGGCTGCCACCCTTGGCTTTCGCGCCGCGCAGCGCCGGAAGCGCCCATTCATCCATCTGACGTACTTCTGCTTCCAGGGCGCGCTCGGTGTCAGCCTCGTCGCCCTCGGAGGGATCGGGATCGGTAACGTCTTGCTGCTGCTGCTGCTCATCAATCAGGCCAGCCAGGTACTCCCGCTGGGCTGGGCCCTGGCCGCCTGCGCCCTGTTGCCGCTCGCGCACCTGGGCATGCGCTGGAACGACGCCCTGAGAGAAGGGCTTGGCCTGCTCATTGCAGGCGTTTTCGTCGTGCTGATCACCCGCGTGGCTGTTGGCGAGCGGCGGGTGAGGGCGGAGAAGGAAGCGCTCGCCGAGGAACTTCGGCGGGCCAACGCTGGGCTCCTCGCCGCCGCCGCCCAGGCAGAGGAGCTGTCCACCATGCGTGAGCGCAACCGCCTCGCCCGCGAAATCCACGATGGGCTGGGACACCACCTCACCGCCTTGCACATGCAGCTTCAGGCCGCGCAGGCGGTGTTCCGAATTCATCCAGAGCAGGCCGAACGGGCGCTGGAACGGGCTCAGGCGCTGACGGGCGAGGCGCTGGCCGACACGCGCCGCTCAGTGGCTGCGCTGCGCACCCCCCTGGGACCACTCCCAGACGCCTTACACGCCCTCACGCAAGAAGTGGAGGCAGCGGGCGTTGCCATAACCATTCATATTCTGGGCCCACCTCAACCCATCGCGTCTGTGGTGGAGCAGGGGTTATACCGGGTCGCGCAGGAGGCGCTGACCAACGCACGCAAACACGCGCAGGCCACGCAAGTCACCCTGACGCTCGAGCACCATGCCGGCGCAGTGTCACTCAGCGTGCGCGACAACGGCGTGGGCACGGTGGACGCCAACGGGGGTTATGGACTGCTCGGCGTGCGAGAGCGTGTGGGTGCCCTCGGCGGTACGGTCCAACTTGACAGCGCCCCCAACCACGGCCTCACCCTTCGCGTCACAATACCGATGTGAAGCCTATCCGGGTGCTGCTGGTCGACGATCAGGCCCTCTTCCGCGAAGGCCTGGCGACATTGCTCTCGGTGCGGCCCGAACTGCGGGTGGTGGGCGAGGCAACCAATGGTCTGGAGGCCCTGGAGAAAACGGCGGAGCTCAACCCGCAGGTCGTGCTGATGGACCTGCGCATGCCCGTCCTCGGGGGTGTGGAGGCCACCAAGCGCTTGCGGGCGGCCTATCCGCACGTCCGCGTCATCGCCCTCACCACCTTCGACGATGACGCGGACGTGTATGGGGCGCTGCGCGCTGGAGCAGTGGGGTACCTCCTCAAGGACGTGCGGGCTCACCAGCTGGTGGAGGCCATCAGCGCCGCCGCGCGGGGCGAGTCGGTCCTTCAACCTTCTGTTGCCGCGCGGGTGGTTGCGGAATTTGCTCGCTTGACCGAGGTGCAGTCGCCCACGCCTCTCGCGGAGCCTCCCGTGGAGCGCCTGTCCGAGCGGGAGCGCCAGGTGTTGCGCCTGCTCGCAAGCGGGGCGAGCAACAGAGAGATCGCCGCGGCGCTGCGCCTCGCCGAGGGCACCGTCAAGAACCACGTGACGAGCGTGCTTGGCAAACTCGGCGTACGTGACCGGACGCAGGCGGCCCTCCAGGGCAAGGCGCTTGGGCTGCTGTGATACGAACTGCTGTGAACCGTCTACAGGTTAACCGTACAGGGGACCGAGATCACTTTGACCCAAGAAGACACCCAGCTTATACCGTTGCTTACGTGCTGTGACAGGTTGATCGTTGCCGACATGCTGGGCGTGTTCGTCTCCAGCAACGGGTTTGTCATGATCCTTGGCAGACGCGTTTCGGGCGTTATCGGCTGGGTTTGCCACTGTGTTGCCTAAGGGTATTGAGCGAGGAGCAACCTCAAAAAATACGGCTGCGGCCCTCCCCTCTTGGAGTGGGCCGAGGAGGGAGCTGAACTTCACCTCCTGAGGGCCGACATGGCCGCCGCTGGGCACAAGCCAGTTGACCTTTCCCCGGTAGGCTTGTACAGGCGAGCAGAAGCACCGTCCGCTCTGGCGTCTCCACCAAGGGGTCAACGGACCTCTTGAGGCTCACGGGACCCGCCGAACGTCGCCTTTGCGGCCAGGCGCTCGGCCTCACGCCCGCTCGGCTCGCATACTGCCGCAACGGGGGGCAACAGCGAAGCCGCCAGAGCCTCTGCTCCCCGTAGGCAACCAAAATTGGTGCGCTGCTGCCCCTGCGAGTGCATTCGTCCCCAACTACACGGCGATGCCCTGACATCGCAGCGCTCTGCGGGCGGCCCGCAGCCACTCCATCAGGTACGGTGCGGGAAGCTGACCCAGCACGCGTCCCCAGCGCCAGGTGGCTTCATCGACTTCCCGAACCAGCGCTGCGACCACAAAGGTGGCGCGCGAAAAGCCAAAGGCGCCGCCCGGGAGGCGATACGTGTCCTCCCGCCGGGGGCAACTGGCCCAGATCAGGGCATAGATCTTGCGGGTGTGGGCGTGGAACCCGGGGATGATGAACGTGTGCGTCCCCGCCAGCGCCGGGGTACCCACAACTGGATGCAAGGAGAGGTCTTCACGCGTCAGGTGTCGGTGTTCCCGCGCCGCACAGGTAGGGGAGAGCAGTTCTAGTTTATGCATTGACAGGAATATTCCCATTTGGGTATAATTGTCTCAATCAAAAGGAGGCCTTCCTGAACGCCGCCACATTCAGTGCGCTTGCCGAACCCCACCGCCTGCACATCGTCGAACTTCTGATCCAGCAGCCCCTCACCGTCGGTGAGATCGCCTCCCGCCTCGACCTGCGTCAGCCCCAGGCCTCCAAGCACCTCAAGGTCCTCAGCGACGCCGGCATCATCGAGGTCCAGGCCCAGGCCAACCGCCGCATCTGCAGCCTGCGCCCCGAACCCTTTCAGGACCTCGACGCCTGGTTGAGCGCCTACCGCACCCTCTGGGAAGGCCGCTTTGATCGCCTCGAGAGCTACCTCAGAGAACTTCAGACCATCGGTCCCACCACCCCCACAGGAGGCCCCACATGACCGCAACCCACACGCCCGCCATCACCTCGAACATCGAAGCCGGCCGCACCCTGGTGCTGGAGCGCACCTTCAAGGCTCCACGCGCCCTGATCTACGCCGCGTTCTCTCAGGCCGAGCACCTGCGTCACTGGTGGGCGCCCCAGGGCTGGGAAATCCCCCACTGCACCGTCGACTTCCGCCCAGAGGGCAAGTGGCACTACTGCATGAAGTGTGTCGATCCCGCCCAGGGCGACTTCTACGGCATGGACTCCTGGGGACTGGGCATCTACCGCGACATCCAGGCGCCCGAGCGCATCGTCTACACCGACTACTTCTCCGATGCGGACGCGGGCATCAACCCCGATCTGCCCTCCACCCTCTCGACCCTGACCTTCGAAGAGGTGCCCGGCGGAACCCGCGTGATCAACCGCGCCGAGTACAACTCCGAAGGAGCGCTGCAAACTGTACTCGACATGGGCATGCTGCAGGGCATCAGCCAGACCTGGGACCGCCTCGCCGAATACCTGTCCACACAGGGTTAAAGCGTTCCTCCCTACGCTCAGACGCCAGAAGCGCTGCGTAGCCGGCGCTTCTGGCGTCTTCCTTGCATTCTGCCTCGCTGGCCTGGCTACAGCACGTGCTCAGAAGGCCACAGCGGACATGACTCCAGACTGGCGCTTTCAGAATTCATTGAACAACCGTTCAAAGAATGGTAGCGTGAAGGCATGATCCTCCCGGACATGAGGTCCTCCATTGGCATAACAGCGCTGGGAAGGTACGTCCCAGAACGGGTGGTGTCCAACGCCGAATACGAGGCGCAGCTGGCCACCACCGCCGAGTGGATTGAGAGCCGCACCGGTATCCGCGAACGCCGCTTTGCCCGGGGAGACGAATACAGCTCAGACCTGGGCGTGGCCGCTGTGCGCGACCTGCTCTCGCGTGACCCACACGGATTGCAGGACGTGAGCGCCGTGGTCTGCGCCACGCTGAGCCCGGACGCGCTGATGCCGTCCACGGCCGCGCTGATCGCGATGCAAGTCGGGCTGGGCGGTGCGGCGGCCTTCGACCTGTCTGCCGCGTGCAGCGGCTTTGTGTATGCGCTCAGCATGGCGCAGGGCCTGATCCTGGGAGGTACAGCCCGGCGGGTCCTGGTGGTCGGGGCCGAGGTGATGTCCAAGGTGGTGGATCAGAACGACCGCAACACCGCCGTCTTGTTCGGCGACGGTGCGGGCGCGGTGGTGCTGGGCCCCGTCCCGGCGGGCTACGGCCTCCAGGCATTCGCCCTGGGCTCTGACGGGACGGGCGCGTCCAGCCTGTACCTGCGCTGCGCGGCGCCAGAACTCCCCGGCGGCTTTCCCATGGGCCGCTTCCTGGGCATGAATGGCCGCGAGGTCTTCAAGTTCGCGGTTCGGGCCGTGGTGGAGAGCGGCACAGAGGTGCTGAAAAAAAGCGGCCTGGCCACCAGCAGCGTGGACTGGGTCATTCTCCACCAGGCCAATGTCCGCATTATCGAAGCGGCGTGCGAACGCTTTGGGATGCCGCTCAGCAAGGCGGTGGTGAACCTCGACCGCTACGGCAACACATCGAGCGCCACGGTGCCTCTGGCACTGGGAGAGGCCATTGACGACGGGCGCTTGAGAGATGGCCAGCAGCTTCTCCTCGTGGCATTCGGGGGAGGGCTGAGCTGGGCCGCGTGCACCCTCAAGTGGTGGGGAGGCGCGCCGAGTCTGACTTCGCAGGCACAAGAAGGCGTGCGCTGATCCAAACGTGGAAAAAGTGGCTCAAGCATCAAAAAGCGGAAGCAGAGGCAAAGCGCGAAGTAATACTGAGCTCAGTACCTGACATGTTAGGTTTTTTGCCGTTCAGGAGCGGGAAAAGGGGACTTAAGCAGGTCAAGGTACGTGTAGAACGTGGTTTTTCCCCACCGAAGGGCAGGGCACAGGAGTTCCCGCCCGTAGCTCGCCCGGCTGATCGCCGGGCGAGCATGCTTCTTGGTAGATATAGGCTGCTGCCCCGCCCGCCATGCCCCAACGCGGACCATCCAGGCCAGTGCCAAGCTGAGCAGCCCAAAGAGGCGGGAGAGGCGATCTGGCTGGGTCATGTGGGTCTGCTCGAGGTTCAAACCCCGAGTTTTCATGGCTGAGAACGCACATTCGATGCCCCACCTCAAACGATAGGTCGTCAGTGTGTTCCAGAGGGACAAATCCGAGGCGACGAGGAGGCGCTCTCCCTGTGGGGAGAACGTCGCCACTACGCGCATCCAACTGCCGTACACCCAGACCCGTTCGAGCAGTTCACGAACCTCTCCCGGCTTGAGATTCTGGAAGTAGTGGCGTGCAGGATCTTCGTCCAATACAGTGTTTTCCCGGATACGGATACATCGCTTGATCTGCCTCGCTCGCAAAAAACTGAACCACTCCTGCCCGACGAACTCCCGGTCGGCGATCAGGACCGCCCAACGTCGAGCGGGAAGACGCTTCAGAAGCAGACCGACCAGGAGCATCCGGACCCGCATGTCACTGTTACCGCCGTGCGGCAACACCTTCCACATGAGGGGGAGGACCACATCCCCGAGGGCAACGCCTAGCACCAGGAGATTGAGGTCGCGCTGACCCAACTTCCAGTTCGTGCGGTCCAGAACGAAGGTGAGCTTGCCCGTCGGGAGCAGTGGAAGCAGGACGTCCGTGACGTCCTGCGGCGTGAGGTCCGTTTCGTGGAACGTCCGAGCGACTAGGCGGAGAATGGAGCTCGGCGTCGCGTCACGGTGGATATGAACGGCGATCTTACGGTGCAGCGTGGACTCGGCCTGAAGGATGCCGAACAGGACCTCCGTCAGGCGACGGAGGGTGTCGGAACGGTGATGCGGGAGGCGTTCTTTGAGGTACGCGGCGAACGTGTCAACATGCGAAAGGGCGGCACTGGGACGGATCACACCTCCATTTGCCGCCCTTTTTCTGGCTTTTCTACGTCCTAGACGACATTTACATCAACCTGTCAGGTACTGAGAATACTGAGTTAAGATGAGTTCCGAATATGAGAGCTGCAGCCTTGATTCCGCACCATACATCTGAAGAGCTTGAAGTGGCGTATCGCCAAGCCGAACGTCCTATTGAACGCTCCCGCTGGCAAATTATCTGGCTCAAAAGCAAAGGAAAGTCAATTCCAGAGATCATTGACGCGACCGGATTTTCGCGTACAACGATCAGTACGTTGATTGCGACCTACAATGCCAACGGCGAACAGGCTCTTCTGGATAAGCGTCAGTTTAACAAGTCTGATCCTGCTCTCAATCCAGACCAGCAAGAGGCATTATTTCAGGCTCTTCAGGGACCACCCCTCTCGGGTGGTTTCTGGACCAGCAAGAAAGTCAAGATGCACATCCAGGAGCATTTTGGGATTGAAGTGACTGAGGTGTGTGCCTGGGGCTACTTGAAAAGACTTGGCTTTCCTGTTCAGGTTCCTCGACCGACGCATACGGAGGCGGCTTCTCCCAAAGAACAGGAGGCGTTCATAAAAAAAGTCGAGGCGGCGCTGAGCGTTGCTCGAGCCGCTTACCCCGAGAAGCAAGTCCTCCTTTGGGTACAGGACGAAGGACGTTTTGGCCTTAAGCCAGTGTTGAAACGCCTCTGGGCGCTTCGGGGCAGCGGCCTGTGATTGCTCAACGCTGGCGTTATCAATGGCTCTACACCTACATTTTCGTTGAACCTCAGACGGGCCAAAGTGAATTCCTGATCTTTCCCACCGTCAACATCCCATCAATGGAAATCGCTCTGAGAGAATGCAGTCGGGCTGTCTACCCTGAGGGTCGACAGCTTATTGTGCTTCTACTCGACCAAGCGGGGTGGCACATGAGTAAGAAACTCAGTGTTCTTCCCAATATTTTTCTACCCCCATTTCCAGCCTATACACCTGAGCTTTCCCCGGCAGAACCCATGGTCATGAAACTGAAAGTACCATTGGCTAATAAAACAATAGGAGATCTTCAAGAAGTCGAAGATCTAATCGTACGAGAATGTGAAATACTTAGAAGTTGCCCTCAGGAAGTAAAGTCGCTGACTCTCTTTCCATGGATCAAGCACGTTCTAGACTCATCTTAATCCCGTATAAGGCGTAGAAGCCTGAAGCACCATCCGATGATGCCCAACCTCGTTGATGTTATGCACAGGGGTTGAAATCTGCCGTTGTGACCCCATCTACTTGCCTTTGCCGGGTACGCTACCGGTGTGAGACCACGCCCAGGAAAGATCGAATTCAATCAGCGGAACCTTCGTGAAGTGCCTGGCCGAACCTTTCAACCTGCAAATCCTCTGCCGGAACAGCGAAGGCCAACCTCACCAGAGCATCGGGGAAATTGATCGCTCACATCGGCAGATCGAGCAGCACTCGGTCCCCTCTTGGACAGTGACTGGGAAATATACGCTGTGCTGCGTCACAAATGTGATACAGGGCTCCTCGGAATTCTTCTTCCTCTGAATACAGTCCAGCCAGAGAGATCTGAAGAGCGGCGCCCAATCGCTGCTGGATCTGCGAAAGGGACTCCGTACATTGACGCTATCAACTGGAGAGCCAAAGATTTTGCAATGCACAGTCAGAAATACGAGGTCCAGGGAAGGGGTTTCGTGACGTCACACGCCGCGCGGATGCTGGAGCGGACGCTTAACTCCCCAGTAGACGGACCAGACCCACATGAATATCAGTAGGGTGACCCAGAGTAGCCTCAGGAATGACCGCAAGATGTGTCACCCAATGGACCGTCACCCTGCACTTCTGTTGCCGTGATCCTGCTGTACACCGTGCCCATCAATCCTTCAAGGAACCCCGGGCCCCCTTCTAGAGCACTTTTCATAAAGATGCCGAAGGGTAGGCATGCTGGAACCAGGCAGTAATGTCCTGCGCGCGAACCGCCTGCAAAGCAGTTCCAAGAGTAGAGATGAGACAGTCTATGGTTCGACAAGCCTTTGCTCTTACGACGGCTTTGATCTTGGAGAACATGAGTTCAATGGGATCCAAGTCGGGACTATAGGACGGAAGGAACAAGAGCTAACACCCCTGTGCCTCAATGAGCGCCCGAACGGACGCTCGATGGTGAGAAGACAGATTGTCCATGACAACGACCTGTCCTGGTTGTAGGGCAGGACAGATGAGGTGGCGGACGTACCATTCAAACGTTGAACCGTTGACAGCCCCGTTTAAGACGAACGGGACCATGGGTCCCGCAAGTTGTCGGGCGCAAATCAACGTCTGATTGCGTCCGTGATTTCTGGGAACACGGCCCTGAGCCCGTTCAGAACGGTGCGCACGTGCGTACCCACGTGTCATGGCAGTGTGAAAGCCACTCTCGTCCAGGAAGACCAGTTGTTCCGGATGCGTGAGATAGGGAGCCAGATCATTTAGAAACTGCTGTCTGTGCTCTTCACTTCGTTCGCTCGCGACCAGCGTTTTTTTTATGGGTGATGTGGTGCTTGCGAAACACCCGGTCCACCGTTTTAAAACTGATCTTCAGGCCTGTCGCTTCTTCGAGCATGCTCGCATGCTCGACCAAGGTCGCGTCCCGATGCGTTTCGAGTTGCTTCAACAGTTGCTGTTCGTGGAGGAGGGTGACACGTGGAGGACGTCCAGAAGACCGACCCACTTCGTGGAGTGTTCCCAAGCGCTGCTTTTCCAGATATGTATCAACGGTTTCGACGCGCATTCGGTACAACCGGGCGACTTCTTGCCGGCTCTGTCCTCCTTCGACTGCCGCCACCACCCGCTCGCGCAAATCCAGACTGTATCCTCGCCCACCCACTGGCTTCATGCTCTTATTATGACAAATGCTCTAAAGGCCTTTCCTGCTTCCACAACTGCTGCTGGACCGGGCAGCGGTTGTCTCGTTCCTGCGCACCTCCAACGCCGGGAGGACAGCGTTACTCTGAAAAGAGCGGCCTGGCGGATCAGCTAATCATGGGAAGGGTTGTAGAGGGAAGTGAAAAGGAGAAGGCGACCCGGAGGCCGCCTTGATTTCCTTAAAATATGGTGGTATTCACGTGTTGTCAAATCATGCATTTGAATCTGGGGCAGGTAATTTTCGCCCGTCCAGCAGGCGTTTGCCTTGACCAGCGTTCCAGGAGCCGGCTTTGCAGGTTTTGAAGCCATGACTCCGACCCAGGCGGCAAGAGTACGGAGACGGAGGTCCTGCTCCCGGAGCGCCCCTGCATAAGCGGTGACGGTTCGCGTGTTCGGGACGGCCCTGGCCTTCGGGGCGGCCGCTCCGGCCAGCCGCCTTCCGGGATCAAGTTTTCCGAGCTTGAGCCCCTGCGCTTTCCGAGCAGCCTATGTCCTCGCCGAGATCAGCGGAGCTTCCCTCTCCGTTACAGCTGCCATGATGTGGATGGTGAGGTTGTCAGCTTCCAGCATTTCCACGGAGATAAAGCGGACTCCGGACGTCAGGAGGGTGGTGACGACAGCGACGTTGCGGGCAAGGCGGTCGAGTTTGGCAATGAGGAGCACTCCGCTAATTCGCCGGGTTTGCTCAAGGGCCGTCTCCTACTGGGGACGCCTCCACCGCACAATCCTGAAAAGCTTATACCAGCACGTCTTTCAGACGCACTTTAGCTGTACTGCGGGGAATATTCACGGGCCACGCCAAAGCTGTCCTGGACGTGACCCAGTCCTTTAGGCCTGAGCGCTCAGGGGCAAACGGTGCCGTGTTGAACCCCTGGCTCTGGGCTTCACGAGTGGGGCCGTACCCCCATTCCTCCGCCAGATTGAAGGGCGGTCGCTCCTTCCCTGGCCCACAGCACGAAGTGGTTTCAACAGTGCATGGGCCCATAAATGCCTTGCTAAACAGCAAATGCATACTCGTCTGAATATCCTCGCTAGTGGTCTGATAGAGAAGTAAGTTGGGAGATAAGTTTCCCTCCGCACCGTAGAGAGTGCAGTCACAACGCGAAGCCAAAAGGACCCCTTCCATTCAACTCCCGAAGTACCTCTCCATCAGACCATTAGGAGGTTGGTGGGAAGTCTGGCCATCTTGTGGCGGTCGGGCTTCCAATTCCTGAAGGCGTTTCAGCACTTCAGCGAGTTGGGCTTGAAGTTGCCTCCAGTTGGGGCCGCTGTCGTTTGAAAGGCTCTCATTCTGGCCCGTCCTACCCTGTAGGTCCCCTCCTGAGCAGTCGCAAAATAAGTTCTGGGCGGGGCGTTGGTACACCCCTGGTGTTCCGGCCTGAGTACGATACTGACGCGGTCCGTATTCTCTCGCCGCTCTGCCAGGCTTGTGGTCCCAACAGCTGTAGGATCTCCTGGCAGGCGTGACCCCTCTGCATGACCTCTGACGCATCACCGTGCGGCGTCGCCCGCATACCTTAAACCCCCGAGCGCGCAGCAGCATCGCGGCGCGTTTGAAAGGAAAGGTGATTATGTCCCGCCTCCCACGCGCACGTCGCGTCCTCATCTCCCTACTGATCCTCGGCGGAGCCTCACTTGCAACTGTCTTGCTCGGCGGCGCCGCCACCTCCACCCACATGGCGGCCATTCCTCAAGGACTGGACTATGGCATGACCCGGCCCTCCAATCACCGGTTGTTTCGCGCCACCTACACGCCGAGCGTCACGCCCATCCCCATTGGCCGTCTGCATAGCTGGACGCTGCACCTCGAAACGCTGGACGGGCAGCCCATCGAAGGTGCCCGGATTGAGGTGGACGGCGACATGCCGCAGCATGGCCATGGCCTTCCCACTCGCCCGGTCGCAGACGCCAACCTCGGCCACGGCAATTACCGGGTGGACGGCCTGAGGTACCAGATGGGCGGCTGGTGGGTGATGGACTTCAAGGTCTCGTCGGGGCAGCAGACCGATACCGTACGCTTCAACTTGATGCTGGAGAAGTGAGGGCAGGTGCCCCGCTTTTGGTGGCTTCCTGGCCTCGCTTTCACCGTGGGCTTCGTTGCCCTGGGTGGCTCGGCGGTGTGGTCGGCAGCGTCCGGGCCACGTTGGACGGGCGATGAACGCCGGATCCTCCAGGGGCTCTCCATTGACCGTTTGCCGCCCCTGCCGCCCGACCCCAGCAACCGGGTCGCGGACAATTCCCGCGCTGTGAAGCTGGGTCAAGCTCTGTTTTTCGATTCCCGCCTCAGCGCAAACGGCAAGGTGTCCTGCGCCTCGTGCCACCAACCCGTGCGTGGGTTCAGCGACGCCCTGCCGCTGGGGCGTGGTGTGGGCCAAACGGGTCGCCGGACCATGACGGTGGTAGGCGTGGCCTACGCTCCCTTCCTGTTCTGGGATGGGCGCAAAGACAGCCTGTGGGCGCAGGCGTTGGGGCCCCTGGAAAGCGCTGTTGAGCATGGTGGAGACCGCACCATGTACGCCCGGCTGATCGCCAGATACCACCGCGCCAGGTATGAGGCCCTGTTCGGCCCGTTGCCTGACCTAACGGGCCTGCCCCAACACGCTGGACCCGTGCAAAACCTCCAGGCACGCGCCAGCTGGAACGGGCTGACCCGGAGCCGGCAACGCGCCGTGACCGAGGTGTACGTGAACATCGGCAAGGCCCTTGCCGCCTACGAACGCCGCCTGAATCCCGCCCCGTCCCGCTTCGACAGGTACGTGCGGGCAGTCCTGGCCAATGATACGCGGGTCATGCGGACCACCTTTACCCCTGCCGAAGCGGACGGCCTACGTCTCTTTATTGGGAGGGCGAGCTGCGTAAGCTGCCACAGTGGCCCCCTGCTGACCGACGGAGACTTTCACAATACGGGCATTCCTACAGCGCCGGGCCTGCCACCCGACCGAGGCCGCGCTTCCGGGGCCCCACTGGTCAGGCGGGACGAGTTCAACTGCCTGAGCAAATACAGCGACGCTCCCCCCTCCGAATGCGTCAATCTGCGTTTTTTAAAAACGGATGGCCCTGAACTCGAAGGCCAGTTCAAGGTGCCGCCCCTCCGGGGAGTCGCCCGTACCGCGCCCTACATGCACGCCGGACAGAAGGCGACGCTGCGAGATGTCCTGGAACATTACAACCTGGCCCTCTCCGCTGCTGTTGGGCACTCGGAACTCATGCCGCTGCACCTGAGTGGGCAGGATCTCGACCACATCGAGGCGTTCATGCGCACGCTGGACAGTCCAGTGGACGCCCCAGCGGCGCTCCTACGAGACCCATTCGCCCGAACTCCCGCAACTCCAACGCCACAGCCCTGACGCCTGCGCCACCTCCCCGTTCGTCTCGCCGTGCGCGAACCATAACGCGCCACATGAATGAAATTCAGGCGTATCACGTGGACGTAGCGACCGCTGCTCAAGCTGCAGCTGCTGTGTTACAGGGCGTCGCACTTTGAGGTGAGGACGTCCGGCAGATGGTTCCGGCCGTGCTACGCCTACTTGATATTCGGACATACCTTGGCTGCAGCTTTCCATCTGAACATTGACGCTCCTGCCTTTCAGACCGAGCGGCGCGATTACCTGCAGCGCCTGCTACTCGCTGCCTCACGCTGACCTTCCGGAGGTTGATCCATGTCCCGAATTTCCGCTCCAGCCCGTTTGCCCTGGATTGCCAGCTTGGCTTCACGCGCACTCACCTGGCGGTTTGGAAAGCCTTTCCCCACGTTGGCTCTGCTCAGTCACCACCCTGCATATCCTGTGCCCTATCTGTTCATCACGGGTCTCTACGTCAACAGCTCTACGCAGCTCAACTCCACCACGAAGGCGCTTGTATCCCATCTGGTCGCTCAGCTTAACGGATGTGCGTTCTGTATTGACCTGGGAGAACGCGTCGCGCAGGGCAAGGGCCTAGACGCCACAAAACTGAAATGGGTCCTGGAGTTTCGTGTGCGGCCTGAGTACAGTGCAGCCGAACGCGCTGCGCTCGAGTACGCGTGGGAAGCGACGCAAGTCACTGCCCGCGTGAGTGATGAGGTATACGCGACCCTTACGCGTTTTTACACTGAGCGGGAAATCATAGAGTTAACGGTCGCCGTCGCCACGGAGAATTTCTTTAACCGCCTCACCAGGCCTCTGAATATTGAGAGTCAGGGGTTCTGCGCCCTCATGGACCATCCAGAGTAATCTGGCAGGAGCGGTTTCTGAGCGCAGTAGTGGGGCTCGCTGGTGTTGGACTGCTCCTGTTGGGCTTCGCCCTCACAATGGTTCGGGGATGGGGTTCTACACGCGCCTGGTGCCATTTCTGCCGTTCAACTGATACTTTGCTGGAGACGCAGGAATACTCAGCGCTGCCCTTGGGATCATACTGCTGCTGGCGGCACGTCCGGTGCGGTCCCTGGTGGTCCGCTTCAGAAAAACCTCGACAGTTAGGGAGAACGCCCGGAGGGCATGGGACCGACCATTCTCTTGGCAGAAGTGTCAAAGGACTTCTGAAGCAGCCCACGAGGACCTATGGTGCTGATTGGTACAGCAGCCTCTCTGTGACACGCAGTGAATCACCTGTACGGCCACTGATGATAGGGCCGTTCTCTCCACCACGGGTTGAATTCCCGCCAGGAGTGGAGAGACCTGCCCTCCTGCTCCTGGATTGGCCCGGCTTCACAGACGAAGGTGGCTGGAACCTCAACGCAGAGTGAGTGCCGCTTCCCCAACTGAAGAAGATGTGGGGGGCGACGGATGGGAGAGGCAGGATGACCTCGAAATCCACTTTCGCAGGAGGACCATGGCTCTGACCGCTTTACGTTGATCCCGTCTCCTGGGCCGCCGCACTCAGTTTAGAGAGAAGTTCCTCAACGCGCTGTGACGCCGTCTCACCGGGGGGAGTGGAGGAGGCCAGGGCGGGATCTCGCTCCAACTGCACGGCGAGGTGGGCCGTGTGGGGATGTCCGAACGTGGCAGCCGTCCCGCTGAGCTGGTGGGCCTCTCTCTGCAACGCCTCGGGGAGTGCCTCGCCCCGCTGTATGGACGCCCATATGCGGCGTAGGGCCGCGACGCGGCCGGGCAACTCCTGGGAGAACTCCGCCTTCAGTTCCAGCAGTTGCTCCCGAAACGTGCGTTCATCCTCCGTTTCCCGCTGCTGGCCGTGTGCTTGCGCGAGCGTGCGCAGCTCGTCCGCCAAAGTCATGGGTTCGAACGGTTTGGGAATGACGCCCACCGCTCCCAGATTCAGGTACTCCTCCACCTCGCCCTTTTGCACTTTGGCGGTCATGAAGACCACAGGCACCCTATCCGCACCGGGTAGGCGCCGCAACGCCATAAGGGTCTCCGGACCTGAAAGGCCCGGCATCATCACGTCCAGCAGCACCAAATCCGGGGCGAACCCAGGGAACCGCTCAAGCGCTTCGAATCCGGTGTCGCAGGTTTGAACCTGCAGCCCACCGATGTCCTCCAGGGCGATGAGCGCAATGGCCTGAATGTCCGGGTCGTCCTCGACGAGCAGCACGCGTTGCAGGGAATCAGTCATGGGGGCCTCCAGAGCCTTCTGGGTGAATCAGGGCGCGAATGGTTTCAAGCAGTTGCTCGTTGGATGTGCGGGATTTGACGAGGGTGGCCGCAACCCGCTGCGTGTCCACGCGGTCAAGGTCCCCAGCTGAGAACACCAGCACCGGCACGTGCGGATGGACTTCGCGCAGTTCCGGCAGCAGCTCCAGGCCATTTCCGTCTGGCAGGCCTGGGTCCAGCAGGATCAGGTCAAATGCCTCTCCGCGTAGCGCTGCGCGGGCCTGCGCAAGGGTTGGAGCGGACGCAACCGTCGCCACGCCGCGCAGAACCTCCTGTACCACCTGCCGAAGGTCCGCGTCGTCCTCCACGTGCAGCAGGTGCATCTCCTGAGCTGCAGCACGGCGCGAGGCGAGGCGCACAGCGGTCAGAAGCCGCTGGGTGTCCAGGGGCTTGTTGATCCAGTCCACCACGGACACGGCGTCACCATTGACCAGTCCACGCCGCTCATCCGCCACGGCGGACACCACGATGATGGGAAGCGCCGCTGTGCTCGGCTGCTGGCGCAGCTGCTGGATAAACCCCACGCCGTCATGGTCGGGCAGCAGAAGGTCCAGGACCAGCGCCTCATATGGACGTTCCGCCAAGCGCGTTCGGGCCTCTCCAGCCGTGTACGACACGTCAGATTCAAAACCTGCCTGTGTAAGGATCAGCTGCAGCAGGTACGCGATGTCCCGGTCGTCCTCGCAGATCAGCAGTCGGCGGCCCACTGGCGCAGCCTCATTCGTGGTGAACGGGGGTTCAGGCGCTGAAGGGGGCAGCTCAAACGCGAACACTGTCCCACCTTCGGGATGATCCTCGAAGGCAATGCGGCCTCCGTGCCGGTCCACGATCGCCTTACTGATGCTCAGCCCAAGTCCTGTGCCGCCCTTGTCGCGCGTGACGGACGCGTCCGCCTGAGCGAAGCGCCCGAAGATCCGCGAGCGAAACTGAGGAGGAATGCCAGGGCCGCGGTCCCGCACTGAAATCCGCACAGCGCCGTCCTTCATCGCAGTGGCGACCGTGACGGCACTGCCCTGCGGGGAGAACTTCACGGCGTTGGAGATCAGGTTCGTCAGGACTTGCAGGAGCCGGTCTTCGTCTCCCCAAACGTGAACGTCGGGAACCTGCGGGGAGAACTCCAGTTCCACGCCAAACGGCTGGGCATACGCCCTGTTGGCTTCCACACTCCGCCTTACGAGGGCGTTCACGTCCAGGCGCCGCATCTCGAATTCAAGTTTTCCAGACTCAATTTTCTCCATGTCCAGCAGGTCGTTGATCAGCCGCACCAACCGCTCGCTGTTGTTCAGGGCGATTTCCACGAGCTTCTTGCCTCGCGGCTGCAGTTCGCCCATGATGCCGCTTGCAATCAGGCTCAGTGAACCCCGGATGGACGTCAGGGGTGTCCGCAGCTCATGGCTAACGGTCGAGACAAATTCGTTCTTGAGGCGTTCAACGTGCTTGCGGTCACTGATGTCCCGAGAAATGATCAAGACTTCTTCACCCTGGGCAGGTACGAAGCGCACTTCGAAGTCCTGAATGGCCGGTGCCTCGGGGGTGACGATCGACATATCCATGGTCATTTCCGCGCGCTGCGGCCGGTTGTCTCGCAGGCTGTCGCGCACGCCGCGCATGATCAGTTCAGCCACGTGGGGTGGGAGGACGTCAGGCACTTTGTTTCCCACCATCGCTTTAATCCAATCTGGATTGTCCACGTCTACGGGGGGCTTAAATGTCTGAATCTCTCCACGGGCATTTACGCTCATGAGGATGTCGGGAATGGCGGAGATGAGCGCCCGGTGCCGCGTCTCGCTCTCCTGCAGGGCCGTGAGGGACGCGTCGCGTTCACGTTCTCGGCGGATGACCTGCTGGCCCACATCACTCAGGTTCTCGGCGAGGGCCGCCACTTCGTGAATGGCGTGGGGAGGCAAGGGCGCACCCACCGCGCCGTGGGCAATGCCCTGAGTGGTGGTGGACAGGTGGCGGAGTACCTGAGCCACGCTTGTGGCTGTACGCCTGAGGACCACCAGCAGGGTCAGGGTGGTCAGCAGCACCCCCAGGACGGTCACGCCGAGCGCCTGACGCAAGTCATTCGCGTTGACCTGCATCAACTGGCGCTGGTGTGTCAGTTCAGCCTGCTGGTACGCAGCGATGGCCTCCCGGATTTGATCCATGATGCGTTTGCCCGCGCCGCTGCGCACCTGTTGAACTGCCGCCTCTGGGTCCGTACGCGCCAGGCGGAGGGCCAGGCCACCTCCGCGCTCCTCCCAGTCGCTGAGCAGCCGTTCGATCCGCTGAACCTGCTGCAGTTGCGAGGCCCGGCGGTCCTCCTCAAGGGGGGCCTGTCGAGCTTGAATTTGCAGGGCCTGTAGATGTCCCGGTAACCGCGTGCGGGCCGCGGTATAGGGTTCCAGAAATTGAGGGTCGAGCGTCAGGATAAATCCCCGCTGTCCCGTTTCCAAATCCACCATGTCATTCAATAGGTCCCGCGCCAGCGTGATGTTTTCCTGAGATTGATGTACGAGGTCGGCAGAACGCGCGTTGCGGAGGACGGACCACGCCACTGTAAGCGTCACGAGCAGCAGTAGCAGCATGGGCAGCCAGAGGGGCCGCAGCAGAAACGTACGCAGCGGTACGCCCCGCAGGGTGTGCTGATCACCGGGGGTATGCGGAGTGGCAGGGGAGGAAGGCAGCATGATTTGGTGGTCTATCGTGGCGCTGATGTGCGAACTTTGCCGTAAGAGAAGGAGAAAACGGACTGCAGTCTACGCCGCAATCCACCTCAGGAAAACTGCCCTGACAGCCGACTTGAGCCTGAGCCTGGACGGGAAGGCTGTCAAGGTACATCGCGTGGAAGTGCCCCTACATGAGCGCGAGTTCAAGGGGGCAGCCATGGTAGGCCTGGTGAGAGAAAAGGGTCCCTGTTTGGATGCGGGAAGCTTCACCAAGGCAGCGAGGGCGTGGTGTTCGGGCTGTCTCGAGCTCTCACGTTCGTTTGGGCGCTGGCGCGGTAGTGGGCCTCATGTCTCTTTGGGGCGGATACCCGCTTTGAGGTTGAGGGCTTCGAGGATGGCGGACCAGGTGACTTTATAGATCGGCGCTGGGACTTCCGGGCAGAGCTTTTGATGAGGCCCACTCCACAGTCCCCCCAGCACGCCAAGCAGGTGCCTTTTTCGTTCGTGAATCTGGCAACTACGGGTGAATGTGAGTGGCCACGGTGAGGCATGGCAGCCATTAGGATTGAGATGATTAACGGGAAAATGTACGAATACCATGGTCTAGACCCTGCAGAAGTCGAGAAGGCCCACAACCTCCTGCAAGGAACAGAAGGGAGCGTGTTTATTGAGTTCACGACGGCCTAAGGGAAGGTTGGACTGGGCGTCGAGCGCAGCGAAGTGCAGGAGGTCAGCGTACAGGTCATCCGGAAATAGGTCACTGTTTTGGCTGAGGGCCGTGTGGCACGCTAAAAAGGTGCGACTGACAGACGAGCAATGGTCCATCCTCTAGACTCTGAAGACACGCCCATTCTCATCCCCTCATAGTGCTGTGGAGTTCTTTCGGTGGGTAAAGTGGCAACCGCTGGTTCACACGAAGGGGTAGGGTAGGGGCATGTTTGGTGAGGAGAAGAACTGGGACCTTGATGCTCTGGAACCACCTTTCGAATACAACGACATCAACCCCATTCAGCGCTATCTAAGGGGAGTTATTTCGACATCGAACGACCCAGACCAAGTTTTAAAAGCAGCGGACCTGCTGCTCAATCACATGGGACGGAGGAGACTGGACGATGATTTGATTCAAGGCGTGCTTGGCGCCCTTGTTAAAAAAGTTCGCGAATCTTGATTCCACCCTCAACAATATCTCTCTTCGGCTGGTATTTCATCGACCATGTAGAAAGACAAGGGCAAATCAGCGAAGTATCAAAATAGACAGGGGGCAAAGTACTTTATTGGTGCCCCCTGTCTGATGTTTTTACTTAAGGAGTTGTAGCACCCGGTCTTTTGCTGCTTGTTTCGATCCAGTAAGATCGGCAAATTCAGTCTCTAAAATACAAACTGAAGCCTAAGAAGAAACTGACTTGATGATAATTGTCTCTCAAGCAGGTGATTTTGAAGCTTGCAGGGCCTCTTTTCTGACCGGTGCTTTCTTAGAGGGCGTTTTGGAATTCATTGAAGTGGCGGAAGTGGACATCACCGCTGTGCGAGACGACGGAGAGCCAGGCGACTCATGGCGAGATAGCACCAGGTTTCTGTCGTTTCGGGTAATACCTCAAAGTCTTTTGATAAACGGCGGTTCCGGCCCATCCACGCAAATGATCGTTCGACAACCCAACGTCTCGGAAGAACATGGAAGGCCTTCGGGTCAATTCCCTGTGCCTCGAGGATGTCGGGAGCATAGTGCTTCAACTGCCGCCACCAGGGATACACGACTTCAAACTCCACTTGTAGCTCCTGACTGGCCCAACGCTTAAACTCACCAGTGTATCCCTGATCTGCCCAGATCTTCTTCAAACCAGGGAATTGACCTTTCACCGCCTCTACCAATAAACGTCCACCCTGCCGATCTTGCAGATCGGCAGGGTGGACGACGACTTTCAGCAGGAGTCCAAGCGTATCCACCAGGATATGGCGTTTCCGACCCTTGATCTTTTTATTGCCGTCGAATCCTCTGACACCGCCGTTTTCCGTGGTTTTGCTGCTCCGGCTGTCAATGATCGCAGCATGCACCTCAGCAGTTCGTCTAATATGTTCGCGGTATATGCGTCTGAGTTGATCATTGATCCGTTCCCAGACGCCTGTCAGACGCATCGTACGAAAGTGGTAATGCACGGTTTCCCAAGGCGGGAAGTCATGCGGAAGGGCTCTCCAGGCAATCCCTCCTCGTAGAACGTATAAGATTGCATCCAGGATAAGCCGAGGGTGCCATGTGGGAGGTGCGCCTCGCTTTGGACGAGAGGGCCAGACCTCTTCAAGGAGTTCCCATTCGGCATCCGTTACGTCGGAGTCGTAGGTTCCAAAGGGCATGCCTCAAGGTAATGAGACACCATGAGAACTAATCCATTTCCAAAACGCCCTCTACTACTACAGTTGCAGTTGCCCAAGGAACCTGTTGTTCAAGGGCTTTCTGTCACCAGGCACCTCCCGAGAATTCCCGTGTTTGAGGGACCCAATCGCCAACTGCAACTGTAGTACTACAGGTCATCCGGAAATAGGTCACTGTTTTGGCTGAGGGCCGTGTGGCACGCTAAAAAGGTGCGACTGACAGACGAGCAATAGACCTCTTGCGAAAGTCGTGGGCTAAGCTGGGAGCGTGGAGCGAGACCGTCTGGCACGCACGCTAAAAGTGAATCGCAAGCAGTTTCGTCGACGCACCGGGGTCTACGCGGAAACCTTTGCGGAGATGGAAGAGGTGCTGAGGCGACGCGAAGGACGGAAGAAGAAGTCTGGACGCCCAGCCGCACTCAGCGTGGCGGAACAACTGCTGATGACGCTGGAGTTCTGGCGCGAGTACCGGACCTTCGCGCACCTGGGTGACGACTGGGGCGTGCATGAGAGCACCGTGCACGGCACGGTGGAACGCGTGGAGGCGGCCCTGATCGAAAGTGCGCGGTTCCGGATGCCGAAGAGGCGTATGTTTCAGGAAGCGCAGTTGGTGTACAGCGTCGTTGCCGTTGATGCCTCCGAAGTGCCCTGTAAGCGACCAAAAAAAACAGCGCTGCTGGTAGCGCGGGAAGAAAAAGCGCCACACCGTGAGATTTCAGCTGCTCACCTGCACCGTGACGCAGCGGATCCTCAGCACGGCCACGAGCACTGGGGCCGTTCATGACCTGAAGCTGTTGGGTCAGTCAGGCGTCCGTTTCCCTCACCACACGGCGCTCATTGGAGATGCTGGGTATCAGGGCTTGTGGAGAAGCCACAGGCACGCCATGACCCTTACGTCGCCTCTGTCAGATGAGCAGCGCCAGGACAACCATGTCCTGGCGCATACCCCGCAGGGGACCATACATGTGATCCGGCGCATGAAGATCTTCCGCGTGTTGAAGGGCGTGTACCGACATCGGCGGCGTCGCTTTGCCCTCCGGGTTCAGCCCATCGCGGCGCTGTGCAAGCTGACACGAGCCTGCCAATCATGACTTCCGCAAGAGGTCTAATCATCGTTTGTTACTTCCGAGCGGGACGCAACCTCCCTGTGATCAAGGCTCTGCGTGCTGTTTAAAAAGTGAAACCAATAAAAAACTGCCTATCCGAGCAGCTTTTTGTTCATTCTGCTGGAGTTTCCATGTCCTTGAGCAACTGAGCTCGCGCTCGGCCTTGAACTTCATTGCTGAGCGCCTTCCAGTTGCTGTTCCCGCCAAGCGCATCTGTCAGGAACATATCGACGTGAGTGGCAGCGACTTTATGTCTCTCCTCATCGCCGCCGAGGCGATTTCGGTAGTTGCCAAAGGCGAGAAGGTAGACCTGCATCGCCATTGCTTGAATAATTCTGTCCATTCGCCCACTTTACCCTAAGGGGGTGATTCCGCCGATGCAAACCGACGCACCGAAACAACCAACCGCCGAGGAGATGGGCGCGGTGCTTGGGGTGAGGACTGCGCCTTCGCTAACGCTTCCGCCCAGCGCGCTGACCTGCTGAAGGCCGCCATAGCTCGCGGGTTACTCCCCGGCCAGCGCTGGCAATCAGGGGTACCGCTTGCTTCGCCGGGTCAACGCGGGCGCATGCCTGCGCGCGCAGACTATGGCTGAGCAGCCTGTCACAATCGCCACGGTTAACGACCTGCGGGAGTTCTGGACCAGTACCCTGCAGGACGGCGGACAGGACATGAAGGACCTGCTCAAGGCCAGTGAGATTCTGGGCAAGCGCTTTGGCCTGTTCACGGAGAAGCGCAGTCACAGCGGCAGCATGACCATCCAAGTGGTGTATGGCGGTGAATACCGCTGTCGGGGTGCCCCTGCCAAAGTACCACCCCGCCCAGCGTCAGATCGTCACGAATGCCAAGCGCTTCGGGGTGGTCTGCACTGGACGGCGGCCCGGCAAGACCAAGATGGGGAAGCGCCTGCTCATTGAGCCCGCCCTGCAGGGCAACCCTGTTCGGGCAGGCCTGAAGGCGTGATGAGAGAACCTCCCTGGTGAACGCCTAAAATCCCACCGCCAGCTACACTTTGGGGAATGCCACGGGACATAGCGCAACGCTGGAACGATCTTCGTCTGGAATGCTCCGCTGGACCAGTTCCCCTGAGCAAGCTCACCGAAGCGCTTAGACTGGCCGCGTGGCACGGCCATCTGGAGATGACGGCAGACCTCCTCACGCTCGGTGCAGATCCAAATGCACCTGCTGAAGACGGACGCCTGTCCGCCCTCAGCAGTGCTGTCGAGCAGGGATGGCTGCCCGGCATAGAGTTGATCTTGCAGCGAGGTGGAGACGTGCACAGATGCAACCGTGCTGGACAGACGCTGCTCATGGAGGCCATCGAGGCGCAAATAGAACTAGAGGCTCAGGACGGCAGACCTCGTGACCTCCAGATGCTCCACCTCCTGCTGCGCTACGGCGCTGACCCTACCGTGACCATTGGCGCTGGTCTGACCGCCGAGGCTGTCGCCCGCCGGCATGGCTGGACCGAAGCTGCAGAACTGCTTGTCCTTTGATCAGCGCTGGGATTGTCGGAACTTTCTCCGCTCCCGCCCGGGGCCGCGTCCTCTGTACTCAGCGTGGTTAAGCTCGTCACCGGGCGGCCCAGCACCTCCGGGGCCAGAGCAGCGTGGTTGCGGTAGCTCAAGTAGTCCAGCGTACGGTGCGGCTGATAAGCGACCGCGTTCCCGGTGGGAGTCGGCGTGTGACTTCTTCATCTCCACCTGGGAAGTGCTGTCAGGCAAGCGGGAGGCCTCCACGAAGCTCACGTTCACCCCCTCTGCAACCACGCCAAGTTGACGCTGTGGTCCCGCCCCAGCGTCACGAAGTGGGTGCTCACGCTGTGGAGAACGCTGTACTCGACATTACCGACGCAGGCCTTGTGGATGATGGTCTTGGTGCGGGGAGCGATAGTGGTCAACTTGCTCCCTGAACTAACAGGTGATGGCGTCACAGAGGCGGGAAACTTTCCTGGGATGACCTGCCTTTTTTGCTGTCTTTATAGGCAATATGTCTACTGCCATTAATAGACGAGTCGTCTACTACATTTTGGCATGAGCGAGCTGTCCGAGACGGAGCAAAAGATAAAGGAGGAGCCAGAACATGCGCGGCGGCAACAGGGCATAACGCACGCTGCACTAGCCGGGACACTGGGCATTAAACCCCCATTGATCACTGCTGTCCTGACCCGCAAGAGAGGACGCACACGGAACCAAAGTGATTCCTGTATATGGCTAGATGTATGATGAGGATACAGATCATACCTAGGAGGGCTTAAATAAATATGACTCTCATAACCGTATGATTGAGAATCATTATTATTCCGCTTCATCCCTTAAAGCTTCCTGGATGTACTTGACATGCTTGGTCTCGAAATCGTGGTCCGGCCGAAGGCGCAGCAGTGACTGGCGGCCAGAAGGCTGGGCTCCAGACCATCGATCAAATGATTGCCGTCATGCCAGACGGCCCCATTCGTCTCCAGGACCGGATGGCGCTTCTCCCCGAGGAGGTCAAGCCCAAAACGGCATCCGGTGAGGCCGGTCTTCTCGTCGCTGATCGCCTCACGACCCGTGACGGTCGCGCCTTTGGGACATCCGTCATCACCGAGAAAGGGCGACAGCGGCGGGCAGAGATGCATGCCCTGCTGGCAAGGCAATGAAATCGCCCAAACCCCCCTCAATGCGGACCATGCTGATCCTCACCGGCATCTGGGCTGCTGCCTTTGGGATCGGCTGGCTGTTCTGGCCAAGCAAAGAGGCGGCTCAATGGTTCGGCGTCCCAGCAGCGTTGCTCGTGCTGGGAATGATCTGGGCCATACGCCAGGCAAGGAGTTGGTGCTACGGCCTAGCGCATTTGTCCGAATGGCGCCGTGAGGGATGGCCTTCCACTCACGGCGCCATTCGGACAAATGCGCCTTCAAGTTCGCCCTGCTCGGTCAAAAAGAAGTCCTCTTTTTGACAAACGCTCTAAGCAGCAGTAGAAACGGGGAACCCCCCCCTCGGGACACACGAAGGTGGGGCCTTTTTTGCCTACAAGGTGGGGAAGGAGTTGTGGACGACCAGAGAACTATGTTGCGCCTTTCACCACAATATTGATCGTTGTTCAACTTGGCCTTATCTCTGTCTGGTAGTGTCTCCTGCCGGTCCTATTCACGTCATGAGGAACACGTATGCGGCACCGAGAACCGTACTCCCCACGAGGACAGGCAGCGTGCCGATCTTGAAGCGGAACAGTGCCAAGGTGGCCAGCACCGACAGCACCAGGGTAGGGAGACTCAGGGTGTTCCACTCGGGAACGTAGAGGCGCAGCGGGCCAACGTGCTGTTCCGCTACCCCGCCAAACAGGGTGTGCAGCGCGAACCAGACGCTAAGGTTCAGGATCACACCGACGACGGCGGCGGTGATGGCGGTCAACCCACCTGAGAGCGCCTTGTTTCCCCGAAGCTGCTCAATGTACGGCGCGCCCAGAAAGATCCACAGGAAGCATGGGGCATATGTCGCCCACGTCACGACGATAGAGGCCAGGATGCCAGCGGTGAGCGGGGCCAGACCTTCAGGATGGCGGAACGCCCCGAGGAACCCGACGTACTGCACGACCTGGATCAGGGGACCTGGCGTTGTTTCCGCCATCCCCAGTCCATTGAGCATCTCTCCGGGACGCAGCCAGCCGAACACCTCCACGGCCTGCTGAGCAACGTAGGCGAGGACCGCATAGGCTCCACCGAAGGTCACCACCGCCATCTGGCTAAAGAACTTCGCCTGCTGCCAGTACACGCTGCCAAAGTCCAGGAGCACACCGACCAGCAGCAATGGACCAAACCAGGCAGCCAGGCCCAACCCCCCGACCCTTAGGGTACGCCCCCAGGAGGGGAATACATGCGGGACGGTGTGACGGTTAATCACCGCTTGGTCCTCGGACAGGACAGCTGTTTTCCCCGGTCCGTGCCCCCCGCCACCTGCGAACACTTCAGGGCGGGCACGGCTCCCGAAGTACCCCATCACTCCAGCACTGAGGACTACCAATGGGAAGGGAACGTTGAAGAAGAAAAGGGCAGTGAAGGCCAGCCCTGCGAAGACAACCAGGAGGGGATGCTTCAGGGCGCGGCGACCGATGCGGAACACCGCCTCGAGAACGATGGCGAGGACGGCGGCCTTGAGGCCGAAGAAGACGGCCTGAATGGCTGTCGTCTCCTCATACAGAGCGTAGATGATGCTCAACAGGAGGATCGAGAGGAAGCCGGGCAGAACGAACAAAGTGCCAGCGACGATGCCGCCCCGGGTGCCGTGGAGCAGCCAGCCGATATAGATGGCGAGCTGCTGTGCTTCCGGGCCAGGCAGGAGCGTGCAGTAATTCAGGGCGTGCAGGAAGCGCTCCTCGCTGATCCAGCGTTTCTCCTCTACAAGGATGCGGTGCATCACCGCGATCTGTCCAGCGGGACCACCAAAGCTCTGCAATGCCACGCGCGTCCACACGACGAGGGCCTCTCGAAAAGAGATGCCGTGAGCGGGGGTGGGCACAGCCGCACGGCGGCTAAGCATGGGTTTCTCCCAAGGGTTGATCCGAGAGGGCAGCGTACAGACCATCGAAGAGGGCAAGGCCATTGACCTCCAGTTGTCCGTCCCTCAATCCGGAGGTTACCCAGCCGTCAAGCAGGGCCTCCACGCCAGCGGTTTGACGACGGTTGTACTTCCCGTCCCGCAAGTCGATGCCATGCACGATCTCGGCCAGGGCCGTGAGGGCTCCTTCCGTGAGGTCAAACGCGCGCAGCAGCGTCTCGAAGGTGCAAAGGTCTCCCACCATGGGGGTGAAGTCGCCATTCGGGGTACCGAAGGTGACTTCATCAGGACCCGGGGCCATGGTGTAGCGGATGGCAGCCATAGGGTCAATGAAGCGCTTGATAAGCCAGGCAGAGGCGAGGCGGTCCACATGGGGAGGGGGCCGGGTGACCCAGCGGCGGCCCAGATAGGCAGCGCGAGAGGCGTGGGGAACGGGCATGGGAACCTCCGGGACGGTGAGCACCTGGGCGACGTCCGCGAGGCGCAGGGCCAGCGTTCGTCCTGCCTGAGACTGAAAGAAATCGATCCGGCCGAGCTCGGCGTGGCGTTTGCGCAGCTTCTCCAGCGCGGCCTGGGTCTTGGCCTGGAGGCTTTTGCCGGGCTGGATCAGGGCCTCGAGCGCGCGCAGGTCTTCCTCCAGCTCGGCGTACTCCTCACTGCGGGCGGCGTTGAAGCGCTTGATAAGCTCAGCGTCCGTCAGGCCAAGAAAGCCCTGGACGCGGAGGATGACGCCCTCCCCGCCGCCATGACGAACCTCCTGGGCAAGCCATTGGAGGGCTTCGAGAGGTTCGGGTCGGGAGGACTGTATTGTTCCCGGGGAGTGTGACTGCCCCCAAACGCTTGAGCCGTCGCCAAAGGGCGACACGGGCACTTGACGTGTCCCCACTGGGGCGGGCGGAAGAGAACACCAACCACTCCATATAAAGGAATGTTACAGGTGTTGCGTTATAAAGAAACGTACTTTGCACCTCTCCCTGTGAAGCTGGATTTACGGAGGGCAGCTCCCGCTTGAGGTGACCGGCCACAGGGGTTTGGTTGGGAATTTCTCCTGCGCCAGCACCGCACCGCGGCATTAGCCGTCGCGTCATTGACCTTGGCGTAGCGCAGCGTGGTCTGGATGTGCTGGTGGCCCAGCCGCTTGCGGATAACGCCAGATTGCCGTCCACGAGTTCCGTGGCGTGGCTGTATCGAAGTTGATGGAGCGTGCAGGTGTGGCCTCCACCCTCCGTATACCCCTGTCAGGGGCTCTGCCCACGCTGATAGCGCAGAGGTCTGCCGCGCCTATTCTTCACTGCCTGGAAGAGTCAGCCTTGGATGTAAGCCAGGGTCCGCAGGCAACGCCGCAGGGTGTTGACCAGTTCGGGATCGGCGAGGAGCACGGTGCGTTTTCGGTCTCCCTTTCCAGCACCGTCAGGTGTTCGTTCCCTTTCATCGGGTCGAGGTCTCCAGGTGGAAATTGAGCGCCTCCCCGATCCGCACAGCTGTGCCGAAGACCAGCCGGAACGGCAGAGCAGCCCGTGCCTGCCCTGCGTAAAACTACGCAGGTGCCTAAGAAATGCCCCGCATGGTGCCGCCGCCTGGAGGAATGCCAGAGTGGGCGAATGAAACGGGTCTTGCTGCCTCTGCTCGCCCTGGGCCTGCCCGTTGCCCTTGCCCAGACGACCCCGGCCGCCCAGCCCGCGCCGCAGCCCGTCCAGCTCGCTGCCACGCGCACCGTGACCCAGGTAAGCCTTAGCCTCTCGGCGGCGGTGCGCATCGCCCAGCTTGCTGTTCAGAACTGCGCCCAGGGAGGCTACAACGTCACCGCGACCGTGGTGGACCGCGCCGGGATCACCCTCGCTGTGGCCCCCGCCGAGAATGCTGGCCCCCACACCCTCGACGCCTCATACCGCAAGGCGTACACCCGCGCCTCGGCCCGCAACACCACCGCCGCCATCGCTGAGAACATCCGCACCAACCCCACCTCGGCCGAGCTCGCCCGCATTGACCGCTTCCTCGTGCTGGCCGGGGGCATGCCCATTCGCGTCGACAACGTGGTGGTGGGCGCTGCCGGGGTAGGGGGCGCAAGCGGAACCATCGACGAGAAGTGCGTGACCGACGCCATCACGACGGTCCTGGGTCGGTGAGGCGCGCACTGCTGGCTGCCCTGCTCATCTTCCCATGGGCGGACGCGGGTGGGGCAGCCACCCTCCAGCCTGGCGTGGGCCAGCCCGCCCTGAACGCCGCCCTGGGCCAGGCCGCCGAACGGGGCGACGTGGCCGGGGTCCGCAACCTTTTAAAGCGTGGGGCCTCACCGCGCGCTCGGCGCGCGGACGGCCGCACTGCCCTGACGAGCGCTGCTCTCGGGAATCACGTCGCTGTGGCCCGGATGCTCGTTGCTGCGGGAGCAGACCCGGATCCGCAGGACACGGCCCGGAACAATGCCCTGCTCGTGACCGGTGAAACCGGCAACGTCGGCATGCTCCGCGAGGTGTTGCGCGCAGGGCCGGACCTGACCCGTACCAATCGCTTCGGCGGTACCGCCCTGATTCCAGCGGCCGACCGGGGACACGTCGAGTACGTGCGCGAACTGCTCAAGACCGGTATTGATGTGAATCATGTGAACAACCTGGGGTGGACTGCCCTGCTGGAGGCGGTCCTCCTCGGCGACGGTGATCCCCGCCATACCGAGATCGTTCGCTTGCTGCTCGCAGCGGATGCCAATCCCAACCTGACGGACCGGGACGGCGTGACACCCCTGGCACATGCCAAACGGCGCGGCTTTGCCAGCATGGTGGCGCTTTTGACATCCGGACGTGGGCGTTAAGCCATGGTGGGCGCAGATCCACCGTTTTGTTTCCCAAGGCATCAAGCGGGTGGGGAACGAAAGGTGGAGGAAAACGGGCGTCCTTAAGGAGGATGTACGCACGGCCGCTTCCGGGCACACTGAAACGCAACGGAGAGTGATATGAACCACGAAAAAGCATTCGCTGAATTTGACCGCAACCGAGGAAACTTCGCCGCCACCTGGAACTGGGGATCCTTCGCCCTCGGACCGATCTGGTACCTCTCCAATGGAATGCCGGCCAAAGCGGGGATCTATACCGCTGCTGCCCTCACCCTGATTGCCCTTTCGGGAGGCGCTCTGGCCCTTCCGGTGTGGATCGCGTTTGGACTCCTCGGGTACTACGACCTCTACCTTCTCCAACATCGGAACACGCCGCTGTGGGGGCGTCTCCCCTCGGCGCTGGCCCACCCTTTTTCAGGAGCGCAGCCGGCCGCGAACTTTGAGATGCGGTTCCGGGTCCTGAAGGAGAGCCACGACAAAGGACTGTTGGATGGGGTGGAGTTTGAGGAGAAGCGGGGCCAGCTGCTCAAGCGCCTGGAGCACGAAGAGAAGCTCCAACAGCTGGAGAAGGCGCTGCAGGCCGGCGTATTCACCCAAGAAGAGTATGACGTGAAGGTCCAGCAGTACCTCGGGTCGTAAGCCTTCTTCCGGGGCGAACGGGTCTTCAGCTCAGGAGCCTCGACTTGCCTATTCGCTTTTGCGTGTATTGGAGGGGCAGTACTCCCTGGCTCCAGCCAGGACTCTACAGGCACATTCCACCCGGGATGGTGCCTTTTCTTCCGCCCCCTCCTCGAGAAGGACCTCGCGCTCTGCGCCAGCTGCCGCCGGCCTGGTCCACTGCGCGCAACACCGCCGACCGCCGCCGTGTACCCACAGTCATTCCGGAAAAGGGCCGGCGCTGGTCAACACGCTCGGGGGGGCCAATGCCGAACTCCGGCATGCCCATTTCTGCCACCTCACCCCGGGGCAGCTGCACACCCTGGTCCGCGAACGGCTTACCCACACGGCCAACGGAGCACCCTGATCCGTCGCGAGGCCGCTTTTATCATGTCGTCTGAAAAACAGACCGCCTGTGGGATACCCTTGCACGGCTGCGGACACGCTGCTTGTATTGGCCAGATGGAGCTATTCCCGGGCCTGTTCCCGCTGGGCGAGCAGGGCCGCTTCCACCCGGTTGCGGACCTGCAATTTTTGGAGGATGTTGGTCATGTAATGCTTGACCGTCTTCTCGGTAAGCTCCAGACCGCGCGCGATCTCCTTGTTGCTCTGTCCTGAGGCCACCCCCTCCAGGATCTGCCGCTCTCGGGGCGTGAGGTCATCCAGCGGACGGGCCGATGGACGGGGCGAGCTCATGTCGCGGAGCATGCTGGCCGCCAGGCCGGGCGTCACGTAGACGTCTCCCGCCGCCACGGAAGCGATGATGCCGCGGAGTTCTCGCCCAGAGACGCCCTTGAGCACGAAGCCGCGCGCCCCCGCTTTGAGGGCGCCCAGCACGTCGGCCTCGTCTTCACTGACGGTCAACATGACGATGCGGGTCACGGGGCAGGCGGCGGCCACCGCTCGGGCCCCATTGAGGCCACCTCCGGGCAAGTTGAGGTCCAGCAGGAGCACGTCCGGTAGCAGTCCGGCACACAGGCGTAGCGCCTCGTCGGCGGTGGCGCCCTCACCCACCACCTCGAAGTGTGGATCGGCACTCAGGGTCGCGGCCACACCCTCGCGAAAGAGGGGATGGTCATCCACCAGCACCGTGCGAATGGGATCGGTCATGGGGTCTCCTCCAGAGTTGAGCGAACAGTCAGGGGGAGGTGGACCTGCACGCGGGTGCCGGAGCTTGCGCTGTACACTGCGAACGCTCCACCCAGGCTCTCCACCCGCTCCCGCATGCCCATGAAGCCCAGGCGGCTGCCCTCCAGGTCGATCACCGAGGGATCAAACCCCGCGCCGCCGTCAGACACCTCCAGGAGCAGGGCGTTTTCCAGCGCCCTTGCTCTCACCCACTGCGCCTGTCCACCTGCATGCTTGTAGGCATTGCTCAAGGCCTCACGCACCACCCGGAAAGCGGTGATCTTGACGGGCAGTGGCGCTTGTTGGGGGAGACCGGCCCAGTGTGTGCCGACCTCGCTGCCCGTACGGTTGTGGTGGTCACGTACGGCGCGTTCCAGCGTTTCCTCCAGCGTCAGGGCGTGGAGGGCGGGCAGCCGAACCTCGGTCGCCAGGTCCCGCATGGCCCGCATGGCGCCAGTGAGGGAGCGTTCCAGCGCGGCCAGGTCCTGCTCGGCCTGTTCCCGGTAGGGGCTCTCCAGGCGCTCAGTGCGGGCTGAAAGGCTATCGAGCCGCAACAAGGCATAACTCACATCCTGTGCTGGGCCGTCGTGCAGTCCGCTGGATACCCGTTCCATCACCCGCTCGTGCAACTCCGCAATGCGGGTGGCGGCGCGCTGCACCCGGTCGTGCAACTCCGCGTTCTGGATCATCAGGGCGCGTTGCTCGGCAAGTTGAGCGCCCAAGGCTGCCTGCTGGTGGGCGATGGTGTCGCTGCCCCGGCGGACCAGACCCAAAAGCAGCAGGTAGGCGAGCAGCAGCACCGCCCCCACCAACAGCCAGCTCTCGATCTGGGCCTGACGAATGGCGCGCTCCAGGGGAACAACGCTCTGGTAGAACTCAGCCACCGCAATCACGCGGTCAGACCCTTCCAGGCGCATGGGGGCATAGATTTCTAACAAGCGGTGGTGCTTGGCTTTCAGGTTGACGTTCTCCGCGTCGGTGAGGTCGGAGATGTCGGAAGACACCTCGCCCTTCCAGGCACGCGCCTGATCTTCTCCCACGGAAAAGGTGCGGCCCGCCTCGTCGCCGTATACGACGCGGCCTCCCGGGCCCCAGACTTTGATGCTTACAATTTCGTGGCCGAGCGGCGTGGTGGTAAAGAGCCGCTCCAGTTCAGCCTTTTCCCGCGCGCTCAACCAACGCTGCCGCTTCAGACCTTGAAGATGCGTGACGATGAAATTCTCGACGTAGAGCGCGGCGGCCGCGGCCGCCCGGTGGGTAACGCCGACCTCAATCTGTCGTCCCACCCACCAGCCGATCAGGAGCAGGCTCAGGAGCAGCACCAGCAGGCTCGCCAGGCTGTACTGCCGCGCCAGATTCCACGGCCTCGTGATCAGCGAAGGGCCACGCCGGGGAAACAGGGAAGCCCCGGGGAGCAGTCTGAGCGCCATGCCCCATTATCCTCTGCCGCCGCCCTTGGGGATCAGACCAAAGTCGGGTGGGGTCTGGGGCGATGGTCCGGGGACCTGCCCCCGTCTGCGGTCCATGTCGGCGGAAAGGAGCGGTGCCTACAGTGAAGGCACCCAAGGAGGTCCCTATGAAGCGCAACACCATTTCTTCCATCATCGCCTTGTCCAGCCTGCTCATCCTGACACCCGCCCTTGCCCGCGAAACCGAGTCCGGGCGTCACGGTCGCCATACCAATCAGACCACTGTGCAGAAGGTGGTCCGCAACGCCTCTGTCTCTGCCTCGCGTGAAGCCGAACCCCGCGATGACCGGGGGAACCATAAGGAAGTGGGGGATGACCGTGGTCGGGGTGGACATCAGGAGCTCGGCGACGACCACGGCAACCATGGCGGCGGGCACCGCTAAGCAGCAACCATTCGCGAGATTCCGGGCCGTCCTCTGGGCGGCCCAGAACAGTGACTGAAACGTCCAGAAGGCGCGCCCGAGGCAGGAATGCTGGGCTTCACCTTCCTGGCAGGGATCTGCACCGTCACGCACGTGCCCGCGCACAGTCCATGTCGACGCCCCGAGATCCCCAGCAGCGCCGGTCCTCTTCCCGCTTCACATCCTCACGACGGCGAAGCCATCAGGTCAGGCCGCAGCGCCTGCGCGCCGTCCAATCATCACCTCCTCGTGGAGGGTTGTCACCTCACCGGCAAGCAGGGCCCCAAGGAAAACCGCGTTCGGCCAACCAGCAACATCCTCTTCCGTTCCACTGGGTACAATGCAGGCCCCAGGCCATCGGTGTCGTGCTGTCCAGCGTGGTCGACGACGGCACCTCGGCCCTGCGGACCATCAAGCACTTCGGCGGTACCACCGCCGTGCAAGACGCTGAATACAGTTCCATACCGCTCAGCGCACTGAACCAGATGGACGTGGAACATACCGTTCGCGCCCGCGACCTCGGTGCGCTCCTCGTCCGCCTCCTGGGTGAACCCGTTTGAAATGGGCAGGGGTAACGGTCAGCGAGGACGAGCGGCGGCGCGTCGAGATAAAGGTCAGTATTGGGGGGCAGCGACGCTTTTCGCAAGGGCGTGATGGCGCTCGGGCAGCTCACGCCCCAAACCTGCCTGGTCTGCGGCGGCGTGCTGGCGGAGCTCAAGGAGAGGGGGCCCGGTACCATTGCCACACCGGGCACGCCTACACCCCGGATGCCCTGCTCGTTAGCGTGACCGAGCACGTTGAGGAGACCTTATGGCGGACCATGCGGACGCTGGAGGAAGCGACCACACTGCTGAAAAACACTGGTGCGGCATTGCGGAACAACGGTGAGGTTCACCCCGCACAGTCCTACTGGTGCAGGGCCCACGGGCTGAAGCTCCGGGGCCGCACCATTTTTGAGCACGTGGTCAGGACCGGAGGCCCGGATTCAGGAGCAGCTCAAGCGGGACGCCCGATTGGACAAATGAGGCCGCGCTGGGTCTTCCCGACACCAAGTCTCCCGTCACTGGCCCTGCTCCCTGGCGTCCCCCCTAAAGCTTTCTCCCTCCTGCGCCACCTTGGAAAAGACCGACGTCAGGTCCTCCAGGGTCATCAGGTGTAGGGCCTGCACGCCGCCTGAGTCCAGCACGGGCCACGCCTCCACCTTCGTCTTCCGTATGCCGACCCCAGGCATGTCCAGGTCGATGATGTACTGAGAAAGCGGCATATCCACCGCGACCATGTCGCGGAGCTTCTCGCGCAATTCCCACTGGTTGAGCTGCTGGCTGCCGATGTCATACAGCCGCTGCCCGCGGGCCTGCTCGGGGGAGACGCGCAGCAGGCTGTACAGGGCGCGGTTGGCGGTGACCACCCGCAGTTCGTCGTCGAAGACCACCATCGGCGTGAGGATGGTGTTGAGCAGCGCCTCCGAGTACTGCGCGGAGTGGTTGAGCTTCGCTTCCAGCGATTTGACCGCGTCGATGTTCGTGAAGGCAATGACGACGCCATCGATGAAGTTGTCGGAGGTGCGGTACGGGCTGATGCGCATCAGGTACCAGCGGTCGTCCGTTGCGCGGACCTGCATTTCGAGCGGCGTGAGGGTACTCAGCACCTGCCGAACGTGGTGTCCGAAGTCTGTGCCGTTGAGCTTCACGCTGATGTCGCTGAACTGCCGCCCAATGTCGGTCGGGATCAGGTTCATGACCTGGGTGATCTGAGACGTGAAGCGCTTGATGCGCAGGTCGTTGCCCAGGTACAGGGTGGCGATTCCGGCGCTTTCCAGCAAGTTCTTCATGTCGTCATTCGCCTGCGCGAGGTCGTGAATGATGCCCTGGTGCTCGGCGCTCGTGGTGATCAGTTCCTCGTTCACGGACTGCAGCTCTTCTTTGGAGGTCAGCAGTTCCTCGTTGGTGCTCTTGAGCTCCTCGATGGTCGTCTGGTACTCCTCGTTGGTGCTGCGCAGTTCCTCTGTGGAGGTGATGTTCTCTTCCAGCGTCGTCTGCAGCGTCTCGCGCAGGTGGTGCAGTTCCCGCACGAGGGCTTGGACCTGATCCACCTGCTCGGGCGCGGCCTCCAACGTGTCCTCCGCGGGCCGCTCCTCAAAGATGATCAGCAGCGTGGGTTCTCCCTCCTGCACGTCCGGAGCGGAGATGAGCTGCACCGTCACGTCCAGCAGGTAGGGTTGCTGCCCTTCGCCCGTCTGCACGTCACGAAGGGTAATGGCGTGCTGTTCCTTCAGCACCCGGCGTATGGCGGAGGACAGTTCGAAACGCAGTCCGTCCCGCACCATGTCGAGGACATTGTTCGTACCGCTGCTGCCGGACGGCAGTTCGAGGTAGCGGCTCGTCCGCCCGTTCACGTACAGGATGTTCCCCTCCGCGTTCACCGCCACGGACGGGGGAGCGTACTTCGCGAGGAGCAGCCGCTGGATGTGCTGCGGCAGGTTCACGGTGCGTAATCGGCGGTCTGCTCGCGGCGGCAAACCCTGATGGGGAAAGTGGCCCGGACCGCTTGAGCCCGCTTCGATGGGAAGCGTGCCGGAGGCTCCCGGCCTGCGCCGATAGAGTTTCCAGCGGGCATCCAGAGGACTGAACCGCTCGTCGGAAAGTCCGGGCGTCTCGCTCGCCCCCAGAAACAGGAGCCCGCCCGGCTTGAGGGCGTAATGGAACACCGAGAGAATCCGTTTTTGCAAGTCGGCGTTCAGGTAGATCAGCATGTTGCGGCAGCACAGCAGGTCCAACTGCGTGAAGGGCGGATCACCAAAGGTGTTATGCCGGGCAAATACAATCATGTCCCGGATCAGGCTGCTGACCTGGTAACCGCCCTCCCCGAGGGAGAAGTAACGCTGCAGCCGCTCAGGAGCCACCGTCTGCTCAAGGTCGCGGGGGTACAGGCCCAGGCGGGCCTTCCCGATGGAGCGGGGGTCGATATCCGTGGCGAAGATTTGAACCGTGACGGGACCCGTCCAGTTGGGCTCCTGAATAAGCTCGTGCAGCACAATGGCAATGCTGTAGGCTTCCTCGCCGCTCGCGCAGCCGACGCTCCAGACGCGAATGGCTTCTTCGCCGCGTTCCTCCTGGGTGAGGGACCTCCGCAGGCGGACCTTGAGCAGGTCGAACGCCTCAGGATCACGGAAAAAGCTGGTCACGTTGATGGTGAGGTCGTCGAACAGGGCGTCGACTTCACCCGGATTCTGCTGGAGGTGCCCGAGGTACTGCGGGAGGGTGCCCAACCGGTGGGCCTTCATGCGCCGGTCAATGCGGCGGAGCAAGGTGGCCGCCTTGTACCGGCTGAAGTCCTGCCCGGTGCGTTCCCGCACGAGGAGCAGGACCTTCTGGAGGTCCGCGCTGGAGACCGCTTCCGGTTCGGACTGCAACAGGCGTTCGTGCGTGACGAGCTGGTGCAGGCGCGGCGCGAGTTCATCCGGTGGCAGGATGTGATCGGCCAGGCCCGTGGCAACAGCGCTGGCCGGCATGGCCGGGTAGTCCGCGGTTTCCGGGGACTGCACCAGCACAAGGCCGAAATTGTCCTTGATGGCCCGGAGGCCGCGCGTGCCGTCCGTACCCATGCCCGACAGAATCACCGCCACCGAGCGCTCTCCCTGATCAGCAGCGAGGCTGCTGAAAAACACGTTGATGGTGTGACCCTGAGCCTCGTCGGACTCACGCAGGAAGAACGTTCCGTTCCGGATGAGGACGCTGAACCCACCGGGCGCCACATACACGTGGTCCGGAAGGGCAGGCATGCCGTCCTCGACCTCCACCACGGGCAAGGAGGTGCAGCGGCGCAGCAGGTCCGGCATGAGGCTTTCCCCGTTTGGACTCAGGTGCGAAACCACCGCGAAGGCCATGCCGCTGCCAGGCGGCAATCCCAGGAAGAACCGTTCGTAACCGTCGAGCGCGCCGGCGGAGCCCCCAATTCCCACGATGGCGGAGGGCTGGGTGGAGGTGGGCAGGGGAGTGGGCGTCAGTTCATCTGGCATGGGCGTCCTATCAAGAAGTGCGGAGGGGCATGTCGCAGGGATTCCGTCTTAAAACGGCTCCAAGCGGACGACTCACTCTAGTGGTTGCGGAGAACACCGAATGGTCGCGGGACGTGCCGACACCTCCCTTGACGCGCGGGGTGACGGGAGAAGCACGTGCGTGCTCTGCTACTCTTCCGTCTCTTCCTATAAGATCTGGTCTGGAGCGTGCAGGAGAGGCCTGTTGCTGTTGCGGTGAAAGGTGTCATGAACGATCAAAAGAACGAGCAGGCCCAACGGAAGCTGCGTGAGCAGGCTGAGCTCAAACTCGAAGACGCAGTTCCTGAGGTCTTGCCGTTGGTTGAGACGCCGGAAGCCCTCCGTCATGAGCTCTCGGTGCGTCAGATCGAGCTGGAGCTGCAAAACGAGGAGTTGCAGCGTACGGTCCAGAAGCTCCAGGAAGCCCACGAAAAATACGTCGGGCTGTACGACTTTGCACCGGTCGGGTACTTCACCCTGGACGGGAACGGTGCGATTGTGCAGGCGAACCTGCGGGCCAGCCGCATGTTGGGGGCAGAGGGATCCCGGCTGCTGGGACGCCGCCTCGCCCAGTTCACCGCTCCAGACTCGCGCACCACCCTGGCCCACTTGCTGGCTCGCCTGCACGCCAGTCAGGAGGAGCTCGTCGCAGAACTGCGCCTGCAGCGTGGCGACGGCTCCACCTTTCCGGTGCGGCTGGAAGGCCAGGCGTACGCGCCGGCGGGCAGCCTGGTTGCGGTGACGGACATCACCACCGAAAAGGCGGCGCAGGAGGACCTGCTGCGGCTGAACGAGACGCTGGAGGCGCGGGTCGCGGAACGCACGGCCAAAATCCGGGAGCTGAGCACCGAACTGCGGATCGTGGCGGTGGCGGTCGCGGAAGACCTGATGGCCCCGCTCCGGCGCGTCGCCTCCTTCGGGGAACTGCTGAAGCGCGACGTGGTTAAAGACAGCGAGGCGTCACTCAAGCACCTTGAACTCATCTCCCGCTCGGTCGGGCAGATGGAGGAACTCACCACAGCGCTCCTGGAGTACACCCGGGCCAGCCACGGGCGTCTGCGGCTCACGCCACTTGATCTCAACCGCGTCTTTTCTGAAGTCCTGAAGGACTTGCGGCCGCAGATGGAAGGCCGGAAGGTATCCCTCACCTCCGGTTTGTTGCCGACAGTGCAGGGCGACAGCAACGCGATGCAGCAGGTGTTCCTCGAGATGCTGCGCAACGCCCTGAAGTTCACGGCCACCCGCGAAGAGGCCCAGATTCACGTTCGCGCCGAGGAGACAGAGGCGGAATTCATTCTGCGCTTTGAGGACAATGGCGTGGGCTTCAACAACCGCCACAAGGACAAGCTGTTTCAGGTGTTTAAGCGCCTGCACCCAGAATCCGCCTTCCCAGGGACGGGGATGGGGCTGGCCGTCGTGCGCCGAATCTGCACCCGCTTCGGTGGGCGCGTCTGGGGTGAGGGCCGCGTAAATGAGGGAGCCACGCTTTTCCTCGCCTGGCCGAAACAGCCGCACGTACTGGACTGAGACAACGCCCATCGGGGTTAGGGCCCTTCGGCCTCCGCCGGTGCCTCACCCTGCAGGTTGAGCAGGCGGTCTCGCCCAGTCTGTGCCGTGCGCAGGGCGTCTTGCCGAACGCGCCCTCCCCGCGCCCGGGCGTCCTGCGCTTCCGCCCGGTACGCATCGGCCAGCTCGGGCTGGCCCGCCTCCTCGTGGTGCTTGGCCAGGTGCTCGAGCAGCATCACGTCTTCGTCGAGCGTCCGGGCAGCGTTCCAGAGGCTCGCCTCAACCGAGGACCGCAGTTCACTCAGGAGGCCCACGGCCGTGTAGGCGTGCCCGGTATGACAGCGGAAGCGCAGCGTGTTGCCTTCTCTGAGGCGTATCAGCACCCCGTGACACTCGGGGCAGGTAAAGGTGGACGGTGACCCGTGGGTCAGCAGGCCGGAGTGAAAGGCGTTGTCCCCGCTGGCAATGCCGACTTCCAGTTCCAGCCGCTGCCATTCCTCGTCATTCATGCCTTGGATCTCCTGAGGGGGGACGGACGGACCCAGCAGCCGCTGTAGGGTCGGGGCGATGTCGCGCGCGTAGGGCATGGCGTCCACAGTGACGATCCTCAGGCCGCTGAGCGGCATGGAGTCAAACTCAGCGTCCTCGGGATGCTGCGCAATCGCTCGTCCCCCCAGCTGCTTGATGGTCCAGAGGCCGGACGCACCGTCGTCGAGCATGCCACTCAGCAGGACGCCAACAACGTTTGGGCGGTGCGTGTAGGCAGCGGAGCGGAAAAGCACGTCAATGCTGGGCCGCGAACGGTTTTCCTTCGGCCCGCGTGACAGGCGCACGCGGTCGGCCGCGACCAGCAGGTGATGGTCGGGAGGCGCGACGTAGATCTGACCGGGCAACAGGGCCTCGCCCTGCTCGGCGTGCCGGGCAGGGAGGGGACCACTGCGGCTGAGGATGTCGGGAAGATGGCTGGGGTAGTCCGGGGAGACGTGAATAACGACGAGAACAGCAGCGGGGAAGTCCTGAGGCAGATTCGCGGTGATCTCACGGAGGGGAACGAGCGCTCCGGCAGATCCCCCGATCACAACGACGGGTACGGATGACATACGAGCATCGTGGGTGCAAGGCACGTTTAGCGGGTGCGCTTTTGCCCCAAGGATGTTGAGGCAGGGCACATACGAGCGGAGGGAGCGCGAAGGGTTCGCAACTTTTCTCCCGGAACCTGCCTTGCTCGGTCCGGTTCTGGCAACCCAACCTCGGCGAGGCCGGTGTAGCGCGGTGGGCGACTTGATTCTCAAGCCGCCCCTGCATGGCCCCGTTCCGGAGGAAAAGCACTTCTGTTGGGCTGCTTCATCGGTGGTGCGGGGAACAGCCCGCCGAGTATGGCGGGAAAGATTTGAGAGTCGGGCGTCCATGCAAAAGAAGAGCCGAGTTTTTACCCGGGCAAATCGGGCATTGCTCACGTGTCGAAGCGAGACATTCCAACGCAGAAGGTGTTTTTGCTTCCCGTCGTCTAGGCCTCAGTGACGTCCACGGCACGAGAGGGACATGTCCCTGTCAGACAATAAGCACCATGGCGGACCTGACTGGAAAAGTAATTCTCGTAACGGGAGCCTCACGCGGTATCGGTGCTGCGACAGCCCGGACACTGGCCCATGCTGGAGCGCAAGTCATCATCCATTACGGACGGAATGCTACGGAAGCTCAGGTGCTCGTAGAGGACTTGGGTCACGACCATGCCCTGCCACTCGGCGCTGACCTCTCTCAGCCTGGAGCGGCGGCTGAACTCTTCCAAAGAGCCGCTGCGTGGCAGGGGCGCGTGGACGTGCTGGTTAACAATGCCGGGATTGCTCCCACGGCCACCGTTGACGATCCGGTGGGTGAATGGTCGGCTGCCTGGGCCAGCACGCTGCAGGTGAACCTGGTCGCCACAGCAGATCTTTGCCGTGAAGCCATCTTGCACTTCAGGGAGCGTGGGGGCGGAATCATCGTGAACGTCGCCAGCCGAGCCGCTTTTCGGGGAGATAATCCCGACGCGATGCACTACGCGGCCTCAAAGGGAGGCGTTATTGCACTGACGCGCTCAATTGCCAGGGGGTATGCCCGTGAGAATGTGCTGGCCTACGCTGTTGCGCCCGGCTGGGTAAGCACCGATATGGCGCAGGCGTATATCGAGGCGCATGCGGACACCATTGCGCGTGAAATTCCCCTGGGTGAGGTTGTCCCTCCGGAAGAAGTCGCCAACACGATTGCCTTCGTCGCTTCAGGCCTGGTTCGGCACATGACGGGCGCAACCTTGGACCTCAATGGCGCCTCCTACGTACGTTGAGTGTCTGGGCGCCGGCCGATGAACGAGGACGGGGCCGAAGAGCAAGGAACGGCGCCCGGAGAACAGGGCGGCGAGGCGGACCCGGCCGCCCTGTTCATCCAAGGCGTCCGGTCCTGGAGCAGGGCGCAGGGGTGTTGCTGCTGTACAGGAGGAACGGGAACCGGCCGTATCCGCACGGCCAGTGCGTCCGGTGATAATGGCTTTGCAGGCCGCACAGGACCACCTCGACGCCCTTATGGCCCCGCAGGAACGACTCTGCCCTGGACTGGGGGGAGCGCAAAGCAGCAGATGGCCTGAAGGCAGGTGAGGAGGACACTACACTTTCACGCTGAGCCGTTACCGATTCTTCTTGCCCGTTCCATTCGGCCGCAGCCCACCCGCCTCATTTCCCACAAGAACCCACGTTCTCGGAGGTTTGCGCATGACCGACGCCCAGGACACCCCTCGGGGCACCCTTTCGGTGCAGATGTACACCTTTCGCAACGCTCACCCAGCAGACCCTTCGGCCACAATCGCGCAGGTGGCCGGGATCGGCTTCAAGTACATCGAGCCCTTCGGTATAGGTAACCGCCAGCAGGTCCCCAATGCGCGAATGGCAACGGCAGCTGCGACACGCCGCGCGCTTGACGACCATGGCCTGAGGGTCTCGTCCGTTCACTCCGCTGCACCATATGGACCCGAGACAGAAGCGATCCTCGACGAGTTGGAATTGATAGGAGCCAACCTGGCTTTTGCCTCATGGTCTGGTGAAGTGCACGGCTTCGATCGGGATGCCCTCTCGACGCTCGGCAGTACGCAGCGTTTCGCGGACGCCATGAACGAAGCTGCTCAGAATGCGAGCAGACGGGGAATTCGCATCGGCTACCACAACCACTTCTGGGAGTGGAACACACTGGAAAACGGACACTCCGCCTATGAGACCCTCCTCAACCTGCTCGACCCGGCGGTGTTTCTCGAGATGGACACCTACTGGGTACGTACAGCAGGGCAAAACCCCGTTGAATTGCTTGAGCGATTTGGGGACCGCGTTCTGGCACTCCACATCAAGGATGGCCCTGCAACGCAGGAGGGAGATCAGGTGCCGCTGGGCGGTGGCGTGGTGGATTACCGCGCGGCGCTCCTCGCTGCGCCGTCTGCACAGTGGCACGTGCTGGAGATGGACCGCAGTGCAGGAGACGTCTTTGCCGACGTTGAGCAGAGTGCCAAGCGTCTGATCGAGGAAGGCCTGTCCTCCTGGGAGTGATCCGCGGACCTCGGAGTTGCTCCCTTCCGTTCAGGCCGTGTCCTCCCAACACCAGCTGCCTCACCTGAATTGAGAACCAGTGCTCAGGTCACCACACGCGTCCCCCCTCACCCAAGGACGGCACCATGACCCACAAGATTGGCATCATTGGCACCGGAAACATCAGTGCCGCCTACCTCCGAGTCGCCCGTGAACTCGGATTGTTCGAAGTCAGGGCTGTCACCGATCTTGACCTCGACCTCGCCCGTGCCCGGGCTGTGGAGTACGGAACGCAAGCTGCACCGCGGGATGAGCTTCTCGCTGACCCGGAGATCACCGCTGTTGTGAATCTCACCCCACCCGCTGCACACGCGGAGGTCAGCATGGAAGTTCTGCGCGCCGGGAAGCACGTCTACAGCGAGAAACCTCTGGCCATTGAGCGGGAAGACGGTTTGGCCATCCTGCGCGAAGCTACCGGGCGTGGCCTGCGGGTCGGCTGCGCACCAGATACTTTCCTCGGCGCCGGGTTTCAGACTGCGCGCGAATTGCTCGATGCTGGCGCCATTGGACGTCCCGTTGCTGCCACTGCCTTCATGATGGGCAGTGGGCCGGAGAGCTGGCATCCCAACCCGGCGTTCTTCTTTCAGCGGGGCGCAGGCCCGCTGTTCGATATGGGACCGTATTACCTGACGGCCCTGGTCCACCTCCTGGGACCGGTGCAGCGCGTGAGTGGCAGTGGCATACGTGCCCTGGAAGAGCGGGTGGCGGGCCACGAATCTCGCCGCGGGGAGCGGATTTCGGTCAACACGCCGACCCACGTCACCGCCCAGCTGACCTTTGAGGGAGGTCAGGCCGCGACGTTCATCTCCAGCTTCGACGCGCACGCGAGCGAACTGCCGCGCATGGAGCTGTACGGCACGGAGGGGACGCTCAGCCTCCCCGATCCCAACACCTTCGGCGGTCCGGTCAGACTTCGCCGCCGGGGAGCGGAAGAATGGGAGACGGTGGAACTCAAGCGCCCCTTCCAGACCAACGCGCGTGGCATTGGTCTGGCCGACATGCTCAGCGCCATCGCACACGGCACATCCCACCGGGCAAGCGGCGACCTTGCCTTCCACATCCTCGACATCATGCACACCACGCTGGAAGCGTCAGCGGTGGAGCGCACACTGACGCTAAGCAGCTCGGTGCAGCGGCCCGAAGCGCTGGAGACCCAGCCGGCTTGGTTCACGCACCCGGGCAGCGTGCCGCCCGACCAGATCTGTTGATGCCGAGGTTGATTTGAGACGCGACCGCAAAGGAATGACCCGCCGAGGCGAACCTCCACAGAGGGAGGAGCACCACTGGCGCGGGCGCTGGTGAGGCAAGCGTTCATTCGGGCGCTGGCGCTCCGTGGACTGCTCGACTGGGTTCTGGTGGTGTGGCGCAGTACAGCTTGTCTGAAGGGGAGGAGCGGCCACCCCACATGCCGGCCAAAGCGTCACTGGGACTGGACCTCAGGGAGGTCCAGTGGCAACAATTTCGAGGCGAGGTTCAGGGCTGAGACGGGTGCCGTCTGTTTCATTAACAAACCGGAAGACCGCTGGGGTGCCCCTCCACACCCGGAACCCGTTTCTCTCCTTCTCGCTCTGCTCGGACCGAATCTCTCTGCAAACGGTTCAATCGGAGTCCGTATAGGCTGCAATACCGCGGGCACATGGCCTTTACCAGGCTGTACAGTAGGCCTCTCGCAGGGCGGCGCAGGGCCGTCCCCAGTTTCCCAGTGGCGCCAACTCCCCCTGTGACTTCCCCTATCATCGACACCAAAATCTACCTACCGCAGCCGCGGCGGTCACTCGTCACGCGCGCTCACCTTGAAGACCAGCTGAACGCAGGCCTCTATGCCAACTTGTGTCTTGTGTTGGCGCCTGCGGGGTCAGGAAAAACCACCCTCGTCAGCGCTTGGGCTGCTGCGTCGCCGCGCCCCGTCGCCTGGCTGTCGCTCGACAACGAAGACAATGATCCGGAGCGGTTTGCGGCGTACTTTACCGCTGCCCTACGCGTGGTGACCCCAGGGCTGGCTGAACAGCTGGAGGAGGCGCTGCAGCCCGCTGGACCGCTCCCCTTACCCGACACCCTGACCGCACTGCTCAACGCCGTGGGTCGGCGCCGGGAGCCCGTCATTCTTGTTCTGGACGATTATCACGTCATTCGCCACGCATCGGTGCACGCCATGCTCAACTTCATCCTCGAGCATCAACCTCCGCAACTGCACCTGATCGTCATCACGCGGGAGGCTCCACCTTTTCCCCTCGCTCGTCTGCGCGTGCGCAATGGACTGAGTGAACTGGGTGCCTCCGAACTGCGCTTTACTTTGGGCGAGGCGGCAACCTTCCTCAATGGGGTCATGGGACTTGGCCTGTCCCCCGAGGACGTGACTGCCCTCGACGCACGCACTGAAGGCTGGGTGGCCGGGCTCCAGTTGGCGGCCCTCTCCCTGAAGCACCGCGTGGACCGAAGCGCATTTATTCACGGTTTCGCTGGAAACGACACGTACGTGCTGGAGTACCTCGTTGAAGAGATCCTCGCGCGTCAACCCGAACCCGTCCGGCGGTTCCTGCTGCACACTGCGGTGCTGGAGCGGCTGAACGGGCCGCTGTGCGACGCCGTGAGCGGACAGGGAGGAGGCCAGGAGCGGCTGGAGTCGCTCGAACGGCAGAACTTCTTCCTCGTTCCTCTGGGCGGTGCAGGCCGCTGGTACCGTTACCACCGCCTGTTTGCCGAAGCACTTGAAGCGCGGCTGCGGGCCGAAGAGGCGGAACGGGTGCCGCTCTTACACCGCCGCGCGAGCACCTGGTTCGAACAGCAGGATTTGCTCGCCGATGCAGTTCGGCATGCCCTCGCGGGAGAAGACTTTGAGCGGGCGGCCGACCTGCTCGAACGGATCATTCCTGAGTTGCGCCGAGACCTCCGGGAGGGCGCCGTCCTGGGCTGGCTCCAAGCCCTTCCCGAGGAGCTCATGCGCTCCCGCCCGGCCCTGAACGTGCATTACGCCAAAGCGTTGCTGGCAACCGGGGACCTGCACAGCGTCGAGGCGAGGTTAAGCGCAGCAGAACGTTGGTTGGAAGTGCGCCGCGTGGAAGACCGTCCACACCTGCCTGTGGAGATTGCAATCTACCGCGCTGCCAGCGCCATGACGCTCGGCGAGGTGGACGAGGCGGAGCGGCATGCGCAGTGGGCACTCCGGCTTTCCAATGAGGATGACCACCTCGCCCGCGGTGCAGTGGCAGGTTTCCTCGGTTTGACGTCCCTGCACCGCGGGCACCTCGAGGCAGCGCGCCTTCATTGGGCGGAAGGGGAGACCCTCTTGCTGCGTGCGGGTCATGTGCCGGACGCCGTGGGAGCGGCGCGCGCCCAGGCCGATATTCTCATCGTTCAGGGCCACCTGCAGGAGGCAAGACGCACGTATGAACGAGGCCTCCAGTTCGCCTGCCCGCCTGGGCAGGCGGCCGCGCGAGGCGCGGCGGACATGCATGTGGGCCTGAGTGGGCTCCACCAGGAGTGGAACGACCTGGCGGGCGCCCAGCATCACCTCCAGCGGAGTGAGGCGCTTGGCGTCCACATGGGACTGCCGCAGCACAGTTGGCGCGAGCCCATGGCCCTGGCAGGGATGCACGTGCAGCAGGGAAATCTGGACGAGGCCCTTCGCCTCCTTGAGGAGGCTGGGCGCCGGTACGTGCCCGACTTCTTTCCAGATGTACGCCTCGTGTCCGCATCAAGGGCACGCGTGTTGCTCCTGCAAGGCCGCGTGAAGGCCGCTGAGGCCATCATCCGGGAATGGAGCGTCTCCCCCCACGACGCCGTGCCGTTCGTTCGGGAGCTTGCGCACCTCACATGGGCGCGCGCGCGCCTCGCCAGTTCGCGGGGCGACCGGGAACGGCGCGGTGCGCTGGGACTTCTGACGCGCCTGGAAGAGGCGGCTGCCGCCGGTGGACGGACCGGCACCCTCATTGAAATCCTCACCCTGCAGGCACTGGCCCACGACCCAGACGACGAGTCCGGGACGGCGACAGCGCTCGTTCCACTGGCACGCGCCCTCGAGCTGGCCGAGCCTGAAGGCCACATCCGGGTCTTCCTGAGCGGAGGCTCCCGGCTGGTTCCGTTGCTCCACCGCGCGGTGAAGCGTGGAATCCTCCCGGCCTACACCCGTGGCCTGCTTGCCGCGTTCCGCCCCTTTGAGGGTGAAGGCGGCAGGGTCCAACCTACAGGTGAAGGCTTGAGTGCGCGCGAATTGAGCGTTCTCAAGTGGCTGACCACGGATTTGGGCGGACCCGACATCGCCCGCGCACTTGGAGTCTCACTCAACACGCTCAGAACGCATACCCAACACATCTACGGCAAGCTCGGCGTACGCAACCGCCGAAGTGCCGTTCGTCGTGCGCAAGAACTCGGCATCCTCTGATAAGGATTGCGGAAAATTCGTTACATCCTCCGGTGATTTTGCGCCTCTGCGTCACCGTTTTTCCCGCTCGTGCTGCGCAGCGTTGCGCGTCCGCTCGGGTTGGCCCGCTCTCTCATCACGGATGAACCCCAGTCCCGATCAGAGGATGTGTTGACACCGCCAGGTGTACTCGACAGGGCACAACGCCGCTGATGGTCACCAGATGTGGTGACGCCGCGTCACCACATCCCGACCTACTTTGCCTTCACAGTTCCGAAAAGGGGCTGTGTGAGGAGAACACCCATGACCTTTACAAAAGAGGGCCTGATTCAGAATGGCGGTTTGGCCGCTGCCGCATGCGGACTGCTGTTTATCCTGGTCCAGATGCTCCATCCGGCCGAAGTGCTCACCGCCGTTACCACGCTCCGCTGGGCAGTGGTTCACGGGTTGACCCTGCTGATGGCCATCCTGGGGCTGCTCGGCGTCACCTCTGTTTACATGCACCAGGCAGAACGTACCGGTTGGAGCGGTTTCCTGGGCTTCTTGCTCCTCTTTACCTGGCTGATCCTCGTCGCGGCCTTCACCTTCGTCGAAACCTTCATCCTGCCGCTGCTAGTAGCGCAAGATCCCCACTTCGTTGGGGCCTTTCTCGGCATCTTCGGCGGTCAACCGGGAGGCATGAAGCTGGGCCCACTCGCTGCTGTCGGCCCGCTTTCCGGAGTGCTGTACATGCTCGGCGCAGGTCTCCTGGGCATCACGACGTTACGCGCAGCGCTCCTACCGCGCAGGGCGGGTGCGCTGCTCGTCATCGCCGCGCTATCCCCCCTCGCGGTGTCGTTCCTACCACATCCCGTCCAGCGCATTGCCGCCGTTCCCATGGGCGTGAGCCTGATCTGGCTTGGGCTGGCACTCTGGAGGGGGCGCCAACAACTGGATACCACGCCCCTGAACCGGCAGTCTGCAGCCCTCTGATCAGTGCGCGGTAGATTCTCCCACCTACGGCCGGGCTGAACCTCTCACGGTGCTGGGCTTTGCAGCGTGTGTTCCCCTGCCCGCTGCAACCGCAGCGGTTTCGACAACTGCTCAAGGTCCCCCATTGGCAACTCCCGTGTTCTCTTTCTCTACAGCGACACTGCCTGCGGCAGGGAGGGGACGCCCTGCTGTACCAAGCCAAAGCATCGGGGCGGGACCAATGGCAAATGGCCTCCCCTCTTTCGCCGTGACACCCGAGGGAATTCCTCCCTTGCGGCAGGACATAACCTCAACGAGGACGTCATGGACTTGGAGGAAGTTGCCCTCTATAGGCGGAATGCCACATGCCTAACCCTGCACCGTGGTGGGGAGGAGGTCTTCAGGGAATCGGTGAGGGCAGATCTTTGCCCTGGGTGGGTCTATGTGCCAGAGTCGACAGGGGAGACCTGTGACCACGCTTAAGTCTCACTGCAACACCGGGAGAAACGATGAGCCAGCATTTTGTGATTCACTACGTTCCTGGCCCAGCCTGGTTGCCCAACCACCCCGTCTTTGAACAGCCACTACAGCCTCATCTCGCCTATATAACGCAACTTCATCATCAAGGCGTTGTCCTCGCGGGCGGACCGTATACCGACAATTCCGGTGGACTGGTAATTTTACAACCAACTACACGGGAGGCAGCACAAATGGTCATTCTAAATGATCCAGCCATTATTCCAGGAATCATGACGGCTTCGGCAAATCCATGGTACAGCGTGTTTAATGGACTGCCACAAGCAGTCAATGCCAAACGCCGTTTAGGGCTTGAGGCTGGGGTAGCCGAGTAGGACGGAGACGAGGAAAAATGGAGACGGTATGTGCAGATACCGTCACCATCATAGTTTAGGTCGTCGTGCGGTGATTCGTCAGCTCCACCGTTGGGCGAAGCGGCACTTCAGCGATCTGAAGCGATTTAAGCATCAGAAGCTGACGGATGCCCTGCTCGTGGCCCTCTTGCTCGCTCGCTTCGTGTTCAAGCAGCCGTATCGCTCGATCTGGTGGAACATGTTGAGGGAAGACCGCGTCGGTCTTCCCTCCTACCCCCAGGCGTACATGCGAAGCGTGCGTCTGCTGGAACGCCTCGAAGCCTTGGTCAGCCCCGCCAAACGCTGTGCAGAAGTGATCATTGACTCCATGCCGCTCCCGGTGTGTCGCCCGAAACGAGGCAAGCGGTGCAAGTTCCCGGGAGCGAAATGGGGGTTTGGGACCCAGGGCGACGTGTACGGGTACAAGCTGCATGCCTGGGTGACACCCGCAGGGGAGATCGTCCAGTACCTCCTCAAACCCGCCAATCTTCACGACACCACCGTCAGCTATGAGTTGAACCGGAGGTGGCCTGAGTTCGGCGGGCCAAAGATCATTGGGGACAAGGGCTATTGCTGCCTGGGCGACCTGTTCCCACCCAAGAAAAACACCCGCTATGACAACGGGTGGCGGCAAGACCGCCACCCAAAGCTCCGCAAACGCATTGAAACCGTCTTTTCACAATTGGTCGAAGCTCAAATTCGCTCCGTTCAGACCAAAACACTTCCCTCTCTCCGGCTCCGCGTCGTCCTGGCCGTCCTCGCCCATAACCTCGCTCAGCCCTAAACGGCGTGCCAAATAGTCGAGATGCGGGCACAATACGTATTTAAATAGCAAGTATGGATCCCCGATCGAGGATATTTATTAAAGCCGACAATATCTTAAAGAACGGACGGCATTAGTCGAAAGCATCAAGCAACGGGACTTTTTTTGTCCACCTTCTCTTGGGTTTCTAAAATCTTTCAATTCTCCTCACCCGCTCCTGCAGGACGCGGAGTTCGATTGGTTTCAATCGGTTTCGCATTTGCAGACCAAGTTCAAAGTGCGCGAAGAGTGGATGATCATTCTTCGCCTGAAATAGCAGGTCTTCCAGTCCCGCTTTGCCCCAGAGGTGGAACTCCTGCACGCCCGTTCCGACTACCGAGGCCCAGAAAGCGTCGTAGGATTTTTTGCTGAAGTCGCAGGCTGCCGCGGGGATGAACTCCTAAGGCATCTCCGTGCCCCCAATCGTTTTTTGCACACACCCTTCCACCTGTTTCGGCGTGATTTGTTTCTCCCACTTGCACTCGGTGGTCTGCAGGCGGCCCGGTTGGGAAGTGGCGGTGGATCCTCGCCGTCCTCAGGAAGTGCTGTGAGCGGAACGCTGTCAAAGGCCCGGATACCATTGCTGTTATCTGCGTCGCACAGCCGGTGGAGTCAATGTTGGTCTAGGTTCGGTGCTTGTAGGCAGGCTGCCAAACGAGGTCTTCGGAACGGTGCGGCTCCATGTCCTTGAAGTGCAGAGGGTTCAGGGTGCGGGCGCCATTCTCCGTGGCAGCACAAGAGCAGCCTCATCACAGCAGTTTCTCGACGATCACCACGTCTTTCCAGACCCCTTCGAGTTGGCCGTGCTTCTCATAGGTGCCGACTTCCCGAAAGCCAAGTGAGGCGAGCAGGCGGCGGCTGGCGACGTTCTCGGGAAAGACGCGTGAGAGCACGCTTCCAGTATCCTGCCGCACGAGCGGCAGGTATCAGGGCATCCACCGCAGCCTTCCCTGCTCCAGTCCCCCGGATCTCTCGCTGGACATACACGCTGAACTCCGCTATCCCCGCGTAGCAGTCCCGGGGCCGGTACGTGCTGGTGCTGGCGAACGCAATTACCTGTTCGTCCCGCTCCACCACAACGATGGGGTGCTGACCATCGAACCAGCTCAGGATGTCCTCGGCTGTTCTGGGCCGGGTCTCGAAGGTGCTGCCGCGGTCCTCGATCCCCTGGGTGTAGATGTGGGCGATGAAGGGGGCGTCTGCAAGGGTGGTAGGCCGTGCGGTGATGTTCGTCATGAGTCAACTCCTCTTGTTGCGATTGACAACGTTTCTGTCCCAGATGTACTGTCTCCTCGGATCGTTGTCAAGGTCAACGAAAGGAGTCGCATGACCCAGAATGCCAGAGACTTGCTACGCCGCATCTCGCGCCTCCACACTGCCCTTCAGCAGCACACTGCCAGTTGCTGCGGAATCCACAGCCTCACCCGTTGCCAGGTACTAACCACCCTGAGCCGAGAAGGCCGTCTCACGCTCGCTGACCTCTCCCGCCACCTCGGCATCGACAAGGGCTGGCTCAGCCGCACCGTCGATGAGCTTGTTCAGGTCGACCTCGTCCACAAGCAGCCCAGCCAGATCGACCGACGAACGGTCGAACTGACCCTCACCACCCAGGGGGAACAGCAGGTCCACGCCCTGGATGAGGAACTCCTCCGCCAGTCCATGCGCCTGCTCCAGCATATTCCTCCTGAGGAACACGGGGGTGTACTGCGCGCCCTCGAACTCGTTGTTGATGCTTTGGAAGCCGAATCCACGGTTGGAGAGGGGGTGATATGCGCGACAACCTAACGTTCAGGCAGGCGGGAGCAGAGGATGCCCGGCAGACCGAAACCCTGCCAGTCGCAGCGCACCTCCTTCTATCGGGCATACACAATCAACTTGACCCCTGTTTCCTTCCGGTGAAGGACTCCGAGGTGGTCGCCATGGCTTCAAGGGAGCGTCATGGCCAACCCGGGCTCCTGGGTTCCGTCGCCGTCCAGGACGAACAGCGGGCAACAGGCAGAGGCCAGGCCCTTGTCCAAGGGATGGCCTGGCAAGCAGACGGGGACGGGGTGGAAAGCCTGGTGCTGCTGACCAACACGGCGGAGCACTCCATTCCCAGATTCGGCTTCATGCGCATACCGCGTCATGAGCTGCCTCAGAACGTGTTCGCCTCACAAGAGCTTCAGGGGGCGTGTCCAGTCTCTGCGGTGGTCATGCAGTTGCCATTCCGCCAAGGCCCAAATGTCTCATAGGAAAACCCTGCGGTATGACGCCCTGATCATTGGTGCGGGGCAGGCGGGTTTGGCCACGGCGTATCACCTTCAGCAGCGCGGGCTGCGGTTCCTGGTGCTGGAAGCCGCCCCACGGCCGGTCGGGTCATGGCCTCTACACTACGACAGCTTGAAGTTGTTCTCTCCTGCGCGTCATGCGTCCCTCCCGGGTTTTCCCTTCCCAGGTGATCCGGAGCATTACCCCACCCGGAATGAGGTGGTCGCCTACCTGGAGGCGTATGCTGCGCATTTCAACTTCCCGGTGGAGACGACCGCTGAGGTGACGCAGGTTCTACCGGACGGCGATGGATTCCGGGTATGGGCGGCTGATGGCCGCGTCTGGGACCTTCCGACACCCATTCATCCCCGATCTCCCTGGCCAGGAGCAGTTCCAGGGAAGGGCGCTGCATTCCCTCGAATACCAGCGGCCTGAAGCCTTTGTTGGACAGCGGGTCGTTGTGGTCGGTGCGGCGAACTCTGCGGTGCAGATCGCGGTGGAACTGTCTGGGACGGCACGAGTGAGCCTGGCGGCACGAACGCTGGTGAAGTTCACGCCTCAGCGTCCCTTCGGGCGTGATGTCCATGACTGGATCACCTGGGCGAGGGTGGATCAGTTGAAGCTCGGGCATCTCTCGCGGCTCCCTTCTCCCCGCAACGTGCTTGATCCTGGGGTGTACCGGGCAGCATTTCTGCAGGGCCAGGTGGATCAGCGGCCTCTGTTTGAGCGGTTTACCCGTCAGGGCGTGGTATGGCCCGGAGGGCAGCAGGAGGCGGTGGACGCGGTGGTCTTTGCCACGGGGTACCGGCCAAACTTGAGGTTCTTGTTCGGGACGGGTGCGCTCGGTACGCGTGGAGAGCCTGTACAGCGGCTGGGAGTGAGTTTGACTGTCCCCGGGTTGTACTACGTGGGGCTGAGCGGGCAGCGGGCAGTGGCGTCTGCGACGTTGCGGGGGGCTGGACCCGACGCTGAAGTGGTGACGCAGCATCTGGCGCGGGCATTCTCTCAACGAGGATGAGGACGCGTCCTGCAGCAGCAACCCATTGACGTTCTTGGATGAAGGGGCTACTTTAAATCCGTGGATTTCGATGGGACGGCAGTAATATTCAAGGCGCTCGGAGACGTACACCGCCTCAAGGCGCTGCACTTCATTGCCACGGCTGACCGCGCTTGCTGCTCCACCGGTCAGGGCGTCTGCACCTGCGACGTCCAGGAGATCCTCGGCCTCTCACAACCCACCACCAGTCACCACATGAAAATCCTCGTAGATGCTCGGCTCGTGAATGCCGAGAAGCGCGGCAAGTGGACGTACTACACCCTCAGTGCCCAAGGCATGCTCATCGCCCGCACCGCCCTCAATGCACTGCTTGCTGCTGTATCAGAACGACACGAGGAGGCTGTCTGAACTCGTTCGCTACGGATAGCAACTTCGCTCAGCGCCAGCAGGACCTGCTCCGAGAAGCCCAGCAGCAACGCTGCGCACTCCTCGCCCGGCGAATTGCCTCACCTGTCCGCAGGACAGCTGTCAGGACGCCCACGCCTGCGGGCAGCATTCCCTGCGCCACCTGCTGATTTTTTTGCCTGCCACATCGAAAATCATCAATAAGGAGTCATGATGCAGAAGATCCCCGGCCTTACCAGCAGCAGCACCACCCTTGCCCTTCTCCGTGAGCTTCGCGCCCAGCCGCAGCGGCCTCTTCAGTTTCACCTAAATGGCGAAGTCCTCGTGCCTGCGGGCTACCACGTCACGGAAGTCAAAACCGTTACCATCGAAGCGGTGGACTGCGGAGGCCACGCCAACGCCTGGCGCGAGACGGTCATCCAACTGATGGACGGTTCTGCAGAGGAAGCCAGAGCCGGATTCATGACCAATCGCAAATTCCTGGCCATCTACGACCGCGTGGTTAAGCACATCCCCGTACGTGATGAAGCCGAAGTGCGCTTCGAGTATGGCAACACTTCCATTCCCGCGGTGCAGTACCGCGTCTCTCGCATCGAGAACACTCCTGAATGCGTCATCGTTCACCTCCGCACACCTGGGGTGCAGTGCAAGGCCGGGGACACCTGCGGTACACCTGTCACCGAGAGTGGGAGCAGCGAGGGATGTGCTCCCGCGGGCAGCTGCTGTAGCCCAGCGCCCGCCGAACTGATCTCCCTAAGCTGATGTTCTAACTTCCTGTCGGCCAGCGTTCCCTTGTAGGGGCGTTGGCCGTCCTCACGGCGGTGGGATACGGCGGCCTGGCAGGTCCTGGTGGTGCACGTCACGCTGGGGGAGAGCGAGTGGCCGGGCGCCCTGAAGTACACGCGCGACATCAAGCGCAAACTGCGGGAGCGGACTTTCTGGTGGCGCAGCCCGGGAAAACGGTTCTGGAACTGGTGGAGCACCGGTTCCTCACCCACCCGCCCCGGGCCACGGACGCAATTGTGCACGTTCACGCTGAAGCGCGCCTCTGTTACGGAGGCAGTTCGGGGTACGCGAACACTCGGGCGATCAAGCGGATCATCAGCGCGATAGGCGTGCGCAGAAAAGCTTGCGGCGCGCTTAGAAGCCGTTGTGTTCACTGAACCTGGAGCGTGGCCGAGCAGGCCGAACGTAGCTGGACTGGCTGCCAATGCCAATTCACACGCTTCGTCGAGAGGGCGTGGTGATCACCGTGATGCGAGCCGCACAAACGCGACACCCTGCGTATGGGTTGGGGAATGATCGGTTCAGCTGCGTGTTCTGCTTCATGGTCTGCGCTTGGACCTGAGGAATGGTGCGTTGCATAACCCGGACATCGATGCCAAATATGTCGCGTTGGAGCAAAAGACCGGGTACACGTTCCATACCAGTTTTAAATTCTCTGCTGGAATTGACTGGCATCACGCCTGGATAACCTCACGGGCCTTAGAACGAGGAAGAAACGAAATGGGGAGTCGCTGAGGTGTCCTCGTTAACCCGGGCGTGGTCCAGGCGGCAAGCGATATCCCGCAGCCATTGGGCAACGCGGACGCGGAAGGGCAGGGTCACGATGGCGGCCATGCGGTTCTGTTGGGCTTCGAGGTGGTACTGGGCGAGGCGTTCCTGGCTGTACTCGGGTTGGTACTGGTACATACGGCCCTCCTGGAGCAAAGAGTAAACCAAGAATGACAAGATGTAAAGCCATAACTTCCATTTGATGAAGCTATACTTGACGATTGTTTGCGGCCATCTGACCCTTCCTCTCCTAATCGCGCTTTTGCACGGCGAGAGCGGAGCATGTTGCACGCTCAGTTGTGCAGTAGCGCGACTTTTCGAAGGTGCGTACCAATGGCCCTCCCTCAGGCAACGCTGCCTCAGCGCGTACGCACACCTCCTGGTCCCTGGCGACCATCCCCTCTCCTCAAACGTTGCGCCCGACGTGGGGGAAATTTTAAAATGATCGTCTAGCACGCGTATGCATCAGTGCCTTGTTGATGTTTTTCTGTGATTACTCGCCGGGCAGCCTGGACTTGGCTGAGCAGGTAGAGTGGAGGTATCTCTGACGACGCCTGCTCAAACTGCAAGAACTATGACAATGACTTCTTTACATCTTGTTTTGCTTGTTAAGGAGACCACGATATGGATCATCTCCCCTCGGATTTAGATCATGAAGAAAACCCAGATCAACAAGAATTATCAGTGGAAGACTTTATTAATCAAGCTTCTCGCCTGAGTGAGTGGGATCGCGCCCTTCCAGTTCTTGAGAAGGCTGTTTCCTTGGCTCGGCAACAAGATGATGATAGATGTGTGGCACAAAGTTTACTGCAACTTGCGACAGTCGAATGGCGCCTTTCGCATTTTTCCGATGCTCTTCTACATGCGAATGAAGCTCTTACTGGATTTCGTGAACTCGGTAGTCCAAGTGATGAAGCTTGGACTTTGCGCCTGCTGGGAAATATCTACGGTGTTCAGGGCCAGTACTCGGCTGCAGCCGAGTACTTACAATGTGCTGCAGCATTAAGTCGAACCGCAGGTGACCATGTTTGTCTGGCTTCATGTCTGAATAATCTGGGTATTATAGCCAACGAATTGGGCGATTATTCGAATGCTCTTGAATTTTTTCTGGAGGCGTTGACGGCATACGCGCCAGCTGATGAACACATCCCATCAACTCTAAACAACATAGCGTCATTGTATCGACAAATGGGGCAGCAGGAACATGCCCTGGAATATCATAGTCAGACGCTAGAATTCGTTCGTGAGCGTGCTGGACACGTGTTGTTGGCAACGTTCCTACATAACACAGCAGAAACGTTGCGCCAACTAAACCGGGAGGCCGAGGCGCTGCCCCTCCTGGAGGAGTCGCTCAAACTTGCCCGCCACCTCGGTGATCACCTTACTGAAATGCTGGCACTAGACAGCCTGGGTTTGGTTGCTCAATCATTGGGAGACGTTCCCCTCGCTCTGGAACACTACGAACAAGGGTTACGCCTTGCGGCAACGGTCAACCACCCTCTGGCCCAAGTGAAACTCCTGATGCATCATGGAGCTCTTCTTTCTAATGGCGGCCAAAAAGTGCTGGAGGAGGCCTTGCAATTGACGCTAGCCACTAAATTGAAAGCAGAAGAGCGGGAAGTTCATGATTTACTAAGTACTGAATACGAAAGGACGGGAAATTACGAGAGTGCGTTGCGGCACACCCGCCAGGCGCGTCGAGTTGAACAGGAGTTATTTAACGAGGCGCAATCACGCCGGGCTCAGGCACTTCAGATCCAATACGACGTAGCCAAAACAAGGGAAATAGCTGAGAATCAACGGATACTAAATGAGCAGTTAAAGCGTGTTAATGAGGAGCTGGACGCGTTTAGTTACACTATTTCGCATGATCTGCGGGGGCCCGTTCGTCAGATACAAGGGTTTGCCAGCTTACTACGCAGGCTCTTGAAAGCAGATGGCAACTCGCGTGCTGATCGGTATTTAGACCTAATTGAAGAAGCTATCCGGCGTCTTAACACTTTGATTGACGCCCTCCTCAAATTGGCCCGTCAGTCCCGCGACCCCCTTGAGACTAAACTGGTGGACTTAAATGCTCTGGTTCACGAAATTCAAGAAGAATTAAATGCCGGTTTGGAAGGACGCCGTGTCACTTGGAAGATAGAAAGTCTGCCATTGGTAGAAGTGGATGAAACACTGATTCGACAAGTATTTGTTAATCTCCTATCAAATGCTTTAAAGTACAGTCGGACGCGAGAACAATCTTTCGTAGAGATATATGCCGAGAAAGGCGATGGGGAATGGACAGTGCATGTGCGTGACAACGGCGTAGGATTTGATTCTGAGCAAGCCGACAAGCTTTTTGGAGTTTTTCAACGATTACATACTGAAGATGAGTTTGAAGGGACCGGGATTGGTCTTGCTACGGTGCGGCGTATTGTAATTCGACACGGAGGCCGGGTATCTGCAGTGTCAAAACTTGGAAGCGGAGCAGTCTTTAGTATTACCCTACCCACTTCGACATCTATGAAATAACTTCCTATTTAGCACGAGAACGGCGCTGGTGCTAAATGGTCACGTTCATCTTTGATTTCTAAAACAAAGACAACAGCATCTCAGGAGAGCTCTTTGAGCAAGCCTGCTCAAGGCCTCTCTCACTACATTGATGAGCAGCTCATCGCGCACCTGGAGATCGTGAATATCCAGGTGCGCATTGCTGAAGACAACCCACCTGGTAAGCGTTGGGCGGTTCACCATTGACAGCGTGCAGCACCACATTGACGGCTTCGTAGCGGAATTTGGCCGCCCACGGTGCATGGACACGGACATTGTGCTGGCACGGAAAACAAAGATCCGAAGAGGAGCCGGATGACGGTTGGACTGCGAGGAAGTGAACCCTGGGCCGTAACCTGGCGGTCTCCACACTTCGGAATGGGCGCGGTGGGCCTGAGCGCCAGCGCCGAGCAGGCCACTGGCAAGACGAAAGCTGGCGGCGTCATTCCCGCCGCTGTCAAGCGCGACATCACCTTCTTCCCTACGGCCGGAGTGTATGACCGATTCATCAACGGGGAGACGGCAGATCTGCCGAATGACGAACGCCACCGCGCACCGGCGCTTGCTTGCGCTGTACATAATGCCTTGCTTGACCCACGGCCACCTCTGTCCTACACTCCCTACCATGACGTTAACGTCATGGTAGGGGTGAAAGTGACCACGGACCGGATGCTCATCGGCGAACTCAGCAAGCGCGCAGGCGTCACGCAACGTACCGTGCGCTACTACGAGGGTCTCGGCCTGCTGAGCGCCGAGCGTGAAGGCAATGGCTTTCACTTCTACCCCCCTGAAGCGCTCGCCCGCCTCGGTAAGATCGCCATTCTCAAGCGCCTGGGCCTCGACCTCGAAGAGATCCGCGGCGTTATCGACCTGTACTTCACCGATCCTCGCGGCATTGAGGGCAAGCGCGCGGTCCTCGCCATTCTCGAACACCACCTTGCGGAAACCCAACAGAGAATTGGCGATCTCGAACGCTTCCAGGCGGAGTTGAAGGACAATATCGCCCACATGCGCAGGGTAGTTGCGCAGGCTGAACGCTGACTTTCTTTCCTGGGATATGACGTTAACGTCAAGGTGCAAGTTCAGGGCACTCAAGACCCCACCCACAACGCCAGCGTCCTTTCGCCACCCGCCCGACTTCCGGAGGCTTTTATGACGCCCACCACCCAACCGGTAGGCATGACGCGCGGCCTCACCCTGTTGTTTGCGATTGCGGGCGGCGCCGCAGTCGGCAACCTCTACTGGGCGCAACCCCTGCTCGCCACCATCGCCCACACGCTGGGGATCAGTACCGCCGCCGCAGGGCTCCTCGTGACGGTCACCCAGATCGGGTATGCGGTTGGGGTGTTCCTGGTCGTCCCGCTTGGTGACACCCTCAACCGGCGCCGCCTCATTCCTGCGATCCTCGCGTGCTCCGCGGTGGCCTTGGGCGCTACCGCGCTCGCCCCCACCTTCGCGGTCCTGCTGGTCACCCTCGCCGCCGTCGGCCTGACGACCGTCACGGGGCAACTCCTGGTCCCGCTCGCCGGGGACCTGGCGCGGGACGACCAGCGGGGGCACGCCGTGGGAACAGTCGCCTCCGGCATCCTCACTGGCATCCTGGCGTCGCGCACCATCAGTGGGCTGATCGCGGACGCCTTCGGGTGGCGCGCCATCTACGTCGTTGCCGCTGCCATCACGGCGGTCATGATGGTCCTGCTCGCCCGCACGCTGCCACCCCTTCCCACACGCGCGAGGGTGCCCTACGGTCAACTCCTCCGCTCCATCTTTACGGTGATCAAAGCGCACCGTGCCGTGCAGGTCACCCTGGTGATCTCGGCGGCCGTCTTCGCCGTCTTTACGATGTTCTGGACGGGGCTGACATTCCTGCTGAGCGCGCCCCCCTTCTCGTACTCCCTGACCCAGATTGGGCTTGTCGGTCTTGCTGGGCTGGCCGGGGCGCTCGCGGCGCAGCGCGCCGGACGGTTCCACGACCACGGGTGGTCCGTCCCCGCCACCGGCGGCGCGCTGCTGCTCGTCTTCGCCTCGCTGCTTCTGGCGGCGCTCGGGGTCCACTCCATTGCCCTCATTCTCGTGGCCGTGGTGCTGATCGATGTGGCGATCCAGACGGCGAATGTGCTGAACCAGACGCGTGTGCTCGCGGTGGATCCTGCGGCCCGCAGCCGACTGAACGCGGCGCTCGTGACGAACAACTTTATCGGGGGTGCAGTCGGCTCGGCACTGGCGGGGGTCCTATGGACACATGGCGGGTGGATTGCCGTGACCCTCGTCGCGGCCCTCCTGATCGTCGTCGTCCTGCTCGTGTGGCTGGCCCAACGACCGCACCTGGACGCGGTGAACCGGCCCGCCAGATGAGGAGGAATACGGCAAGACAACAGCGTTTTGGGCAACACCCCACATCGCATTGATCCAGGGCTGCGTTGTCGCCCCTCCTGAAAAGGCCACATCATGACCGAAGCCCAGACCCGGACACCCACGCAAGCCGCCCCCATTTCCATCGCCGCTTTCACCACCGGCGGGGACCTCGACCGGTTCCGCCCCGCTCTCCAGGAGGCCCGTGGCACAGGCACCCCGTCAACGCCGTCCAGATGGGCTGAAGTTCGGTTAGAAGGGTAGAGTTGTTGGGGAACAACTGATAGAGCCGCTCTCAGAGACGCCAGCCACGTGGGCAATACGGTTTGTGATGGCTGTGTCGAAACCGTCTTCTATAAACACCTGCGTGGCGGCGCTCACCAGGCGTTCGGCCGCCCGCCGGCTGCGTTCCTGTTGGGGTTGCCTTCTATTGAAGATCGATTGCGTAGTTAAGAGGGAAAGGGGCAGGCGAAGGGTCTACCCTTCGCCTGCCCCCTTCTGGCGTCGTCAGGTAAGTTGTGGTGCTCGTGAGGCGAGGCGAAGATTGACCAGACCGGTGACGCATCCCCAGAACAAGCCATGCCGCTGGGGATCATTGCGGTAGAACTCGCGGCAGACTCGGAACTTCTTCACCCGACACAGCGCGTTCTCCACCGCAATTCTGACCTTGGAAATCTGCCGGTTCAATTCCCGGTCCTCCAAGGAAAGACAGCCCCCTTTGGGTCGCTTCCTGGGCACGATGACTTCGTGCTGCGGACAAAGCTTTTCCAGTCCGGTATAGCCTCGGTCGCCCCATAGACGGCTGCCTCGGGGCAGTCGAGGCAGCAATCTTGATTGCCTGAGGAGCTTTATGTCGTGGAGGCGACCGGGAGCCGTGGCGCTCAGATGGACGATCTGACCTTCGGGTGTGACCGTGAGCTGGGTCTTCAGGGTGTGGGTGCCCTTCTTCGCGCTGTAGAACTTCTTCTTGTCTTTCGGGCGTCCCACTGCCTTTTTCCCTGCTCCATCACCCTTCTTTCCTTTCGGCTGTCCTCGGGGTTGTTCTGTCCCATCGACGATCAGGTCAGCAAGATCAGGGAAGGCTTCCAGAACGTCCTCCAGGGTACGGAGCCGACGGACTGGTTTCGCACCTTCAGCTGCCTTTTTCTGGATGTTGAGCGTTCGTGCCCGCAGAGGAGCAGGCAGAGCCTGCTCCAGGAGCGGAAGTAGGGCATGGATGTTGCGACAGACGTTCGCTGTATCCATCTCGAACAGGACGCCCAACAGATGCATCGGAAGGTAATGACGCAGATAGACCAGCGTCATCAGGAGTCGATGCGGCACATCGAGCTTGAACTGTCGCCCTGCTCCAATCCGGCGTTGCCGTCCCTCCCGCAGGAGGGAGCGGCGATGGGCTCTCTCCCACAGGGGTTCAAGCTGGGTCGCCAACTCCTGAAATTCACTTGGGCTCAACCCACAGAAAGACTCAAAGGAACGGGGCCGCTGCCTCAGTCGCTCGACGCGCAACACCCTCCATTCTCCCCCTTACCCCTCTACTGCGCAACGAGTCTTGAGAAATGCGAGTTCTTTCTCTGATTTCTCAATTTTTTCTTCGCAGGCACGCCGTCTCACTTCCTGGAGACGTGAGTTGAGAAGAGAAGCTTTTACTCGCATACTGACACCCTGGCAAACAGGAGGTCCCATGAACCAACCGGAGTTCCTCAACGTGGGCCAGGTCCGGACCCGGCACGTGACTCAGGGCAACGGCGACCCGGCCGTGTTGCTGCACGGCATCGGACGCAGTCTGGAAGACTGGAGTGAAACTGTCCCTGCCCTCGCGGCGCATCACCGTGTGTATGTGCCCGACCTGATTGGCTTCGGCCTCACCGACAAGCCGGACGTGCCGTATACGCTGCCTGGGTTGGCCCGCTTCGTGAAGCATTACCTCGCAGCAGTGGGCGAAACCCGGCCCGTCACCTTGATCGGCAACTCCCTGGGTGGGGCCGTGGCGCAGCAGTTCGCCGCCATGTATCCCGAGCAGGTCCGCACCCTCGTTCTGGTGAGCAGTGCTGGCTTCGGTCAGGAAGTCACGGTGGCCCTGCGCCTCCTGTCGATCCCCAAACTGGGTGAACGCATGATGACCCCCAACCCCCGCAACAGTGCTCGCGTGGTCGAAAGTCTCTTCCACGACCCGAAATTCGCCACCCCGGAACGCGGGGCGCACGCCCAGTTCCTGGCTGGGCAGCCGGACCGCGCCCGGTCCTACCTCAGCGTGGCGCGGTACCTGGGCGGGTGGCGGGGCGTGCACGCTGGGTGGCGAGCCACCCTCACGCAGCAACTCGCGCAAATGAAGCTGCCTACGCTGATTGTTTGGGGAGCACAGGATCAGATCCTGCCGGCCACACACCTCGGTCACGCCAGCACGGTGTATCCGCACGCACGGACTCGCCTCTTCCCGCAGACCGGCCATCTGCCGCAAATTGAACGCGCTGAGGAATTCAACGCGGTGGTACTCAATTTCATGGGAGAGAACGCATGAACCCATACGTCTTTCCTGGTGGCGTGGCCATCCTGACCGGCGCCGCCAGTGGCATTGGACTGGCCCTCGCCACCGAACTCGCCCGGCGTGGGAGCCACCTCGCGCTGATTGACCAGAACCGTGAAGGTCTGGAACGGGTTGCCGGCGAATTGCGCCGGCAGCGTCTTGACCTGCAGGTCACCACCCACGCATTTGACCTCGGCCGTACGGACGCAATCCCTGAACTTACTGAGGACGTCCTACGCCAGCACCGCCGCATCACCCTGGTGATCAACAATGCAGGTGTGGCTCTCGGCGGCACCTTCGACGAAATCAGCCTGGAGGAGTTTGAATGGGTGCAGAGCATCAACTTCCGGGCAGTCGTGGCGATGTGCAAGGCGTTCTTGCCCACCCTGAGGGCGGAGCTCAGTCCGCACATTGTGAACGTGTCGAGCCTGTATGGGATTGCGGCGCCGCCCCGTCAGAGCGCCTACGCGGCAAGCAAATTCGCGGTGCGGGGATTTACGGAAGTGCTGCGGCATGAACTGGCACCCCACGGGATCGGGGTGACGGTCGTCCACCCCGGGGGTGTCCGGACCAATATTGCCAACAGTGCCCGCGTGGGCAGCGGTGTTCGGTTAACCGCCCTGGAGGCCGCTGCCCAGCGGGAGAGCTTGAACCGGCTGCTCCGCTTGGATCCCGCCGAAGCAGCCCGGCTCATCCTGCTCGGCGTGGAACGTCGCTCCCCACGCGTGTTGGTGGGGAGCGACGCGAAAGCCATTGACGTTCTTGTTCGTACCCTACCAGCGACATACTGGTCAGTCATCAATCGCCTGCTGCCTGGTCGGTACAAGGTGAAGCAATGACGCGTGCCCGCGCCCATGGGGCAAGGAGGAGTTGAGATGCCCAAACGCAGGTGGCTGCTCACCGCAGGAGCGCTCGCCCTGGGGGGACTGTGGCTTATTTCAAGGCGAGCGGCGGCCCCGCGGTCCGGAGGTCAGCGTGCCCTGATCCCCTCCACTGACCCGCAACCACTGGACGTGCTGATCATTGGCGCGGGCCTCTCCGGCATAGGTGCGGCGCGGCACCTGCTCGCAAAGAGTCCCGGGAAACGCTTTGAGATTCTGGAAGCCCGTCACGCCATTGGCGGTACGTGGGACCTGTTCCGGTACCCGGGTGTGCGCTCAGACTCTGACGTGTTCACGCTGGGATACAGCTTCAAGCCCTGGCTCGGCCGAAAATCCATTGCAGACGGCGCCGACATCCGCCAGTACATTCAGGAGGCGGCTGACGAGGTGGGCCTCACGGAGCGCATCCGTTTCGGACACAAGGTCAAGACTGCCGTCTGGTCCTCAGGAGAGGGGCTGTGGACCGTCACGGCCGAGGCGCAGGGCGGGCAGGGCCAGACCGACGCGTTCACCCGTAAGGCAAGATTCCTGTTCCTGTGCAGTGGGTATTACAGCTACGATGAAGGCCACCGCCCGGCTTTCCCGAACGAGGAGTCCTTCCGGGGGCGGATTGTTCACCCGCAGTTCTGGCCGGAAGACCTTGACTACGCCGGCAAGCGCGTTGTGGTGATTGGCAGCGGCGCGACCGCCGTCACGCTCATCCCCGCCCTGACGGACCGGGCCGCGCACGTGACGATGTTGCAACGTTCGCCGTCCTACGTGGCCGTGCGGCCCCTGCTGGATGAAACCGCCCACAAGCTGCGCCGTTGGCTGCCCGCTCGGGCTGCCCACAGCCTGACCCGCTGGAGGAACGTGTTGACCAGCATTCTGTACTACCAGGTTGCCCGGAAGAAACCCGAGTTGTTCAAACAGAGGCTGCTTCAGGCCGCTGCAGATCGCATCGGGGACGGGTTTGACCCACGTCATTTCACGCCCAGCTACCAACCCTGGGACCAGCGGGTGTGCGCCGTGCCCGACGGTGATCTGTTCGAGGCGCTCCGCACCGGCAAGGCGTCGGTCGTGACCGACACAATCAAAACCTTCACCCCAACTGGCATTCGGCTGTCCAGCGGTCAGGAATTGCTGGCAGACATCATCGTGACGGCCACTGGACTGAAGCTGAACGTGCTGGGCGACATTGGGTTTACGCTCGATGGTCGGCCGCTGGACGTCTCCCGGACCATGGTCTATAAGGGGATGATGTTGGCCGGTGTGCCGAATTTTGCGTACGCATTCGGTTACACAAACTCGTCTTGGACACTCAAAGCGGAGCTCACAGCAGATTATGTCTCCCGCCTCCTGATTTACATGGACGAGCGGGGGTACGAGGTCGTGGCCCCCAGAGCAGATCCATCGGTTGAAGAGCGGCCGCTGCTGGACTTTAGTTCAGGGTATGTGGCCCGTGGCGCGGCTGCTCTGCCCAAGCAGGGGTCCAGGAGACCGTGGCAGGTGTACCAGAACTACCTGCTCGACCGCTACACCATTCAACTCTCCCCCCTAAACGACGGGACGCTCAGATTCACTCGAAGCCACACTCCTGGCTCGCCCTGATCGTCGCCAAGGACGTGCCTGCTATCAATCGGCCCACTCGTTGGTGGGCCTGTTCTGGCGCCACCCATTTATAGAAGCCGCCGCTAAGATAGGTGTTGAAATGGTTCTGATGGACGGCGTGAATGACGCCATAAACACATGGAAAGCGCGTACACGCGAAGTTCTCCAGTTGGCCCAGACTGATCGGATCGGTGGTGCGGCTGAACTGGTGGACCCAGCACACGGGTGGAAGAGTGCTGTTGTACCACCCCGTCCTCACTTAACAATGACGAACACGGCCAGATGGAGGCGGTCAGGTGAGCTCAGGTAGAGCATACGTCTGGGCGATGACACGGATGGTTTCAGGAGACAAGCTTACAGCCAAATCAATGTCCTGACGTGCTGTTTCAAGGCCCCCTTGTTGCAAAACGCTCTGGGTCATGAGGTCATTCCCTTCCGAGAAGGGCCAAAGAGGAACCAGAACATCACCAGGTGCGCTCTGCCCTGTACTGCGACCACCAGCTTTCCACCTGGAGAACTCGTATCCCTTCATGGAGGGCCTGGGCTGAATCAGTAACGTGAAATAAGCTGCGGACGAAAAGAACCACTTCGAAGGACGCATCTGGAAAGGCAAGTGCCTCAGCTTGACCGCAGAGCACGGCAGGGCCAGGGACAGGATTAAGCCCCACTCGTATGCCCTGATGGCCACGCTCGTGTAAGTACATCAGGAGCTGGCCTGCACCAACACCGATATCGGGGATGGCGCTGTTGATTGGCAGATCGAGAGCGTTCGGCAGGGGACGATACGGCCAGTGTTGCCCAGAAAGATCGGAGAGCAGAGCATCTTGGTGGCCCACGGTCACGTATATAGCGTATCGGAAGAGATCTTTTCACGGATCACCCCCTCCTCGTTACTGAATATCACGTCGTGGTGATGACATATCCCGTAGGTGAGCGAACTGTGCGAGGTCAGTTTGTATCTGTTGAAATAGTTTGATGGTTCTCTGAATTGAGCTTCTATAGACTAGAACAGCTACTCCACCAGGGAATTTGAGCAGATATGCATCATCTATAAAACTATTCCACTCTCAATTCGGACCTATTTACTACAAGGTGGCTTTTGTACTGAATAGCTACCGGCCATGCCGTAAAAGATGAATGCAATTTCCGTGACTACTTGGCGCGAAAGCTGTTGCTGTGCTGAGCAGGCACAGTCGGTGTCCTACCATTCTTAAAAAGCCCACTCTCCGCTGCGGAGAAGCGGCTCGCGGGCGCCATCAGCAGTGATCCCAAGTGATCCCACCCACGTCTACGCTGGTGCTGCCAATTATGAAGTCCACGTGCGTCAGACTACCGTTTCCGCAGAGGGCAGCAGTCTCATCCAGACTGAGCACCGTCGAAGTTCTCGCTCAGTGAGAACCCGAAGGCAAGGTGATACGCAGCGTTCTCGTCATAGTAACTGTCGAGAGAAAGCGCACCCTTAGCGTGAATGGTTGTGTGTAGCGGACCCTCCCAGGATGAAGGTGGAGCAGCTGGGTGACGGGAGGACCGGAGACCCGAACAACCTTTCGCCTAGGTTCAAGCCCGTAGAGGTAGACTGAAGACCTTGTATGTTCGTGGCGGGGCGCAGGACGGTAGACCGATGAAGACCCCGGCCACGAGGCCGTGCAACAGCAAAGCTCGCCGTCTTGCTTCTCCCCAGTTCAGCGCCCGAACGGTTGCGTGAGGATGAGCTCGCATAGGCAAGGAAGGGCGGCGCTGGGATGCCCCGAGGGAGGGAACTCAAGTGGAGAGCATCTTCGTCGGTATCGATGTTTGCAAAGCTCGCCTTGATGTTGCGATTCGTCCCACTGGAGAAATTTTTGCTGAGGAGAACTCGATTCCAGGTGTCGCACGACTTGCGGATCGCCTGAAAGCACTCGAACCGACTTTGGTTGTGCTGGAAGCGACGGGTGGGTTGGAGCGGGATCTGGTCCTGGCGTTGGTCCAACAAGGTGTTCGGGTCGTCGTGGCCAATGCGCGTCAAGTTCGCGACTTCGCCAAAGCAACAGGTCGACTGGCCAAAACAGATCAATTGGATGCCATGCTCTTGGCCTTGTTTGCGGAGATGGTCCGGCCTCCAGCTCGGAAGGTACCTGAGGAGCGGGTTCGTGCACTGGGAGACCTGGTCGACCGTCGACGACAAGTCGTCGACATGCTGGTCATGGAACGAAACCGCCTTCACTCCGTACGGGCGGAAGCGGTGCGTGCAGATCTGCACGCACACATCACCTCTCTGGAGAAACGCCAGAGTGAGCTGGATCAGGAACTGAAGGCACTGATGGAGACCGATCTGCAGTGGCGTGCTCAGCGGGACCTTCTGATGAGCGTTCCCGGTGTGGGTCAGGTCGTCACGTTGACGTTGCTTGCCCAGTTGCCTGAGCTCGGCCAAGTCTCTGGCAAACAACTGAGCGCCCTGGTTGGATTGGCACCGTTCAACCGAGACAGCGGGAAATCCCGAGGGCGACGCAGCATCTGGGGAGGACGCGCGGAGGTGAGGACCAAACTGTACATGGCGGCGGTCACCGGAATTCGTGTCAACCCGGTACTTCGGGATGTTTTTCAGCGTCTGGTTGCACAGGGAAAACCTAAAAAAGTGGCGCTCGTCGCGTGTATGCGTAAGTTGCTGGTCATCCTGAATGCCATTGTTCGTTCTCAAGTGCCGTGGCGTCTCGTGGATGGCACGGTGTGACAACGCCGGGTCAGACATGGGGCGCCACGGCACCCCTTGACTTCCCACACGGTTGCTGTTGCGCAGTAAGGAGGCGAGGCTCCAGAAACGTCGTCTGCGTAGGGAAAAAGCCCCTCTTTTTGACCCAAAGCCAATCTGGGTTGGTTTTGGTTGACTCAGACGGCGTTTTCGTAAACTTGATCTGCTACTGCGCAACAGGTCTTGAGAACCCATCCGGTCTTTATTGTGCCGTCTGGGTTATGGGCATCACGAGGGCAAAAGGTTACTGCTCAACGCACCAGTCCAGCTTGTGCTGAGCAGTCACGAATTTCCCCGATTGTGAGCAGTCAAGTGCGTCGCAAGTCACTCCTGGGCACTATCGCCTTACTTATTCTGAATGGTTAGCACGCAGGTTGAGCAGATGGATAAAAATCCCCGCGTCACTCGCGGGGATTTCCTGTTCGCAACTTACTTCTTGGTGGTGCGTCTGGGCTTTGCAGCAGGTTTTGCAGGTGCGGCCTTGCTCTTGCGGGAGTTGCCCAGATTCTGGCCCTTCTCGTAGCTGTTCTGTAACTTCCGGCGAGTCTCTTCCGCGAGGGCCTTGAAGTCGATCACGCCTTCCTCAAGATTCTCTACCGTGAGCTTCGGCTTCCCGCGACCACGTTGCGGCGCTGCGGCCAGCTCCTGGTCCACGCCCTCGAACCACTTGTCAAACTTGGCGGACGTCTCGAAGACCATGTCCTTCATGTCCTTCTCGTACGTCTCCTCGCTTCCACGACGCTTGAACTTCTTCGGAAGCGTGAACCGCTCCGGAAGGTCAATCGCATCGAACTCCCCTTCACGGACCGCATCGCGGAACCGCTTGACGAAGGCATCACTCTGTTGGGGGGTCGATAGCTTCTGCACTTGCTCACTGAGTCTAGAAAATGGCACGGAGTAAGCGTACTACATGACCCTATGAAATGTCTTCAAGCTTAAGGCCTCTCTAGCCTTGATTCTGGGGACGTCTCAAAACCGACATGGGGTGCCCTCCGTTCGGGGCATCCTCTTCTCCTTGCTTTCCCGTCTGGGAGGCGGCGTACCAAGCCTGCGTTTGAGGCAGCTGGATTCCTTTCGGATTCGCTCCCCATTTGTTCGTACCAGCGAGGATGTCCATCGCCAGGAACACGAACAGCAACACACCACCGACAAAAGGAACGAGGATCATGGCGTATCACCAGCCACTGCGTCCCGTGTCATGCAATCCCCGAACCTGCACGGCAGTGGCTAGCACGATGATCAGGTGTAGAGCAGCAGGCGCAAACCCAGACCCAGGACTCCTGTAGGAACGGGCACCTCCCCTCGCAGACAAGGGGTCATGAACACGAGAACAAGACTTGCAACAGCAGGACGATCAGGAGATTTATCCCCAGGAAGGTCCAGTAATCCTGCCTCAGGGTTCTCCCCTTCCCTGTGTGAGGGATATGGCAGTTCTACACGCTCCGATGGTCTACCAAAAATGTATCTTCAGTTCGCAAAAGATGCGGGATTTCAAGCTGGAGTGACGGACAAGGGGCGCCAAGGTTGCGCGTACCCGCAAAAGGCGTCTGCGGACCGCCTTGGGGCTTAGAAATTGAGGATGAATCGCCTGCCTGTTCGAACGTATGCAACTAGACCTGCTCGGGAAGGAGTTGGAAGGACTCAACGGGAACGCTTTAACCGAATACGGCTGTGCGGGTGCGCTCCTTCCAGCCGCACACGATGACCAGGGTACCCAGCAGCAGGGCCAGGCCACTGCCTGTCAACAATCCTGGGATGCCAATGTGGTCCAGGGTTACACCGCCCTCAGGGTCATGCCACCCAGAATCGCTGCCACCTGCAAGCTGCCGGCACGTTCCACCTCGTTCGGCACCACATGCGCGGTCCAGGTGAACCACACGGCGGGTAGGAAGCCGCACCGCATCGGCAGCAGTCATGGCTGACAGGCAACCGAAGAGGAAGAAGCCCAGAAGATCTTCGAAGTGCGCGTCCAGATTGTATTGAGATCGAGCGCGTGGCCGACGGGTACGGGCCAATCCTGGGTGCGCTGAAAAATGTCACGCCCGCTGGAACGAAAGTGATGGACGGGTTCAGCCTCACTGAACGCCGGGTGTTCGGCATGAAGGATTGAGGTGTGATTGTGCCGCAAGAGGCGTTGCACGGGAGCACGGCGGACATGACACGGGTCGAGGATCAGGCGAATGCCCGCGTCCTCCCCTTGAAGCAGCAGGTCTTCGGTCACGTCTGCCAGGAGCCGCCAGACTTCATCCATCAACAGGTGAGAAGGATGGGGCAACAGGTCGGTGACCTTATGTCTGGATGGGCAGTGACGGGGGTCACCTTGGCGGCTGTGGCGTCAAACTCGCGGAGAAGGATTGAGGTGCCGAAGCCCGCGGGCGCTCAGATCAACACGTGGCCGGACAGGCTGTGCAGCGTACCGATGAGGTGACGCCTCGGCAAAAACGGCCTGAGGTTACCTCGTCAAGCTGGGCGGCAGGCTGTTGATCCAGGGAACCAGCTTGAAAATCCGCGGGCGAATGGCGAGCGCGTCTTTCACTTGACTGCCGTGGTTGAAATAGGTGTAGGTCAGGATGCGTCCGTCAACCAGTTGGATGAAGCCGGTAAGGTTGAGGTTCCCCCAGCCGATCCCACCTTTAGAGCCCCAGTACGTGACGGGAACGGCAGGCTTCTCGGTCACGCGGTCCGTGCCCGGGTGGCAGCAGCCTGGCGCGTAGAAATTGCGGAGTTGGGCAGCTCTTCCTGGCGTCCGGCCAGGACGGCTCAGGAGTTGGGCGAGGAGATCAGCGTAGGCGTGGGCCGTGCTGCTGTTCTGTACGGCGACGTCCAGGCGTGGATCGTAATTCGGTCCAGCGAAATAGGCGTCGAGTTGGTGGGAGAGCTGTGGAGCCTGCACCCGCAGGCTGGCGGCATTGAGCTTGCTCGCAAACGCTACCCGCTGCTCCCAAGGCAGGGCCTGGTATACCTGTGCGGCGTTGAGGAGGGTGCTGCGGTTCTGCGCGGGCAGCATGCCCCCCTGGATGGACCGCCACGCTTTGGTGGTGATCAGGATACTGGTGCAGGGACTCAGGGCATGCACTTGCTGCGCCACGCGTTCCGGGCCCACGGTCCGGAAGACGATGTCGGCCGCTGTGTTCTCGCTTTTGCTGATCATGCGGTCCAGCAGGTAGGACAGGGGGTGAGTGCCGCTGCTGTAGGACTCAAGGGAGCGGTTGGCTGTCGTGGTGGTTGGCGGCGTGTTGAGCGAGAGCCGCTCCGCATCAACGTCGCGCAGCGCAGCCCGAACAACAGGGGTCTTAAAGGTGCTTGCGAGTGGATAGAGAGTGTTGGCCCCGCCAGTGGCATAGGCCCGCTGGGCTATCAGGGTCTTCGGGTCATAGACGGCAATGTAGAACGACACGTCTCCCGTCACGAAGGGACGGAGATGGAAGGTTGGCGGCCTGGACGGGATCGCCACACCGGGTAGGCGGCGAAGAAGAGGCCGTCTTCGCCGTTGTGGGGAATGGGGTCGTCGAAGGGAGGGACTTCGTGGTCGCCGTGGAAGGACCAGGGTCTGGCCGATGTGCAGGCCGGGCTGCGTGAGGTTGTTCAAGCGTTGCAGTTCAGCGGCCGTCGTGTGGGAGGTCTGGGCAAGGTGGTATAGGGTGTCGGCAGTGTGGACCGTGTGGGTGGCTGCCAAGTCGGGGACGGGCGTGGGTGTCAGGAAGGCGAGGGTAACTTTCAACACGGAAGTCCTGTAAGGGAGAATGTGGTTTGACATGTTCCCTGATGGTGGAGCGAGCGACGTATGAAGATGCGGCAGACCTTGGGGGCGACGCGGCTTATGTGAGGCCAGGGCTGGGTCAGGGTGTGAACCGCGCCTTGCAGGACGCCGCTGACCTTGCCGTGGCGATCAGCGAGAAACCGGGGGAGACGCTCATCTTCAAGGTGGTTCCTGGGTGTCCGACCTGACCACCAGAAGAGCGAACGCCTTTCTGGCGTTCGCTCTTGAGCTTCTTCTGCCAGCCGTGGCCCCGAATCGGGGGCTGATTGGGCGCCTTGCTGGTTCGCGCGAGCTGCGCTTTCAACTCCCGGATACGCGCTTGGAGGCGTTCACAATTGAGGCAGGTTACGTTCGAGATGGCCTCACCTTATCCCACTCCACTCGGATATTCACTGGCTGCTGAATAGCCACGGCAAGAACCCTTCGGCTGGTGATGGGCCCACCTGATACGGTGTGGAGATAATCCATTCCGTCCCCTCCGCTTCGCTTTGGTGATTTCGCGCCTCTCCGTCACCGTTTTCCTGCTCGCTCCACTTGGGTCAATCCGTTATTGACTCGAATCCTTATGACTCAGAATAATGATTCTCACTCACATGGGTATGAGAGTCATGTCTATTTAAGGCCTCCTAGACGTGATCTGTATCCTCATCAGACATCTAGCCATACGCAGGAATCACTTTAATTCCGTATAAGATCTACCCAAGGCTGGTTTCCGACTGCAATAAGAAGGCACAACTCGTCCACAAGGCTCACCTGGCCTCTTGGGTTGTCGAGCGGAGCGCTTGCCTCATCCTCTGGCGCGAACTTGCTCCCAGCGCACCACTTGGAGCAGTTGTCCGAATGGCGCCGCGCGTGGAAGGGCACCCCTCAAGGCGCCCCATTCTCCCCCATGCCCATTCCAGTTCGCTCGCCGGGGCTGGTCAAAAAAAAGACCGCACTTTGACACATGCTCTAAACCAGATTCCGGGTAGGGTCTTAACGCCCAGACTCCCTCGGTAGCCAGGAGGTCACCAAGTCCTGCACAAGTCTGAGGTACCCGCGGTACTCCACAGGCTTATGCGCGTAGGCGCTCGCTCCGAGCACTTCGCTGCGCTGCAAATCCTCTCCCGCCTCGGACGTCGTCAACATTACCACTGGCAACCCACCGAGCGTTGGCAAAGCGCGAAGCGCGCGCAACACCTCAAATCCGTGCATCCGGGGAAGGTTGAGATCCAGCAAAACCAACCCAACGCGTGAGGCGTCCGGTCCTTGCAGGAATGATAACGCCTCTGATCCCATGGTGACTCCGATGACCTCAAGGTGTGGCGTTACCTCGGCGAATGCTTCCACCGCAAGGTCTAGGTCTGCTGCGTTGTCGTCTACCACCAGTACCAAATCCGGAAGTGTCATGCTGCGCTTCCTCCGGCAGACAGGGTGAAGTGGAACGTGCTGCCCTCACCAGGAACTGATTCCACCCACAATTGTCCCCCCGCCTGCTCCACGATCTTCTGGCAGATGGCGAGTCCGATTCCATTGCCTTCGTACGCTTCCCGGGTATGAAGGCGTTGGAAGACCTGGAAGATTCGAGAGGCGTACTCTGGCTCAATACCGAGACCATTGTCCACGACGGTAAAGTGCCAATACGCCCCTTCACGCCTGACGTGGACGTGCACAGCGGGTGGGACACCTTCGCGCCTGAATTTAATAGCGTTCCCAATGAGGTTTTGAAAGACCTGCGTTAACCGCCCCTCATCCACCTGCACGACCGGCATTTCACCCGCCGTGACCACGGCGCCCGCCTCACGGATGGTGGTCTCCAGGTTGGCCGTGGCCCGTAAAAACGCATCTTTGGCGTCTGCCTGCGCCCGCTCGGCGGCTGGGCTGGACAGGCGCGAGTAGGCCAGCAGGTCGTGAATAAGGCTGCGCATTCGCCCTGATCCTTGAGTAATGTACTGCAAGTACTTCTCTGCGCGGCCGTCGAGTTGTCCTGAATATCTCATTCCCAGCAGATCAGCGTAACTCGTGACTGTTCGGAGAGGTTCCTGAAGGTCGTGGCTCGCCACATACGCGAAACGTTCTAACTCGGCGTTGCTCCTTTCCAACTCGAGTGACCGCTGTTTGAGTGCAGCTGTACTGCGGGCCGCTTCCAATGCCACGCCCAGGCTCCTTGACACAGTCTCCAACAAGGCCCGGTCCGCGTCTGTCCAGCCCCGTTGCCCAAACAGCGCCACGCAGAACACACCTTGCACGTGCCCCCCAACGTTCACCGGGAGGCTCGCTACCGCTCCGATCTGTGCCCAGTCAATCTGGAAGTGGTCCTCGGTGTAGTCGTACACGTCTTGGTAGTACGCCTCACCCGTCTCGAATGGAATGCGCATGGACTGCGATTCGTAGGGCAGGCCCTTATCGACAATCTGTTGCATGGTCGGATTTCGCCGGTCTCCGACCTGAGAGCGCAACCGCCACAGGTTGCCTTCACGCTCGTAGTACGGCGCGAAGCCCTCGGGGAGTAGACCCAGCACTATCTCCTGCGCACGCCGAATAAGCGCCATTGGGTCGTCAAAGGTCCCAAGATCACGGGTAAGCTCTCCAAACGCTTCCAGTACTCGGGTACGGTTTTCGAGCGCTACGCGTTGCGCTTCCAGCCGCACGGTGATATCGGCGCGCTCGACCGACAGGTTCAGACTGCGTCCAGCGGCGCGCACCACGGCCTGGTCCCGTTCGCTCCACTGCAGTGCGTTTTTGAGTCCCACAGCGAGTATGGCGTGCACTTCACCCTGCACGAGTAGAGGGTACAGCGCAACGGTGCCGTATTCGTCAGTGGCCGCCACCTGTTCAACCGTAGGGTCCCAACCATCCACGAAGACAGGTTCTTTCGTTATGGCTGCTCGCGAGAAGGCTGGCGCGTCCTCCGCAATCCCCCCCGTGATGCTCGCTATGACCTCCGGCGCTATATCTTCCGTCCAGGCCTGCGCCCGCCAGAGGTAACCGTCACGCTCGTAGTACGCGGCGCTACACCCGTTGAAGAAGCTGCGGAATACGCCGAGCGCGTGGCGAAACAGGGAGTGGACGTCGCTGGCCGTACCAGCTGCTTCTGTAAAATCCACAAACGCTTCAAGCGAGCGGGTACGTGCGACAAGTTCTTCCGTTCTCGCCTGCACTTGCGTCTCCAGGTAGACGTTCAGGTCACGTACAGCCTGCTCGGTCGCTCTCCGTTCGGTCACATCGTCAATGACGACAACGCCAGCAATAACGGAACCATCCTCGGCTTTGATGGGCGCAGAGGTCACGTCGATCACTCGCCGCGCTCCGTCAGGGCGGACGTAGTACATCTGCTCGTTTTTCGTCGTCTCCCCGCTGGTCGCAACGCGTACGAGGGGCCACTCGTGCGGCTCAATCTGACGGCCGTCAAGGTGGTAGCCAGTCCACGCCCGGTACTCGTCGAGGTTCTGCGCGTAGATGACCTGATGACCAAAAATCTCCTCAATCTTGGCGTTGCCCATGACGATGCGGGCGCTGGGAACTTCCCCAATAACGACGCCGACCGGAAGAGACTCCAAAACTGCAGCGAGTCGGGCACGTTCTGTAGCGAGTGCCGCTTCACTCGCTTGCCGGGCGCGCAGTTCCTCGTGGGCACTCGTGAACTGGATAACCCGGTCGACCGCCTGCGCGCACTGCCCTGCGAGCGCCATCAAGAACTGCCGCTCCCCGTCGTCGAAGGTGCGTTCCGCTTCCTCAAACACCAGGGCGAGGAAACCAAATGTTCTTCCAGAGGTCTGAAGGGGCAAGACAGCCATGCTCGCCAGACCTTCCGGTCGAATTTCACGAAAGGCGCTGAAACGGGACTCCAGTTCCTGCGCTGTGCCGAACACCGCCTCGCCCGTTGAGCTCACGTAAGCACCTGGAATGTCCAGGGTGACAGGGAAGCGAGCCAGCCGAGCTTCGAGCTCAGCACTGTAGTTTTGGGCTCCGAGCAGCTGCACTGTCTGCCCATCGCGGCTGAGAACGCCCGCCGCACTGCTGGTGGCATTCGTGGCAGGAACGGCGCGGCGAAGAATAATCTCAATGACATCTTCAGTGGCGAGTGCCCTGCTCAGTTCCGTGGTGATCTGGTACAGCGCCTGTTGGCGCAACTCGGCCCGCTTCTTGTTGGTCACGTCTTGATACAGCACGCCTATGCCCTTGCGAAACGTAAAGATGCGGCCTTGTGCCCATACCCCCAGTGTGGGGTAATAGGTTTCAAAGGTTTCACCCGTACGGGTTTGCATGACGCGCCGAGTGACGACATCGAGGTCACTGCCTGGAGCGATCGCAAACAAGTTTTGAAAACGACGGCCAAGCAGGTCAGCGCTGCCGAGTCCTCGCAGTTGAGCCGCCGCCTGATTGGCGAAGATGACCGACCAGTTTTCATCGAGGAGGACAAAGGGGTCAGGGAAGTCGTCGAAGTCTGTGTAAGCGAGGGGGAAAGGGGCAGGCGCGGATCCGGTCATCGTGTTGACGCAGCGTATAGCGCTGGGTGAGCAGATTGGACTGTCCCCCATTGTGTTGGCGTTGAGACAAGGCAATGGGGGAGACAGGCCCGCTTTCCCTGCACCTCCTGGCTGACCGGGACACCTTTGTCCCCTTCAAAATCTTTGGCACATCCTTCCACTCGCCAACATGATCTCGATCATTCTTCAGGGTGGGCACAGAGGAGTCGATACGGGAATTCTCCCCGCTCTGAAGAGCGGGGCATCCACAAGCGCAAGCGACTGAGCGCCTGAGAGACCCAGCAGCCCATTGCGGGTAAACGCCCCAGAGACGCAAGGTGCTGCGCTCCCCGTGCCTTTCGTACGTGTCGGTCGTGACAACGCTCCGGGGACCGTGATACGCCACGGCGCCCGCTTTGCCCCTCAAACTGAGGTCGTCATGGAGGTTGACGTTCACGAAGAATGCGTCCGCACGCATGATCTTGCGCATCCCCAACCTTCAGGGTACCGGGATGCGGACCACACGGCCGTGCCAAAGGAAGGGGACGTCGACTGCTCTGCAGCACGGATCAGGCGGCTGCGTTGACTTCAACGGGCAGCGGGGAACTGCTTGGTGAGACGGACGTACGGTATAGGCCCTTGAGATGCAGAGCGTCTATGGCTGGACGGCCGAGTTCGCGGGCGATCAAGCTCAGGAGAACTTCATGGGCGGCGGTGGAGTGATTGACCTGGACACGGTTCAGGGTGCCAGGTACCCACCGGAGCGTCAGGTTGAGCACTTCGACCTCCAGGGGCTAGAGAGTTGAAAGAAGGGTAGGAGCGGAAGGGCTGGCGTCCTGTTTTCAGGCCAGAGTCTGACTCCACTCTTCACATCTATGCCCTGTGGTCGGGTATATGGCTCAAGCTTGAACAGCGCCGGGCTGACCGTACGAATAAATCAGCACGGCCATCAGTCAGGCGCGGCCTCGGTTCTCGCTCAGGCCGCGGTGGCCTTACTCTCGCAGGTCTCGGAAGCCAAGCGGAAGGCGTTGTTGCCCTTCACGCTCAGGGACGTGCGGTGGTCCCCACAGCGCCGGGCTTCCAAGGCGGGATGTATGGAAGAACGGCGTTTCAGGTGGTGGGGGAGTGACTGCCGCATCCAGAGGATGTTCAGTGACGCACACTGACAGACGACGGGTTGAGTCGAGCCGTTGTAGGCGCCGCCTGCGGCGCATGAGGTCTTCCGGCTCCTAGCGGACCTGATAACCCCATCAACCTGCCTTTGGTTGCCACGATCATCCGGTCGCGCCTGCCTTGCAGGGCCTGGGCAGCCAATGCCTCGCTGTGCCCATTGCCGTACACATCGGCGGTGTCGATAAAGTTCACACCCAGTTCGGGCGCCCGTTCCACCACGTGGAGCGACGCCGGTCCCCCAGGCATTGCCAGTGCTGGCCCGGGCACCATAACCGGTCTCCAACACCTGCATGCCCGTCCTGCCAGGCTCACGCTGGTGCGTCTGGCAAACCTCCTGGTCTTGAAGCTGATCTCACTGAGCAAGTTGACTACGTTGCGCGGCTTCGTGGTGGAGGCCGAACATGACACCTAAGGTGCAGCGAAACGCCGCGCCAGGCCTCCACTCGAATTATTAAGTTTTTATAAAGCCTGTTGAGCCGCTGGCCTGCATCCAGGCAAGCAAGGCGCGCATACAGGTAAATGAAAGGACCACTCACGCCTCGCCTTCCACCGGAGGATCACCATGGTTGTTCCACCGACATTCCTCGCACTCTTCTGGACCGCTGGACTCCTGACCGCAGCCTCTGCCGAAACCAGCCCAATTCAAACCTATCCATTTCAAAGGATGGTCAGTGCGAACAGCGTTGCCACTGGAGTTCTAAGCGTCAGGAGTGGGTCCACTCTGCAGTCGGAATCCATACTGACCCTCAGCGGCCTCGTCCCCAACCGTGCGTACGTTGCCCACTACCACGCCCTCGGTCCAGCGGGCAGCGACTCCTGCATTTCCGAGGGGCCCATTGCTCTCGGTTTCCCCGCCTTCACCGCTGACGCACAGGGAAACGCCCGGGTCACACTACGCGCCGGTCCAACAGGCATTCAGGGCAATGCAGGAGCCTACGTCAACGTCCACCTGGCTTCTGACCTGAGTGACGTCCCCCTCTGCGCCGCGGTGGCGAAGGGTATCACCACGCCCACCACTTCAAAACCCGTCATCGGCCCAGCGACACAGCGAACCGTGACGATCGGTGACAACACGTTTGAACCCCGGAATTTAACGGTTCCTGTCGGAACGACTGTGAGCTGGAGTCACACTGGCCAGGTCACACATAACATTTTTTCACTTCAGGTTGCGGAGCTCCAATCCCAAGACCTCCGGCCAGGCGACACGTTCAGCTACACCTTCAAGACCCCCGGCACCTACACCTACTACTGCTCGTACCACGATGGAATGAGCGCGATGATAACGGTGACCAACCGCTAAGGCGGTGTCCACGCTTCACCCTGAGGAGGAACGTATGATCGTACAAAAGAGTGTTCTGGGACTGTTCACGGCCACCCTGCTGGGCTCCTGCAGCATGATGATGGGTCAGGGCACCACCTACAATTTCAAGCACAACCCCAACGCTGCCGATCCAGCGGCCATGGGCCGTGCCGTGGCCACCATGGACGGGAGTATGGTCAGCACCACACTCAGCCTCTCAGGCCTCACGCCTGGAAAAGCGTATATCGCCCACTACCACGCCTTTGGTCCAGCATCGAGCACGGATCCCTGCGCCTCGAGCGGACCGGTGACGCTCGGATTCCCCAATTTCTCGGCAGATGCCAATGGCAACGCCAGCGTGACCGTCAAAGGCGATATGACCAAGATCATGGGCGATATGGGCGCCTACATCAACGTCCACTACGCCAGCGATCCCAGTGTGGTGCCCATTTGTGCCCCGGTGAAGATGACCAAGGGCTGAGCCCACCGCGAAAGGGTGGAGCGCCCCTGTCAGGGGCGTTCCACCCTTTCGCTTGAAGGTTGTGAACGCACGCGAGGGAAACTCGCGCCGCGACAAACCCCTACTCACACGCAGCGGTATGGCAGGGGCACTGCATTCCAACTTCACCATCGGGAGAGGCACAGTCGCCTGGACCTCGCCTCAACATTTAAACCCCTGGGACCTTCACACGTCCCAGTGGCCGTGTTGGAGCGGAACTTCCTCCGTGCGGTTCCAGACTGATGCCGACCAATGCGTACCCGCGCCAGTCGACCTGCAGCACGGTCCCTTCGGTGAGACCCAGGCTGACGGGGACATTCGCCCGTGGGCCATCTGCAAGGCGGCCCCACGCCTGATATGCCTGTCCCTGGGGAGGGGGCTGCGTGAGGACCACGAGGGCGCGTCCTTCCGGGTGGACGAGCAAGGCACCGAAGACCTGCCCGTCCTGCGATCTGAGGGAAAGCCGCGTTGCCCCTTGTGCTTCCCACCGCTGAACCTGTACCTGCCGTGACACCGCCGGGAGAACGCGTGGCGTCACCGTGCCCACAAGCAGCGTCACCGCCACCGCCGCGGCCCACCACCTGCCTTTAAGCCGTGAATCCTTCGATTTGGGCACCAGCGGTGGAAGTTCGAGGTGGGCTGGGCCCGTCTGACGCCGCGCCTGGATGCGGCTCCAAGTTCCGCTCGGCGGCGCCAGGTAGGGCAGGTCATCCGCCAGAGAGTACATGGCGTCCCGGAGCCGGGCCACCTCCATTCGGCATGAGGCGCACCCGAGAAGGTGAAGTTCGACTTCCTCGAGCGCCTGCGCCCCAAGGTCTTCCAGCACGTACCCAGGCAACAGGCTGTACGGGTGAGGGGCGGTCATGGAAGGGTCCTTTCGCGAAGTTTGAGGAGCGCCCGTCGCAAGCGGCTCTTCACCGTGCCCAGGGGAAGACCGGTTCGGGCGGTCAGCTCAGCATGGGTATATCCACCGAAGAACATGTCTTCCAGCAGCTTCCGGTCCGTGTCCGGAAGCGAACGCAGCGCGTCCTCCACCAGGGCCTGGTCCAATGGATCCCGGGAAGAGGGGCGGGCCAGCAGGTCGAAGGCGGCGTCGTCAAAAGCTCCGGGTTGACCCTGGGGTCTGGAGCGGCGTGTACGGAGCCGCTCCAGGCACAGATGATGGGCGATGGTCAACACGAAGGTTTGGACCGTGCCGCGCATGGGGTCGTACTTGCTGGCCTGCGCTTCCAGGCGCAAGAAGGTGTCTTGAAGGACCTCCTCGGCATCTTCAGTCGAAGTGAGCATCCGTACGCACACGCGGAAGGTCACGCCGGAAAACTGGTCGTACAACGCCTTCAGGGCACCGTCATGGCCCAGTTGAAGTTGAACGATGAGGTGGTGCGTCTCCTCGGTGGGGACCGGTGGGCCGGACATACGCGCAGTGTGCCATGCCTCTGTCTCTCTCAGCCGGTGGCCACCAAAGGTGGGGACCAGGCGAGGTGGGGCAGGCATACCTCCCGTATGCGCGGCGGCCTGCATTTGGATGCCATACAGGTGCACGCCGCGCCAGTCCGAAGGAAACTCCTGGCAAGGGCCTCTGTAGACTGGCCGAATCTATGGAATACCTCAGAGAAGCTCTGGACCAAGTGGATTCCGAATTGGGCTCTCCCTTCCTACCAGAAGTGGGCGCAACGCTTCAGCAGACGAATTTTGACAACGTTTCCAATTTTTTCCGCTCGGGCCCAAAGCGCAAAGTCATTCAGCTGAATCAGGACTCTGGGGATTACGACCACGACCCTGACTTGACCCAGGATCAGGAAATCGCCATGCAGCTCGAGAATGAAGCGTACTTTGAGACCGCCCTGGCTCAACTGCAGTCCCGGTATGGTGCACCTCTGGGCCATACCCCGGTCCACTGGGAGTCGGTCGTGACCACCGACGACGATGAAGAACAGAGAGAAGCCCGGGAAGATGAAGTCATTGATGGCATTCCCTGGACACCAGAGTACGACCAGGGGGCCGTCGTATGGGTAGACGGCGGTCAGATGCGGTATTGGGTGATCGGCGACCGGTATCTGTTCCTGCAAGAGGGGAGAGTCTGGGGCGACGGCACGTTTCTCTTCTTCGTCTCGGTTGCCATCTCTCCTGTCGTGGGTGAACCTTGCTTGGAGGGGTTCTGGCCGGAATCAAGCGCGTGTCCTGGTGCGCTTCCTCTCTCTTCTGACATCTTGCACTTTTAGAAAAGGTCGTCTGGAACGGGCTTTTGGCCCCATAGTGGGGTGTGAACCCAAAGAACCGCGTTCCAGACGTCTGTATTCTGACATCCTGCGCTGCTTTGCCCGCAAGCAGCACCGGGAATCGTTTGAAGTCTTCCTGGACCTGTTGTTGGATGGTTCCGGCAGACCTCTGCCGGAACGCGCCACCGTCAAATCCCCCTCGGCCCTCAGCCGTTTTCTCAACCATGCGAATTGGAACACCCGTCAGCTGTGCCGAGTCATGCGTCAGCACGCTCTAGAGACGTTGCAGGACCTATGGCGACAGCAACCCCATCAGCGCCCCCGGCTGGAACTGCTGGTGGATCTCACCAGTCTGGAAAAGACCGGCAAGTTCGTTGAACTTGCCGATTGGGTCCACACCTACCACAGCGTCCACGGCGTTCACTTGGTGGTGTTGTACCTGTGCTGTGGGGAGCTTCGTCTCCCCTGGGCTTTTCAAGTCTGGCGGGGGAAGGGATCCCCTTCCCCCGCACAACTCGCCCTGAAGTTGCTCCGAACAGTCCCTGCCACGTTGCTGAAGGGGAAACGTCGGCCTCGTCTGCACGCAGACGGGGGCTTTGAGAGTGCCGAATTCATCCAAGGCGTGCTGACTCGGGGGTTGGACATCGTCGTGGGCGTGCGTTGTACCCGCAAGCTCGAAGATAGCCGCCAGCTCCGCGACCTGATGGTACGGGGGAGCCTGGTCAAGCCCACAGGGCTTGACCAGGCGATGTGTGTCTCCTGGGTCTGGCTGTACCGAAACAAGGAGCCGGAGCAACGCTTTGTCATGTCGAATCTCGACTTGGGCGGCAAGTACCTGGCACGGGTGGGGAAACGCCGGTGGCGGATCGAAGCCTTTTTCAAGACGGTCAAGGGACGTTTTGGGCTTGAACGCTTCGCCCAGCACAGCAAGCAGGGCGTGCTGCGCTGGTGGTGCTTATCAGGCATGGCTTTTCTCTTGTGCCATGTTCAGAACCTCGACCTGCCTGTGAGTGTGCCGCACTCGTGGCCGGACTGGGGCGACCTGGCGAGTACCGTACGGTTCTCGTTCGTCTCCGAAGTGCGTCGTAGAGCCCTCCAACTCGAACTTGATGCTATTGATGCCTTCCAGCACGCACTTCTGACGTCCTCCACCTAAACTGCAAGATGTCAGTCTTGATACCGGCCTTGATGTGAGGCGCGGTATCGAGGAGATGTTCCATCTGGGCAATGCTTCTCAGAGGGATGAGCACACCCGGCGTCCCGAACTTGAGCCGGGATCAATAAAGTGCATCTGAAAAAGGTCAGGGTGGACCTTTGGCCAAACGGCGGACCATCAAGCGGATCCTCACCTCGTAGACAGGGTTTTCAGCCGTCTCCGGCAGCGCTTCATCGTCCCTGGCCATGCGCCTGGATTTCCAGGGCCAGGCAAAGGTCCGCTCCACGACCCGGCGCCGTTTCAACACCACAAATCCCGCGGGCACCTCCACACGTCGTGGAGGTGCGTCTTTCGGTGCCCAGGTGCTCTGCTGTCCTGACCAGGGATGCTTCACGATCTCCAGCGTCCAGCCGAGAAACGTTCCCTGTTCTCCTGCCAGTTTTCCGGTGTATCCCGCATCCGCCCACAGGTGCTTCATTCGGGGAAAAACATTTGGCGCCCCCTCGCAGGAGGAGGACCGCGCCCGCGCGGAGGAAGGATGTCCGCTTCATGCACTTTGATCGCCATGACGAGGCAGGGCGTATCCACGAGCAGATCACGCTTCCGTCCATTGACCTTCTGACCGCCGTCGTCACCACGTGGCCCCCCGCCTCGGTGGTTATGACCGATTGGCTGTCAATCATTCCAGCACTTGGTGTCTCAGGGCGTCCTTCTCGCACCCGGACGACCTTCACGCAATTTGATCTGCAACGCTTTCCACACGCCTTGCCGCCTCCACATCCTGTGCGCGTGGTCGGTTGTTTGCCAGGGGGAAAGATCGTGAGGCCGTCGCCTGCCAGGCCACGACCTCCGCGGAGGACAGAGAAGATGCTCGCCAGAATTTCTTGCAAAGACCACTTGCGCGGTCGACCCACAAGCGATTCAGGTGGGGTCAGCGGCTGGAGGACGTTCCACCCGGCATCGGTGAGGTCGTTTGGGGAGGTCACGCCCGCGTGACGCGGGCACCACCTCCGCCCCATCATCCCTCCATCCTCTAATCAGGTAAAACCCGCTCCTACACGTTTTTCAGTCGCACTTTAAGTCGTGACCCTTCCGACCATGCCTCCCAGATGGGAGTGCGCCCCCACGCGGAGCAGATGTGGACATTACTGGACCCTCCGGTTGGAATGGAGGTGCGCCTGATCCTGGCTTCACCATCAACACGGGGAGAGCAAAGTACGCCACTGATCTAAACGCGAATCCACCAGCTGCAGAAACATACAGCGCCACCACAACCATTGAGGGGAGACATATACAGTGCAGGCGAATCTAGACGCGTCCTCGCTTCGCCCCCCGTTTCCACCATCGTCGTCACGAATGGCTCTGCATCAAGCATCAACGTGTCATGGACTGTAGCGGCGGGTGCAGGATCCTAGCTGTACTTCGGGGAAATTCAGGAGGAACCAGGGAGGCCAGCATCGGTGATGCTGGCCTCCTGCTATGCCACGTTCTTTGCCCCCTTGGACCCGACATTTTCCCACCTGGTTCGCACCCTTTCTGACGCACTTTCGCCACCGTGCAGGGCGCACTTGGGCACCGTTGTACGTGCGTGGACTGTGCAGCGGTGCGTCCCGGAAAAGCATGCAACCTCTGGCTGCTGTGGTGGCTCCTGGAAAAGAAGACCACCTCCAGCACTTCATCACCGACAGTCCCTGGCCAACTCGTCCCCTGGAAACGCTGCTGGCCGAGCGGGCCCAGCAAATGCTTGGAGGCAAAGACGCCGTCTTGATCATTGACGATACCTGCCTGACCAAATTTGGGACGAAATCCGTGGGGGTTGCTCGCCAGTATTCGGGACAGGTGGGCAAGATCACGTCCTGTCAGTGTCTGGTCTCCCTGACCTTAGCCCAGCACGAGGTCCCTGTTCCCCTGGCCCTCCGGCTCTTCCTGCCACAGGACTGGACCAGCGATCCGGCGCGTCTCCAGGCTGCTGGTGTTCCATTGGAACACCAGCAGCCACAGACCAAATGGGCGTTGGCACTCCAGGAACTGGACCGGGTACGCGAACACGTCACCTTCGGCATGGTCTTGGCGGACGCTGGGTATGGCGTGACGGCTCAGTTCCGCCATGCCCTCACCACGCGCGGACTGCTGTGGTCGGTGGGTGTGACTCGCACACAGACGGTCTATCCCAAGGACGTTCGCTTAATCCCTATCCCCAAGTTCTTTCGTGGCAGAAGACCCAAGCACCCCACCCCCTCCGAAGACCGGCAATCGGTGGAGGACGTCCTCAAAGGTGCTGCATGGCAGCACCTGGTGTGGCGACACGGGACCAAGGGTCCCCTCTCAGGACGCTTTGCCGCTGTGTACGTGCGTCTCGCCGATGGAGAGGAAAATGCCCAGGGCCAGCACCTTCCCGGGCAGGCGGCCTGGATCATCGGTGAACAGCGACGGGGAGAGGAACGCAAATACTACGTCTGTAATCTCCCCGAGAACACCTCTCTCTCTCGGCTGGTTGAGGTGACCAAGCGCCGCTGGCCTTGCGAGTTGACCCACCGGGAGCTGAAGGACGAAGTCGGTCTGGACCACTTTGAGGGCCGTTCCTGGCAGGGCCTCCATCACCACGCCGTGCTTTGCATGCTGGCCCTGACCTTCCTTCAATGGTTGCGATTGACCCAGCCCGATGACCTCAAAGGTGACACTGTCCCCGCTATTCGAGCGGAGGTGGCAGGGGACCTGCCCCTGCCACCTCCGTGCCAGCAATGCCGCGCCTGCACAGCTTTATTCAGCGGTCCCTGAATTTCCCCGAAGTACAGCTAGAAGCTGCCAAGATCACGATCCAACTTGAATGACCTGATTTTGGTATTTGCGTAAACACCCGACCCAGAGCCTGTTTTCTTGCTGGTCAGGGGAGGGACCTTTGATCAACTTCGAGCACCCTTCCCAGCTCTCTGCTGCCAGGCTGGATCTGGAATCTCGGAACTGGGGATGCGGCTACCTCGTCATCAATAAACGTCCCACACGTACTTCTTCAGCCTGTTTGTTCGCTCGCCACAGAACCAGACCTTCTATTTTGGATGGGCATCTTTTCACCCTCTAGAGCATTTGACATAAGAAGATGTCTGGGAAGGCGTGGGTGAACCAGCCGAAAACGTCTCGTACCGAAACGGCGTTCAGAGCGTCCCCAATCCCCTGTAGCAGAGCGGTCCGGTCTCGCCATTCACCTGCGCGGACGAGGGCTTTGACTTTAGAGAACATGCCTTCAATCGGGTTGAAATCGGGACTGTAGGGAGGCAGAAACAGGACCATACAACCGCGGGCTTCGATGTGCGTCCGAACGGACGCACGGTGATGTGCCGAGAGGTTGTCGAGCACCACGACCTGTCCTGGGGTCAGTGCAGGGCACAGAATGTTTTGCACGTACCACTCGAAACTCACGCCGTTGACTGCACCGTCCAGGATCAGGGGAGCGAAGGGACCACTCACCTGCAGCGCGCAGACGAGCGTTTGGTTCCGTCCCCAGTTTCGGGGCACGGAAGCGAGCGCACGCCGTGTCCGGTGCGCGCGACCATATCCTCGAGTCATGGCAGTGTGGAAGCCGCTCTCGTCAAGAAAGACCAGACGGGCTGGGGTCTGGAGGTAAGGCTTCAGGTCGTTCAGGAACTGCTGACGCAGTTCCTCCTTCTGTTCGCACGCGACCCGCGTTTTTTTTGTAGGTGATGCCATGCCGACGGAAGATTCGGTCTACCGTTCGGTAGCTAATCTTCAGTCCCGTCGCGGCTTCCAACTTGCGGGCATGTTCTTCGAGTGTGGCATCCAAGTCCTCCTCCAGTTGCTGGAGGAGGACTTGCTCATGCTCGCTCTGCACCCGTGGGCGACGCCCTGTTGGACGCTTGACGTGCGTCAAGGTGCCCGCCTCGTGTTTCTTCAGATACAACCCAACGGTTCGCACATCCACCCCGAACGTTTCGGCCACCCGCTGATGGTCCTTCTCCTTCAGCGCCGCTGCGACAATCCGTTCTCGAAGATCGACGCTGTACCCGCGTGCCCCTACCCGCTTCTTCATCCTCTTATTATGTCAAATACTCTAGACGCCGATCTCGTTTGATCGTCTGAGAAAAATCTCAGTGAGCAGAATCTGGATTACTTGACCGGACGGATCTGAACATCATTATTGATACCGGCTTAGGTTTGAGACGAGCAATAGGCATGGGTGAGCTTGGCGGGGAGTTGTGAGGCGCGAAGGCGACGCCAGGCGAAGTTCAAGCGATCTTTCAATTCGCCCTGGTCTTTGGGGCAGAAATTGCCGAGCAGGTGCCCTTTGACATAGGCCCAAAGGTGCTCGATCGGGTTGAGCTCCGGGGCATATGGGGGCAGGTACTGGATGGTGAGACGCTGTTGCTGCTCAACGAAGGCTCTGAGGGCCTTTGTATGATGAATGCGAGCGTTGTCCAAGACGACGATCAAGTCGCCTTTGATATGTCGGAGCAGATGTTCAAAGAACGCCAGCACCTGAGGTCCTCGAACGGCTCCTGGTATGGTGTGCTGCAGAAATTGACCACGGGTCGTCACTGCACCCAGGGTAGAGAGCTTGTCCCACCCGGCTTTGGCGTGAATGATGGGAGTCTGGCCACGTGGAGCCCAAGTCCGCGTGACCGTGGGTTTCAGGCTGAAGCCACTCTCGTCAACGAAGACCAGGGTTGCGCCCTGAGCGACTTTTTTTTTCCAACTCGGGTCGGACGGTCTGCACCCAAGTCTGAACGGCTTGTTCGTCACGCTCCATCGCGCGTGGATCGGGCTTCTGAGGACTAAAGCCCAGCTGATGGAGTACCTTCCTCACGTGATCGACGTGGTACCACACCTCAAATTGCACCCCGATCACCTCCCGCACGCGGGAGGTTGTCCAGCGCTCATCCTTATACCCCGCGGCCTTCGAACCCGCCTCGAGTAGGGCTTGGAGCTGCTTGAGTTGTTCAGCAGTGAGGCGACGCCGAGGACCAGTGGCCCGCGTCGCCTCCAGACTGCCTCGTTCTCGGAGTCGCTGTTTCCAGGTCCTGACCGTACTTTCCGCAACACCGACGGTCTCAGCGATGACGCGGTCGGTCACTTCAGGATCCTGGAGAAGTTGCTGCACATACAGCCGTCGTTCTTCGAGTTGCGCGCGGCTCAGCCTTGAGGGTCGCCAGACCTGCACCATGACCTCAGCCTACCACTCGTCTCCGATTCAAGCCGGTATCAATAAGACGGTGGCCTGCGATCAGAAGCGCGCGAAATGACCGGAACGGCGACGGCTCCTCAAACTCGATGGTCAGGCCCAGCGGGACGTTCCGCAGGCCCGGAACATAAGGCGTGCATCCGACTTGCACGGTGTCCACACCGTTAGAAGCCTTTTTGGGTCTAAGAAATGAGCGGTTGGGTAGATAGGCAAAGATGTCGGACGTGCAGATGTGGACGCCCATGGTTTCCGTTTTGGTCACGGTATAGGTCAGCCGACAGGTCACGGTCTTGCTGCGGCTCACGCAGCCCTCCAGCTGAAAACGGCCGAACTTGTCCTCCCACCGCTCGGGTGAGGTTGCGAGCGCAGCCCTCCCCATCAGGAGGGGGAAGGCGCGACACACGTCTGGAGAATAGCGATGCTGCCCCTTCTGAGATGTTACAGTTTAAGCGGCATAGCTTTGATTGTCGTACCAAACGACTAAAATTCATACCAGGTTCGAGCAGCCCTGGCTTCAGGGCGAGCCGGAACCGGTACGTACGGTTGAGGGCTTCCGGGAGAGTCAGCACTGGGGTGAACACCAGCCCGTATCCGGGGTGGCGCTTCGTCCACCCCTCCGCGACCACCGCGCTGTCTTTGCTGTGGGGAAATGCTCCTGCAGGCGTTGCAAAGGTACAGACCAGTTGCCTCTGGCAGCGACCCACCCGTTGGTGCTCCTGCCCGGTCCATAGCGCGGATGTGGCTCAAGCCGCGACCAGGAGCAGCGGACCTGATACGCCATTTGTCTTTATACCCGGGTGGTATTGACGCGTGCTTTATACCAGGGTAATATTCCGGCGTAGATGACACGGGGTTGATACCTCGCAGCGCCCTCCTCGCACCGCCAGGGGGTCCACAGCAGTGTTGTCTCTCCGCCCGTTCATTCGCGCGTCACTTGAGATCACCCGCGTCACACTTCTGCGCCTGCTCCTGTCGGTGCGGCCGCCCACCCTTGTCCCAACTCAGGAGTTGCCATGCCCACCCCCCGCTCCCCCGGCCTGCCCTTTATCTTCGTTACCCTCGCGCTCGACATGATCGGCCTCGGCCTGATCATCCCCGTCGCACCCGTCTTGGTCGCCCATCTCACAAGCGATCCCCTCACCGCGCCCCATTTCCTCGGTATCCTCGTGGCCCTATTCTCAACCGCGCAACTCCTCGCCGCCCCGATCTTCGGGGCCCTTTCCGACCGCTTCGGACGCCGCCCTGTCCTGCTCCTCTCAACCCTTCTCACTGCCCTCTCGTACATCCTCGCTGCCCTCGCGCCGTCCCTGATGTGGCTCCTCCTCGCGCGTACCCTCGGTGGCATCGGAGCGGCCACCATCGGCGTCGCCAACGCTTACATCGCTGACGTCAGCGCCCCTGAAAACCGCGCCCGGAACTTTGGCATCGCGGGCGCCGCCTTCGGCCTGGGCCTGATCATCGGCCCCGCCCTCGGTGGCCTTCTCAGCAGCCTTGATCTGCGCCTTCCCTTCCTGGTCTCCGCCACGCTCGCGGCCCTGAACTTCCTGTACGGCCTCATTGTCCTGCCTGAATCCCGCCGCGCTGAGCCCGCACCCTTCGACCCCCGGACGCTCATGCCCCTCCGTGCCCTCGGTATCCTCAACCACTTCCCTGGCCTGCCTGTTCTCGCGGCCGTGGTGCTGCTCGTGAGCCTCGCCTCGCAGTTCCTCACCAGTACGTGGGTTTTACACGGCGCCGTGCGCTACGGCTGGACCCCGGCGACCAATGGCCTCGCCCTCGCTCTAGCCGGTGTGCTCTCTGCCACCGTGCAGGTCGCCGTGCTGCCGCGGGTTCTTCGTCAGGTGGGTCCGGAACGGACCGTCACCCTCGGACTCCTCACCGGCGTTGCCGCGTACGTCATGTACGGCCTCGCCTCAGCGCCCTGGATGCTCTGGGCCTCCCTTCCCATAGGTGCCCTTTCGGGCATCGCCGCTCCTGCCCTGCAAGCCCTCACGACCAACAAGGCTGCGACCCACGCCCAGGGCAGCGTGCAGGGTGCCCTCGCCGGCCTGACCTCCCTGAGTGCCATTGCCGGGCCGCTCGCGGCCACCGCCCTCTTCTCGCACTTCGCGTCCCCACACGCCACCCCATTCGTGCCAGGCGCAGCCTACTTCGCCGCCGCGTTGCTGCTCCTCGGAGGCCTCGCGGTCTTCGCTGCCACCCGCACCCATCCCGCCTTGCAAGGAGAAGTTGTATGACCGACACACGCCGTGCCCACGCCTTCACACCCCGGGCAGGGGTGTACCGCATCACCCACCTGCCTTCCGGACGCACGCTGCTCGGGGCCAGCACCCACGCCCAGGGAATGCTTAACCGTATCCAGTTCCACCTGACGACGCGGCTCGAATCGCCCTTCAAAACCGGAGGTCACAACCTCAACCCGGTCCACCTTGACTGGAATGCCGACGGTGAAGCGGCCTTCCTCTTCGAAGTGCTCGACGAGATTGAGCCGGACGTCTCGGGAAAGGTTGCGCCCGACGACCTCGCAGAACTTCTCGACCTGTGGCGTGACCGGCTCGCCCTGCCGCCCGAGCAGTGTTACTGACGCCCATGACCCAGTCCACCCACACTGCGTTCTACGGCGAGCGCCGCCTGATCACCGCGCCGCTCGCTGACGTACTTGCCCACCTCGCTGTTCGCCTCAGCGGCCTCGCCCCGAACTTCCCCCTCGTGCTGGTGAACGACGGCGACGGCCGCACCACCGACTTCGACTTGCGGGGCAACGTGGAAGACATCCTCCGCCGGGCTCTGCCCGATCCACCTCCTGTTGGCGCTCGCCCCGTCCGCACCCCACGCAGCGTCACGTTGCTGCCACGTCACTGGGACTGGCTGAACGATCAACCCGAAGGGTCCGGCGCTGTCCTGCGCCGCCTTATGGACGAAGCGATGCAGCGGAATACCTCCCGTGCTCAGGCCGCGCAGGAGGCCGCACAGCACTTTATGACGGCCCTCGCCGGCAACTTGCCCTACTACCAGGCCGCGTCCAGGGCCCTGTATGCCGGACAGGAGGAGGAGTACGAACGCTTCACCCGCGACTGGCCCGACGACATACGTGCGCACGCCCTCCATCTCGCCGCCCCAGCCTTCATCTCCGGCGCCTCCTGACCCACGGAGCTTTCCATGCTGACCTCTGAGTCCCCTCTGCCAATCGCGCAAGCGAACGCCGAGGAGCTGACTACCCTGGCCCACCATGAGGATTTTCTCATCCGTGCCGCCGTCGCCCGCCATCCCAACACTCCGGTGACCGTTCTTGGTGCGCTCGCTGCCGATCACCCCGAAGAAGTACTGCACAACCCCGCGCTTCCCCTCGTCCTCCTTGCCCGCTCGCCTGATGTGGCCCGCTGGCCCGCCCCGGCCCTGCTCGCCCTCATCGCGTGCCCGGGTGCGCCGGACGCCCTCCTTGTCCTCGCCGCTCGCCACCCTGACCCAGACGTTCAGGGCGCCCTCGCCTGCCGGAATGGTCTCCCGTGGGAAGCCCTCGGTACCCTTGCCCGCAGTGACAACTGGGATGTGCGCGCCCGCATCGCCCGGCAGCCCGCGCTGCCACTGCCCCTCATTGCGCAGTTCGCACGTGACGCCGATTACGGTGTGCGCCGCGCGGTTGCCGCGCGCCCAGAGCTGCCCGGTGCGGTGCGCAGCACCCTAACCCATGATCCGCATCCGCTTGTGCGTGCCGCCGCACGTTCATCAAAGGAGTCCGCATGACCCTTTCGCCACAAGAACTGCACGGTTACCTCTCTGCCCTCGTCCGCCGGGACCTCACCGTATCCACCATGATCTGGGGACCCCCCGGCGTCGGCAAATCCAGTATCGTCTCGCAGGTCGCGCGCGAACTTGGACTCGAATTTACCGACGTGCGCCTCTCCCAGCTCGCCCCAACCGACCTGCGCGGACTCCCTGTCGCTGAAAACGGCGTGAGCCGCTGGTTTCCCCCAGAGTTCCTGCCCCGCTCGGGCCGTGGTGTGCTGTTCCTCGACGAACTCAACATGGCCCCGCCCACCATGCAGGGCATGGCGCAGCAACTCATCCTCGACCGCCGCGTCGGCAGCTACGCGTTACCGGACGGCTGGTTCGTGTGGGCCGCCGGAAACCGCAAGGAGGACCGCGCCAGCGTCTTTGATATGCCTGCGCCTCTTGCCAACCGCTTTGTGCACCTCGAAGTGCGCCCCGATTTCGCGGCCTGGCGCGCCTATGCCCACGCTGCCCGCATCCACCCGCACGTCATCGCCTTCCTCATGTATCGCTCGGAACTGCTGCACGCCCTGGACCCTGCAAGACCCGCGTGGCCCAGCCCGCGCAGCTGGTCGGTGGCCTCGGACCTGCACGCAGCGGACCTCGACGTTGCGCCCGCCATCGGGGAGGGGGCGGCGGCAGAATTCATGGCTTTCGCGCACCTGTACGGTTCCCTCCCCGACCTGGAGCGCGTCCTCGCGGGTGAGGCGACAAATGCGGTGTTCCCAGCCGAACCCAGCGCTTCCTACGCCACGGTCACTGCCCTCGCGGACCGCGCCGGCGACGCCGACCGTGCCGCACGGGCGCTTGGGTGGCTCACCGCCGCCAGCCCAGAGTGGACGCAACTCTTCGTCACGCACCTCGTTGGCCGCCTTCAGGCAACCGGCCAGCTCGCCGCCCTTACGGAGCTGATGGAGCGTGACGCCGCCCTCACGGACCTCGTGCACCGCACGCTCACCGGACAGGAGGCCTGAACGTGACGGTGCACCCCGCTGAGGCCGCCTTCGAAGGTCTCGTCGCGGCTTCCCGCCGACGCCTCGCGGGGCGCTCTCCGTTCTTTGCCACGCTCACGCTCCACGCCGAGATCCTACCGTCATGGAGCGTGGCGCGCGCAGCGACAGACGGGCACCGCGTCTACATCCACCCCGAACTCGCCGCCACACTTCCGGCGGCGGAACTCGACGCGCTCCTGCTGCACCAGGTGCTCCACCTCGCGCTCGAGCATGGACCGCGGCGCGGTGGGCGCGACGCCAAGCGCTGGAACCGAGCGGCCGACATCGTCGTCCACGGCCTGGTGGCGAACGCAGGGCTGCCTGTCACCGGCCGCTCGCTTCTCCTCGAAGGTCGGCGGGTAGAGGACGTGTACGCCGCTCTGGAACACCGGCCTGAAGAGAGCGTCACTGAGACGGACGACCTGATCGGCGATCCGCCGAGCAACACGCCGCGGGAGGGGAACGGGCGCGGAACGGGAAGCGGCGTGCCCTGGGCGAGGGTACGCGCGCTGGCCCGTGCGGCCAAGGCCCTGGGGGGTGGCGGGGGTGAGGGTGGACTCGGCCTGCAGCGCGAACTTGACGGTCTGGAGATCGCCCAACTCGACTGGAAGGCTCGGCTGTGGCGCTTCCTGGTCCGCTCCCCCGTGGATTTCGGTGGGTTTGACAGGCGCTTCATCGGTCGCCGCCTCTACCTGGAAGCGCTTGAGGAGGACGCGCTACGGCTCGTGGTCGTGGTGGACACCTCTGGTAGCGTGACGAACTCATGCCTGCGGACGCTGCTGACGGAAGTTCGCGGCATTACCGGCGTGTACCCGCACCTGCACGCCAGTTTGTATTACGCGGACGCAGAGGTACATGGTCCACACGACTTGAGTGGGAGTACCCCCTTCCCCCCACCCAAAGGTGGTGGGGGCAGCGACTTCCGCCCTGCCCTCGCGGCTGCAGCTCAGGGAACGGAACTCATCGTCTACCTCACGGACGGATACGGACGCTTCCCGCCGGAAGCTCCTCACGCGCCTGTGGTGTGGGTTGTGCCTGACGGCGGCGCGCCCGACGACCTCTTTCCTTTTGGTGAAGTGCTGCGGCTTGGTCCTCCGACCTGAGACACAGCATCGGTAAGCCCCACCTCGGGGTCCGCAACCACCCTGCCTGTACTTTGCCATTCGTGACCTTCGCGTCGGCTTGCGAGGGAATGCAGCCCTGTCCCTTCAACTCCTGCCGCCGCGCTGCTTCAACGGCAGCGCCGCGGTGCCTTTGCTGAACCAACTCCTCCTCGCCTCAGCACTTAAGGACAACATCAGGGGCAGACGACTGATGCTGACCGTCCGCTTGCTCCCTGGACGCTTGCTCAGGCACTGGGGGGATCAGGTGTGAACGCAGGCGCGGCGAGGGATAAGGCGTGCTCGCGCACATCCTCGGGCCAGCCCTGCGTGTGGTGTTTGAAAGCGGAAGCGTCACGGGCGTACAGGGCGCGCGACGCCTCTTGATAACCGGCCAGATTACCGGCAAGAACGGCCATGAAGCGGTCAGCAGCCCCCTGGGCAGCACGCACGCGTTCGGCGCTGGGGTCTTGCTTCCGCGCCTCGTCCACAAGTCGGCGCAGGACGGCAGAGGCGCCACCCTGCTGCGCTTCGAGCCATTCCCAGTGCCGGGGCAGCAGCGTCACCTCGCGGGAGACGACGCCAAGTTTAGGCCGTCCCCGTCCAGGCGGTTTTGCTTCAGGTTGAGCGCGAGCGAGCACGTCTTGGAGGTCGCCACGCAGATCGAAATCGACGCTTTGACCCGTTCTATCTTCAAAAATAAGGAGCTCGGCGTTGGGGTCGGACGGCATAGACTTCACACGGGCAAGGACGTCAGAAAGTGCGCCCGTAACGAGCCGGCGTGAGCCGAGGAAAGCAGTATAGGACCCGTTCACACTTGATTTTATCCCGGTAATATTGTGCTGTCAAAAAGGCTGAGGCAAGTTGCAGATCAGTTGGCAAAGCCCTCGCGAGCATCTGCACCTGCTTGTGTGTGGCAATTGCTGGGCTGTGCCGCTGGGTCACCGCCGTTGTTTGGCCCCAAACGCATCAACCCACAGAAGGGGTATTGGGGTACGGTCACTGGTCTGACAGAGCCGTGAAACCGCGCGAGCGGGGTCGAATAGGTTTCCTCCTCACCCTGCAACTGGCCGTCTTGCTCCAGCCTCATAAGATTGTGTCCTGGAACTCTGCGAAGATGAAGCGGCCCACTGGTTTTGGGGAGCAGCGTCAAGAGGGTGGAATGGAGGGCCGTACCTTCCAGGGACATTGTCCACTCAAACCTGACGTCTGATACAATTACGTCGTGAACAAAAGAACCTTCAGGTGCTTTGTTACAGCCGCACCAGCACGGAGGCTTAACGGCATAAGCGACAGGGCAGATGAAGGTGGAGGCAAAACTTTGTGGGCGAGGGTATGGAAGCGCGCACAGCGGACATCTGGTCTGGTGATAGGGGAGTCGACTGGCAGTGTCATCCGAGGGGTTTGTTCACGATCGACCGTGCCACACCTCCGGGTTATGGAGGGTGCAAAGCCTTTCAACACAGGTCCTCAACCAGGAACCAGAAGGTGGACAGGGGAGGAAGAAGCATGAACTGGACGCTTGAGGTGGTCGTGGTTCCCGTGAGTGACGTTGAACGTGCTCGTGCCTTTTACGCTAATGCCTTGGGCTTCGCCGTGGATCACGACACGCAAGTGAGCGAGACTCGGCGGGTGATCCAGCTCACGCCTCCAGGCTCAGGGTGTTCAATCGTTCTGGGGACAGGGATGTCCCGAATGACCCCGGGGTCCCTCCACGGCCTCCAACTGGTGGTCCGCGATCTGGAGGCCGCTCGCGCCCAACTCCTGGAGCGGAACGTAAAGGTTGGGGAGATCCAGGTCATTGGGCCAACGGGCCCACGCCCGGCCGCGCCAGGTGAGGACTTGAATTACGTTGGCTTCCTCTTCTTCAACGATCCCGATGGAAATGGATGGGGCATTCAACAGATCGGCAACCGGCACTAAAAGGCTTCCATTGATCGGGCCAGGGTGCCGGAAAATGGCCCCTCACAAGCAGCAAAGGAGACTTTATGCGTAAGGTGATCGTGACTGAGTTCCTGTCCCTCGATGGTGTCATGGAAAATCCCACCTCGTGGCAGCAGGGCTTTTCCAGTCGAGCCATTGGCGAGTTCAAGCAAAGTGAACTTTTTGAGAGTGATGCTCTCCTGCTGGGTCGTGTGACATACGAGGGCTTCGCGGAGTATTGGCCGACTGCGACAGAGACAGGGGAATTCGGCGAGAGGATGAACAGCCTGCCGAAGTTTGTGGCCACAACCACGCTGGACACCCTGGAATGGAACGCCGTGGCGCTGGGTGAGGATGTGATCGCGGAGGTGGTGCAGTTGAAACGGCAGGAAGGCGGCAATCTCCTGACGTATGGCAGCGGGACATTCTCACAAACCCTGTTGCAGCACGGCCTGGTGGACGAACTTCGCCTGCTGGTGTACCCCGTGGTGGCGGGACGGGGCAAGCGGTTCTTTACAGGTGCGGACAAACTGACGTTGCAACTCGCCGCCTCCAGGGAACTGGGCGCGGGCGTGGTCCTGTTGACCTACGCGCCACCCTCTCCAATCTCTGCTCCAGCGGGTGCTTGAAGCTGGACTGGCAAGAGGTAGGAAAGCCCATTCAGTAAGAACACATTCAATTTCAGGGAGGAACGGATGAACCAGACAGCGGTGAAGCGCCTTTATCTGATGCAGGTTGGATCGATGCCGGAGTATCAGATTCCAATTGTTTGCTACCTCGTGCAGACGGATGACAACAGAAATATCTTGATTGACACTGGTCTTCCAGAATTTATTCCCGAAGAAGCGTCAGACTTTGTAAATGGGCAAGACGTTGTCGAGCAGTTGGCGAGCATTGGTTTAAAGCCGGATGATATCCATATGGTGGTTTCGACGCATTATGACATCGATCATTCAGGAAGACATGCGGCGTTTACGAAAGCTGAGTATGTTGTTCAACGCTTGCATCATCTAGATGCTGAGAGCAACCCACGTTTTGTAGCCAATCGCCCTCAATGGGATCAGCCCATGGACCGTATTCGGCTGGTGCACGGAGACACGGAACTGCTTCCAGGGCTGGAACTGATTGAGACGAGCGGACATGTACCGGGACATCAATCGGTGCTGGTGCGCCTGCCTAAAACGGGGGCGACGTTATTGCCGATTGACGCGGTCCCCTTCGGCGAGGACTTTAGCCGTAACGGGCAGGACGATGGAAAAAATCCGGACGCCGAAGCGATTCGCGCCAGTACAGTGAAACTGCTTGAGCTAACGGAGCGCGAGCAGATTGGCCTCGTCATTTTTGGGCATGACAGAGCGCAGTGGGAAGGCCTGAAAAAGTTGCCGGAGTATTTCGACTGAGGAGGGAGTCCGCCTAAAGGAGAGGGCTGGCCACGCTGGCCCAGCGTGGCTGAGCAGCCACGTCGCTCGCTGCGCGAATGCCGAAGAAGGAGCGACCTTTAGAGCACTTGTCATAATGAGAGCATGAAAGCTGTTGGGGGGCGAGGGTACAGTCTGGATCTGCGGGAACGGGTGGTCGCGGCGGTCGAAGGCGGTCAGACTCGGAAAGAGGTCGCCCGGTTGTACCGAATGCGCATCGAAACCGTAGATACCTATCTGGAAAAGCAGCGCCTGGGAACGTTGCACGAGGTGGGTCGGTCTTCTGGTCGTCCCCCACGGGTCACACCCCTACACGAACAGCAACTGCTGCAACAACTCAAGGCGCATGACGACGCGACATTGATCGAGCATGCTCGCATGCTCGAAGAAGCGACAGGGTTGAAGGTCAGCTTCAAAACTGTGGATCGAGTGTTCCGCAAGCATCACATCACCCGTAAAAAAAACTTTGGTCGCGTTCGAGCGAAGTGAAGAAAGGCGACAGCAGTTTCTCAATGACTTAGCTCCGTATCTCACTCATCCAGAACAGCTGGTGTTCCTGGATGAGAGTGGCTTTCACACCGCCATGACACGAGGATACGCGCGTGCGCACAGGACTGAGCGAGCTCATGGCTATGTTCCCAGGAATCACGGACGCAACCAGACCTTGATTTGTGCTCTACAACTTACGGGACCGATGGTCCCGTTCGTTTTGACTGGTGCCGTCAACGGTCCATCGTTTGAATGGTACATCCGCCATTTGGTTTGTCCTATCCTGCAGCCAGGACAGGTCGTTGTCATGGACAACCTGTCGTCTCATCATCGAGCGTCTGTTCCAACACTTATTGAAGCACAGGGTTGTCGGATCCTGTTCCTTCCGCCTTATAGTCCAGACTTTAATCCTATCGAGCTGATGTTCTCTCAGGTCAAGGCGGCCGTCAGAGCGAAGGCTTGTCGAACAGTCGACGGCCTCATCTCTGCCATTGGAGCCGCTTTGCAGGCGGTTCGTGCACAGGACATCAACGCCTGGTTCCGACATGCTTATCCCTCCGTATCTTTATGACAAATGCTCTAGGTTCAGCCTTCCAAGGGGCTCGGAGGCAAAGCTCCGAGGTGACGTCTTCGCCATCCAGGTGTACATGCCAGAAGTGTTCCTTGCTGCCAGCGGGGCAATCCTTGCACCCGGTGATGGTCTTTGAAATTCGAAGTTGGTGTTTACCCTCTTTCTGATCAAGGATAACTGAGGGCTGGGGCCTGAGCCCACCTTAGAGCATTTGTCAAAAAGAAGGCTTCTTTTTGACCGAGCAGGGTGGGCGAATTTGAAGGCGCATTGGGGAGAATGGCGCCGTGAGTGGAAGGTCATCCTTCACGGCGTCATTCGGACAAATGCTCTAGGCCCTACCCACGCTGCTGTCCTTGAAAAACAGTACAGGGATTGGACGTCACCCGCTCTGTCGGAAAAGTTCGCGCTCAACTTCCCGGTGGACCTGATGGCGAGGTTTTGCTGGCCCTGTGTAATTGGGGCGTGCGGGAAGCTGTTCCTTGACGTCGATTTTACCCAGGTGAAAACCTCGTTTTTCTCCTGTCTAGAGCATTTGACATCAGAAGATGTCGGGGAAGGCGTGCGTGAACCAGCCAAAAACGTCTCGTAGCGAAACGGCGTTCAAAGCGTCCCAAATGCCCTGAAGCAGAGCGGTCCGGTCTCGCCACTCACGGGCACGGACGAGGGCTTTGACCTTAGAGAACATGCCTTGGGTCGGGTTGAAGTCGGGGCTGTAGGGAGGCAGAAACAGGACCATACAATTCCAGGCTTCGATGTGCGTCCGAATGGGTGCACGGTGATGTGCCGAGAGATTGCCCTGCACCACGACCTGTCCTGGGGTCAAAGCTGGGCACAGGATTTCTCGGACGTACCACTCGAAACTCACGCCGTTGACAGCACCGTCCAGGATCAGGGGCGCAAAGGGACCACTCGCCTGCAGCGCGCATACGAAGTTTGGTTCCGTCCCCAGTTGCGGGGGACGGAAGCGACCGCACGCTGTGTGTGGTGCGCGCGACCATAGCCTCGGGTCATGGCCGTGTGGAAGCCGCTCTCGTCAAGAAAGACCAGACGGGCAGGGGTCTGCAGGTACGGCTTCAGGTCGTTCAGGAACTGCTGACGCAGTTCCTCCTTCTGTGCGCACGCGACCCGCGTTTTTTTTGTAGGTGACGCCATGCCGACGGAAGACTCGGTCCACCGTTCGATAACTGATCTTCAGTCCTGTCACAGCTTCCAACTTGCGGGCATGTTCTTCGAGGGTGGCGTCCAAGTCCTCCTCCAGTTGCTGGAGGACTTGCTCATGCTCGCTGTGCACCCGTGGGCGACGCCCAGTCGGGCGCTTCACGTGCGTCAAGGTGCCTACCTCGTGTTTCTTCAGATACAACGCGATCGTTCGTACATCGACGTCGAACGTTTCAGCCACCCGCTGATGGTCCTTCTCCTTCAGCGCCGCTGCGACAATCCGTTCTCGAGGATCGACGCCGTATCCGCGTACCCCTACCCACTTCTTCATCCTCTTACTATGTCAAATGCCCTAAGAGCATTTAAACCAGACTGTAGGTTAGAGAGCGCTTAAATAGCATGACACGTGCTTTGGGACGTCGGGACTGCTCAGCACGACAGTCCACGTTGTGATGAGCAGTGAGGAGATAACAGCTTAGTACGAGAGTCATCCTCTATTTAAATATGTACAAAGTTGTACATATTTAAACATTCGTATCTATTGGACTGACCGCAGCGGTTGGATTGTTGGCGATGATGCTGGGACTATTCTCAGCCGTCCTTGGGATGTTGAGCGTGACGATCAGTCAAGTCTTCCTCCTGAAGGAATCTGGGTTAGTCGAAAAGGCATAAAGTCATACGTGTATGAATCCCAAAAAGCCGAAGGGTAACTGCACCCTGAAGGGCTGACGGGGCATCGCCCGGACCGAACGTTTGTCGTACTGAGCTCAGATCCTAGCTGTCCGCCTCTGCCGCCACCCGCACGAGTTGCGCAGCAGCGTCTTCCAATACCAGTCCACCGTGGTAAGTCAGTACCGCCTTCGCTGACTCCTGGGCCAATTTCTGCACGCTCTTGAGCGCTTGACCCATGTCAGGCGTCATGCGCGCCACCGGCCCGTTCAGCTGCCCGCCAGCACTGGTCATCGCATCTCCGGTAATCAATACACCGTCCTGCTGAACATATAAGCTCAGGTGGCCCACCGTATGCCCAGGAGTGGCGATGACCTTCACACCGCCCGCAAAGTCAAGCACCTCGCCATCGTGCAGCACCTGAGTGACGTGGGCCTTTGGTGGGTTGGCGAAAACGGCCTGCATTTCAGGAGGCATGCTGGCGAGCATCTCTGGAGAAGGCTGCTTCTGGCCCGGTTTCTCCCCCTGAACGTACGGCACCTCGGCCTCCAGGGCCAGCACTTCAGCGCCAGAGGCCGCCAAGATGGCCGGCAGGGAGCCGATGTGGTCGAGATCGTGATGCGTCACGATAATCCGCTTCACATCGGTCCAGCTAAGTTTCAGGGTTCGCAGCGCGGTCTGGAACAGGCCTTCCATCCCTGGAATTCCGGTGTCTACCAGCGTGGCCCCGTGGGCCTCATCCAGGATCAGGGCCGGAAAGATGGTGGTTGGTGTGCCCATCAGGACTGCACCGATGGGCAGGGCGTAAACGTGTTCACTCATCTTGATCGGCTCTGCCATGGGCAGAGGCTACCACCGGTTCGCCCAATCCCTGACACCCATAACGTCGACCTGCAAGAAGCCTGGAAGACCGTGACAAGCTTCTCGCAACTGTTGGCGCGCAAGTACCCGCGGCAGTTGGATTCAAAGGGTGAACCGTACCTGCGCCTCGTCACTGAAGGCACCCAATACGGAATCAAAGTGATTCCTGTATGTGGCTAGATGTGTGATGAGGATATAGATCACGTCTGGGAGGACTTAAATAGATATGACTCTCATAACTATATGCGTGAGAATCACTCTTGCGTATAACTCCTAAAAGACCTGCTGGCCTCCGCGAGCGTGACGCGTGGGTTGGGCGCCCTGGTGCCCGTGGACACCCACGTGGTCCTCATGCAGGATATGCCGTCCAGATCGGGAGTCCAGGTGGCAGGGTGTAAATAGGGGCGTTGCCCCTCGCTTTGGGAGAAGGATATCAATGTCACCGTTGCTCCGGCGCGGCGAGCAGAACTGTCCCTGTAGGGCCTGGAGTGGCGGTGCTTGGCTGATCCTTGAGGAGGTCGCCCCGGAGGACTTGGCAGGCGGTCTCGCTGGAGTTGTGGCCGAACTCTCGCGGGTGGATACGCTCGAAAAGGACAGACTTCATGATTGATCCCCAGCAAGACGGTCCAGGCGGTGACGAGGCCCGTCCTTCCCCGAGGTTCAGGACGGCTGAGGAGGTCATGCATTTCCGCCCGGAACTGTTTGGCATGCTCCGCCCTGAGTAACGCAGACCGTCACTGCTCAGCATGTCGTCCCGCCTTACGCTGAGTAGTAACGGGGCGTTGGCCCATCCTCAAACTGGACGCGGCTCCCTGGGACACGATGAGGGGCGTGGGGCTGGCGTCAGCTGTAGGCCAGGTTGGCGAAGTGGAATGAATGTCCCCTCTCGCGGCGCACACCTTGGTGGGTGCCTTTTTTGTCTACAGGGAATGGAGGGGGCTGTGGAGAAGCGCCAGCCCTGATACCCTGCCCGCATATGCCGAGGCCCCGTCATGCTCCTCTGGGTCTCCCGCTCTACGCCATACATCATTCGTATAGCCCCTCATCTATAGAAAGGCTGCGATGACCCTTCCCCCTCCTGAAATGCCCGAAGCGCGCCTCATTGCTCTGATCCAGCAGCAGGAGGCCCAAGGGCGTGTCCGTGCTGCACGGCTTCCAGTCGACGAACCTACAGCCGCCGCCTTAACGGCGTATGGCGCAGACCGGGTCACGCTGTTTGTGTTTAACCGCCGTCACTTGTATGACGTTCGCGGCAACCTGGTCACCATGGGTGAATTGATCGCCGAGCTTGCGCCGCTGCTCTGGCCTACCGCTGCCAACCAAACCTCAAACGGCCTCCAACGTGCTGGACAGCGTGCGCCCGGCTCGGACCTCACAGAAGTGCAAGCGGCCCACCTGCACCAATGGGCCACCATCGCCATTGGCCCGCTCCTGCCTGCCCCACGGGGCGCCACCGTCCTCCACGTCACACCCCTGCTCCCATCCCACCTGCGTGCCTCACATGAAGTGTCCCTCACCACGCCCAACGGGACATACATGAGCGACACTGATCGGCCGGCGGACGTCCTCCTCGGTGCGCTCCATGCCCTACTCCCTAAGCGCTAAGGCGTCGTTTAATCCTATGAAGAGGGGTATTGCTTGGCCTGAGCCCTGTCGTCATTGCCGGGTCAGCCACACCAGCAGGGCATCCTGGTCCGTTTCCCCCCTGCGGAGCAGAAGGGATAGCGGAAGGGACACAGGCAGTTGCGGCTGTGTCCCTTTCCGTGGGCTGCTGTTGTCCGGAATTCCCTGCACTATCTTTCGCGGTCATCTCCGGTTGTTCGAGCACTCCAACATGAGGAGCGTTCATCACTGCCCTAGAGCAAGCCGGGCAGCGAGCCTCTCAGGGAGGCCCACCTCCCGCATAGCTTTCTGCGTAAGCGCGACTGGGTAAGGCACCCGGAAAACCTCGAAGACTTCACTGACACTGTCGTAGATGCCGTAACTCGCGTGTGGATTGCCATCTCGCGGTTGACCCACGCTGCCAGGATTGAGAATGACTCGGGCGCCCCGTGGTACCTGGTAACTCCCACCCTCGGGAAAAGTCCGCACCTTCACCCAGTCGCCCACCGGCCCCTTGAGCGTGGCGTAGGCGGCGGGGGTATGCGTATGGCCCACGAAACCCAGGCGGCCCTGCCACCGGGCAAAGGCGTCGCGCGCAGCATTCACCGAATCGGTATAGGTATCCATGCTAACGGGCGTACCGTGGCGGTAACGCGCGCCTAAGGGGGAGTCGTCCACTCCATCTGGCCAGGACCGGATCAACGCGAGGTCAAGCTTGGACAACTGTGACAGCTGCCATGTGAGCGGCAGGGCCAACTCTTTGTCCTGGCTCGTACGTCGGTTGTCGACGTACGTCAACATCGTGTGTTCGTGGTTCCCCAGGATGCATGTGGCGCCGAGGTCGCGCAGCGCAGTCACGACTTCAACAGGATGAGGGCCGTACCCAAGGGCGTCTCCCAGATGAATCACCCGGTCGAAACTCCGGGATTGAGCGTCGTTTAAGACTGCATCCAGGGCCGGATAGTTTGCGTGGATGTCAGAAAGCACCAGGAGCCGCACAAGAACATGATAGCGGACCAGCGAAGAATTCAAGAAAGATGGTAAGGAGTCAGGAGCCCCGGTTGTGGCAACTTGAGCTCGGTAGCCCGCTGAGCTGGGACCAACCGGAAACTGTACCGGCACCGTTTCCCCAGGGAGGTCCAAATCTGGTAAAGCCCATTGCCATCACCCGGTCTTCCCCCAGGCGTAGTGACCCAAATCCTCTGCCAGAGTCAGGCGCGCGCCAGCGTAAGGAACGTCATGTCATACGCGTGGTGTTCATCTTTTGGCCGAAATTCCCGGCCCAGGGTCTTCCAGAGGTCTACCTGGGCCTCTCCAGCAGGAGGGAAGAAGGTGTCCCCCTCCAGATCGGTGTGAACCAGCGTCAGGTACATGCGGCTGACCTGGTCGAGATACAAGCTGTAGACCTCGGCCCCACCGATCACCATGATTTCCGGCGCGTCCCCAGCGGCCTGCAGGGCGTCTCCAGGCGTGTACACGAGGGTACATCCGCGCGCCTCATACGCGTGGTCGCGGGTGAGCACGATGTTGTGGCGGCCTGGGAGGGGCCTGCCGATGCCCTGGTGGACCTTGCGGCCCATGATCACTGGTTTGCCGAGCGTGAGGCGGCGGAAGTGCTTCATGTCCTCAGGGAGGCGCCAGGGCAGTTCCAGGCCGCGCCCGATCACTCGCCCTGGCGTGGTCATGGCGGCGACCAAGCTCAGGCGGGGGTTGGTGAGCTTCAACAGAACCTCCCTACACCGAGACGGGCATTTTGATGTGCGGATGTGGATCGTATCCCAGCAGCTGCAGGTCCTCACAGCGGAAAGCAAAGAGGTCACGCACGTCCGGGTTGAGCCGAACGTGTGGCAGGGCACGGGGCTCACGCGTGAGCTGTTCGCGGACGCCGTCCATCTGGTTGAGGTAGATGTGCGCGTCGCCGAAGGTGTGGATGAACTCGCCGGGTTTCAGTCCCACCACCTGCGCGACCATCTGCGTCAAGAGCGCGTACGAGGCGATGTTGAACGGCACGCCAATCGGCACGTCCGCGGAGCGCTGGTAGAGCTGGCAACTCAGGCGGCCTTCCGAGACGAAAAACTGGAACATCGTGTGGCACGGGGGTAGGGCCATGTCCTCAATTTCTGCCGGATTCCAAGCGGTGACGAGGTGGCGCGTGCTGTAGGGATTGTCGCGCAGCCCCTGGATCAGACGCGAGATCTGATCGATCGTGCCGCCCCGCCCATCAGGCCAGCTGCGCCACTGCACGCCGTACACGGGGCCGAGTTCACCGTGCTCGTCTGCCCAGGCGTCCCAGATGTTGACCCCGTGCTGCTGCAGGTACCGGATGTTGCTGCTGCCTTGGAGGAACCACAGCAGCTCATGCACCACCCCCTTGAAGTGAATTTTTTTGGTGGTAACGAGTGGGAAACCCTGGGCGAGGTCGAAGCGCATCTGGTATCCGAAGACGCGTCGGCGTCCGGTTCCAGTGCGGTCTTGTGTGTCGACGCCGGAGTCGAGGATGTGGCGGAGCAGGTCGAGGTACGGTTGCAAGGTTGAGGGTCTCCTGGCGTGCTTGGCGTTGGGAGGGGGCACGCTCCCATTCCTCTGGATTCTATAAGGTCAATCGTCTTGAAGTCTGGCGCTTGCGCGATCACCATCTCCCGAATATCTGTGAAAGCGGCGCAACCACAAGCGTCAGATGCACGCTAACGCAGAGCGTGACAGGAACGGCTGCCGCAAACCGACATAGACGGCTGGGGAATATACGTTCCAAGTCCACTCGCCACTCTCGAGTCTTGTCCGAACACCACTCAGGATCTCAGGGGCCAAACCGCCTTGCTGATGGAGCCCGTTTGTCCGGCAGACCCGATCTGGGGGGCCAAGCGCTTCGGTCTGGAGAGCCGAAAGGCCTTGGTGGACGTTCCACAGGGCGAGGTACCTTTTTCGTTGGCAGGGCAACGAGCCGGAAGCCCACACCAGGCGGCGGAGCGTGGTCCCATCTTCAGGAGGAGGGAAGGGGCAAGGCGTCTGATCCCCTACGCTTCTCCCGGACGCTACCTATTGGTACTCCGTTGACTGGCGGGAACCTGATGGATGGCGCCCGTGTTTCTGGGGTCAGCGCGGTACGTAAAGAGTGGGAATCCCCCGTGTTCTTCGCCAGCACTTTCAGACTCAACGGAGTACCACTATACCGACTCCAATCGAATCGTTTGCGGAGCTATTCAGTCCAAGCAGAGCGAGAAGGAGAAAAACGGGTTCCGGGTGTGGAGGGAAGCACACCGGCGGTCTTCCGGTGTGTTCACGAAACGGACGCAACCCGTACTTACCTGCTGCCGAAGATTTTGGGGAACAGGGTGCGAGCGGGCGTGAGCGGCTTGGTGCTCACCCAGTAGGGGAGACTCAGGGAGGCGTTCTTCACAGAGAACCTTCCCGACTCGCTCACAGTCATCACTGCGTTCCAACCTGCACGGAGCGTGAGGTCGTAGTACGTGTTAAGGCCCGTGCAGCGGCCCTTGACAGTCGCAATTCGGTCGCTGTATAGCCACTGGGATCGACGGGTGGGCTCGTAGAGGCGGTCGGCCTGCATGATCAGGACTACGGTGTTGTGCTCAGCGGAGAACAGCATCAACTGCTCAGCGGTATAGGTGTTGGGTTCACTCGGGTTGCTGATGACGCCAGGGCAGGCACCAAGGGGATGGAGGTCCGGTTTGAAGCTCTGGGGGACGGTGAGGTTGAAGCGGGGACCCTCAAGGGTTCCGAGGCCGACGATCTTGCCCTGGGCGAGGTTGGTCAGGAGCACCAGCGTTTTACCTGCGCCGTTGCTGGCCTCCCAGGCGGAGAAGTTCCGGATCTCGCCTTGTATTCCGACTGCGCGAACTGTTCCAGATGCAGCGATAGGGGTTAGAGAGAGTGTCAGGGAGAGAAAGCGCGAGAGAATGGACACGGGGCCACGGTAGGCAATCTTTATCAGCCCTTAATCAGACGGTGATTGTTCCCGGACGCTTTCCCCTACACGGTTGGACGCCGTTCTGGTTGACCTGCCTGTTCTCTTTGTCTGTCTTGTCCCCTGGCAGTCCCGGCACATCAGCAGCGCCACGCTCTTGGCATCCATCATCCCTTACCTCCGCTGAAGGACTGCTCTAACCCCATGTTCCCCGTGTTGGCGCGCTCCTCTAGCCGTCGTCGGGGGAGGTGGGGTCAAGGGGAAACGATCAGGCAGGAAAGCGAACGTGACCGGAAGGCCAAGGGTCATATCAGGCATGAGCGCAGGCGCCGCCCTAATGTGCTTGGCGCAGTGGGGAGTACGCCGCGTGGCCCGCTCCCGCGCCCGAAAGGACACCCATGGGTCTGATTGTCATTTCCAACCGTGAACCGTATGCCCCGCAGCGGGATGAGCAGGAGAACCTCACGTGGATGCCGTCCATTGGGGGCCTGACCGCTGCGCTGGACCCGGCGCTGCAACATGCGGGCGGTACCTGGATTGCCTGGGGCGAGCAGCACCCCGAGGTGTCCGAGGTGGAGTTGCCCCAGGGCCACCCCCGCTACCGCCTGAAGCGTCTGCGCCTGAGCGACGCCGAGGTGCGGGACTTTTACCATGGGTTTTCCAACCGCGCCCTGTGGCCCATGAGCCACTATTTTATCGAGCGCACGCGCTACCAGGCCGACCAGTGGCAGGCCTACGTCAACGTGAACCGCCGCTTTGCCGAGGCAGCGGTGGACAGCTACCGGGAGGGTGATCTCATCTGGGTCCAGGACTACCAGCTGGCTCTGGTACCCCGCATGATCCGTGAGGCACTACCCGACGCCCGCATCGGCTTTTTCTGGCATATTCCCTGGCCCGCGCCTGAGGTCTTCCGAACCTTGCCCTGGGACTGTGAGGTGCTGGACGGCATTCTGGGTGCAGACCTGATCGGCATGCACACCAGCGAGTATGTCGAGCACTTTCAGGCGGCCTGCTGCCGGGCGCTGGACGCAGAGACCGAGGGTGACACGGTGCGCTGGAAAGACCGGCCCTCGCGCGTGGTTGCCCGTCCCATCGGGATCGAGGTAAGCACCTACGAGGAGCTGGCTGCCAGGCCGGATGTGGAGGACGCCGCCGAACGCCTCCGCCACACCCTGCAGACGCAGATTCTGCTTGGGGTGGACCGCCTGGACTACACCAAGGGCATTCCCGAACGCCTGGAAGCCTTTGGGGCGTTTCTGGACCGGCACCCGGAAGCGCGCGGAAAGGTCACGCTGCTTCAGATCGCGGTGCCCAGCCGCGAGCAGGTCGAGTCCTACCGGCAGTTGCGTTCGCGGGTGGAGGGCCTGGTGGGACGCATCAACGGCAAGCACACCCGCGACGGCTGGTCCCCCATTCAGTACATCTACCGGGGCATCGACCGAAAAGAACTCGTCGCCCACTACCGCGCCGCCGACGTGATGCTGGTCACGCCCCTGCGCGACGGCCTGAATCTGGTGGCCAAGGAGTTTACGGCCAGCGCCCGCGATGGAGTGCTGGTCCTGTCCCGTTTCGCGGGGGCCGCCGAGGAAATGCCCGAGGCGCTGCAGGTCAATCCCTACAACCCCGAAGGTCTGACCGAGGTGCTGTTGCAGGCCCTGAACATGCCGCTGAGCGAGAAGAAGGCCCGCTTGCAGCGCCTGCGCGAACGCCTGCGGCAAAGCGACCTGCGGACCTGGGCCGAGCAGTTCATGCGGGACATCGCCGCGCCATGACGCTGTCGCCCGAACTTCTGGCCCTGGCGGAGCGCGCCCTGCTGGTGATCTGCGATTATGACGGCACGCTGGCCCCCATCGTGCCCCGACCCGAGGACGCTGTGCCTGAACCCGGAGCGCGGGAGGCGCTGGCCCAGTTTCTCGCGCACCCCCACCACCACGCCGCCATCGTGACGGGCCGCCAGGCGGAGCAAGCCGCCGCCTTCCTGACTTTGCCGGGCCTGCCCGTGATCGGTCTGCACGGAATGGAGTGGCCCGGCGAGGAAACGGCGCCGCCCGACGTCCAGGCCCTGCGCTCCCTGACTGAAGCCCTGCCAGAGGTGCCTGGCCTTCGTAAAGAGCACAAGGGCTGGACCCTGGCGGTTCACTACCGCGAGGTACTGGGAACACAGCAGGCTGGAGTCGAGGCCCAGCTGGCTGCCTTGCCCCTCCCCCCCGGGTGGGAGATGATCGCCGGGAAGAAGGTGCGCGAGTTTCGTCCGGCAGGTTTTGGCAAGGGCCGCGCTGTGGTCCGCCTGGCCCAGGAGCGTTCCGACCTCCTGCCCGTTTTTATCGGTGACGACCTGACCGACGAGGAAGGCTTCACGGCCCTACGGAAACTGGGTGGCGTGACCGTCAAGGTGGGGGAGGGGGAGACCGAGGCACAGTTCCGGGTCGGTGGCCCGACAGAGGTGGTGGCGCTGCTGCGCGCCTGGGGGGGAGGGGAAAAGAGTTGACCGCAGCCCCTACGCCGCCTGTTCCTGGGCACGGTGAGGCGGTGCACGGGCAGTGCCGCCGATTCAGAACCTGGTGGGTCCCTTGCCATAGGTAAGCGGTTTCCCAAGCTCGAGGATGCCGAGGTTCACCTCGACCAGGGCAGGCTACTGTTCTCTCATCATCCAGGGGTCTGCAAGCCTACACCCGTGGCAAGTGACCCACTGGTAATCATGCATGGGCCGAGAATTCAACTGCTTTAGGGTATTTGTCGTAAAGATGCCAAAGGGTCAGCCTGGTGGCACGGGTCGTGGAGATCATGCGCACGAACGGCTTTCAGGGTGACTTCAGTGGCCGGTATGAGGCCGTCGGCTGTTCGGAAAGACTGTGCTCTTACGACTGCTTTGATCTTGGAGAACACCGCCTCAATAGGATTGAAGACCAGACTATAAGATAGAAGGAACAAGAGCCGACGGCCCTGTACCTCAATGAATGTTCAAGCGAACCCCCAATGGTAAGATGCTATATGGTTAATGGTAATGATTGGTAGTGAATATAAGGTGGACCAGATTAGATGGTAGATTTACCGCTCGAACGATGGACCGTTGACCGCCCCGCTCGAGAAAACCGGGATCACCTGGCCCGTAAGTTGTAGGGCACCAATCAAGATCTGGTTATGTCCGAGATTACGGGAACACGGCCATGGGTCCCCTCAGAACGATGAGCAGGTGCGTAGCCACGGATCATCGCTGTGCTGAAGCAGCTTTCGTCGAGGAGGACCAGTTGTTCTGGATGAGTGAGATGCGGAGTCAGGTCATGGAGAAACCGCTGTCTCTGCTCTTCACTTCGTTCGCAGACAACCGGCATTTTTTATGGTTGGTGTGGTGCTTGCGGAGTCACTGGTCCACCATTTTAAAACTGACCTTCGAGCATGTCGCCTCTTCAAGCCTGTAAGTATGCTCGACCAACGTCGCATTCCGGTGGGCTTCGGAATGTCTGAACGTGACTGCTTAGCAAGGCAGCTATATTCCTGCCAAGCAGTCACGGACTCCGCACCGTCAACTTTACAAGGGGTCTTCAGTTGTCCAACAGCCAGCTCATCATGTTGCGAATGAACTCCCGCGAGAAGTTAAAGATGCCATCAGTGTCATAGTTGCGGTAATAGCACTCCACGTGCATGACCAGTGCCAGGTGCAGGGAGTAGAGGTGGGAGCGCTGCTGCTCGGCCAAAGTAAATTCCGTCTTGCCGTATCCGTGCATCTGCTGAGTAGACCTCTTGCGAAAGTCACGATCGGCAGGCTTGGGTGAGGTTGCACAGCGCTGCGATGAGCTGAACCCGGAGTGCAAACCGACGCCGCCGATGTCGGTACACGCCCTTCAGCACACGGAAGATCTTCATGCGACGGATCATATGCTCGATTGCCTGCCTGGTATGCGCGAGGACACGGTTGTCCTGGCGCTGCTCCGCGGACAGAGGCGACGCCTGCGTCGCCTTATGGGGGGTAAGGGCGTGCCTGTGGCTTCTCCACAGGCCCTGATACCCTGCATCTCCAATAAGCGCCGTTTGGTGAGGAAAACGAACGCCTGACTGACGAAACAGCTTTAGGTCATGAACCGCCCCAGCGCTCGTGGCGGTGCCCAGGATGCGCTGCGTCACTGTGCACATCAGCACCTGAAATTTCAGGGTGTGCCGCTTTTTCTTGCCGCTGTACCACGCGCGCTGCTTTTTTGGGCCGTTCACAGGGCACTTCGGAAGCATCGACCGCGACGATGCTGTACACGAGTTGTGCTTCCTGAAACACGCGTTTCTTGGGCAGCTGGAACCGTGCACTGGCAATCAGAGCCGCTTCCACGCGTTCCACCGTGCGATGCACGGTGGCTTCGTGCACACCCCAGTCGTCACCCAGGTGGGCGAAGGTCCGGTACTCGCGCCAGAATTCCAGGGTCATCAGCAGTTGTTCCGCCACGCTGAGCGCGGCGGGGCGGCCTGATTTCTTTTTCTGTCCTTCGCGTAGGGTCAGCACCTCTTCCATCTCAGCAAACGTTTCCGGGTAGACCCCGGTGCGTCGACGGAACTGCTTGCGATTCATCTTCAGCGTGCGTGTCAGACGGTCTCGCTCCACCCTCCCAGCTTAGCCTACGACTTTCGCAAGAGGTCTAGTGATGCCCTCCCCAAAGAGGGGCCTAAACTGCGCCTCCATCAATGGTTCAGCCCACAGTGAACGCTCAAAATCGATGAGGCCGACCACCTGGCCCTCCTTTACGAAGAAATTGGCGCTCCAGGCGTCCCAGTGAATCAGACAGGGTGTCGTGACCTCGTTCAGCGCAGCCAGATGTTTCAGAATCACCCCACGAAACTCGTCATACCCAAAGTCAAACTCGACCTTCTTGCGCTCTGCGTCTTTCAGGACAGATTCAAAAATTTTGAGGAAGGCTTCTCGCCATGTTGGTGCTCGCAATTCGGGGTTGCCCTCATACCCGAAGTACGTGCCGGCGAACGTGTTGACCTCGCGGATAATTTCGCCGATCTGTTGTTCGACTTCACTTAATGTCTCGGGCGGTAAGGTGCTCTTCACGTGCTTCAGGGTGTCCGCGTCCACTTTCTCCATGAAGAAATACTCGGCGTCACACAAATCCTTCGCTTGGTCGTGAAAGTAGATTTCGGGGACAGGAATAGCCGGGTTCTGCCGAGCAAGGCGCATGGCGGCGACCTCTGAGGCCATAATATTCTTCTCATACTGCATGACTTCCGCTCCAGGTGGGGGGGCGATTTTGAGGACGACTTCGCGGCCGTCGGCGAGCCGCACCTCAAAGGCAGCGTTGAACCAGCCGTCTTTGAGTTCCCGTACGGCGGTATCATCATTGGCAAGGGGGACGCCATTAAAGGCTCGAGCAGCCATGGCGGCAATCTGCTCGCGGGTTTTTCGGTTCTTCGTTTTGCTGTCCATAGGTTTACTGTGACGCTTCAGGACAGCCCCGCACACCGTGCTGAATAGTCACAAACGAAGACCGCCTTGCTCCAACGGAAAAACCACAGTCTGGAAAAGGAGAACGACTCCCTTATGGAGCGTGTCCAGGGCTGGAAAAAGACGGCGCGGCGGCAGAACCTCATAACCTGCGACTCGCTGTCACCATCCAGCAACTGCTGCAAGACAAGGACGCCCTCAACCGCGAGGCAGGGGAGGCCGTCGGGCCGGTTGAGGAGTGAAGAAAGGTGCTGCCTGACGTGATTTAAGAGGGTAGGACAAGTTACGGCCAATCTGGTAGCGCTGTTTAGAGCACTTGTCAAAAAAACCACTTCTTTTTGACCGAGCAGAGCGAGCGAATCTGAACGACCAGTGGGAAGAATGAAGCCGTGAGGGATGCCCTTCCACTCACGGCGGAATTCGGACAAATGCTCTATTCCCGGCCGAACCCAGGTGTCCTCCAACAGAGTCAGGTCAATGTGCGTAGGGTATGCCTCGGCGGCCTGCCCAGTCGGGAAGGGGTTCACGGCTGTCCGCCGCTGCCAGAGAACAGCAAGAAGCAGCGGTGCAAGCTGGAGATATGTCCTCGAAGCGCCTGCCCATCCACCTGGGCCTCACCCTGCTCTCTTTCGTGATCCCGGCGGTGTGGAGTGGCGTTCAACATCTCCCGCACCATAGCGACACTCCCCCTCCAGCAGTTGTGACCGTACCTGCCAAAGTGCCTGTTGCCTGTTCGCCGTCTGGAGAAGGTACGCGTACCACCGAGGTCAATCCCTCGCCTACAGCTGTTGGAGGGCTGACGGCGTGCGACGCGGCCCAGCTGGTGCAGGAGTTGCACGACCTCCAAACTTCGCACTGAAGACTTGACAACCAGCCCTTCACTTCCTCAACGAGATTCGTCACGGCCTTCTTGAGCCAGTTCGCCGGATCACCACACGCCGCTGTCGCGTGCGTCTCGGTATCGATGATCCGCGCCTGCGCTTTCGGATTCCCGCTCGCGTCCTGCTTCACCACGGTGCGCAGCTCTTGGGTGGAGGTCAGGTGCTGGGCGGCGTAGGTCGTGCACCAGTCCGTCCACCCTGCCGGGTAGTGCAGCTCTACCGCTCTCCGCGGTGTGCTGCCGCTGCAGCTGTTCGTACGTCCCAGAGGTGACGTTCTCTACCAGAACTGTTGCCCATTGCTCGCCCGTCACTTCATGCAGGGCTCTGCCCCGGTCTCTTGGTGAGCCACCCTCCATGCGTACCGGTGGCTGCCGCCACCTCGGCCGCGGCCTTCACCTGACTGGCGCTGGGCTTGTTCGTGCCAGCCACCGTCTTCAGGTACTTGACGACGGCCACCACCTTTTCAGGATCCAACGTCTCAACGGTCTTCGCCGCCTCGCGCAGTTCGCGGGCCTGCGGTTCGTTCTCCGGCTGTAAAGCAACGCCTGTCATCGCCTGCGGTGTTGGCGCCGCGTCGGTCAGTTGTTCGGCGCGCCGCTGGGGCCAGCCTCACACGGCCTCGCAGCAGTTCCCGAAGGTCTTGTGATCGGCGCGGTACAGCTGGCGCTCTCGGATGGTCAGCAGGGACTCCCAACGGCCACGACGTCTTGCCGGCCGGAGCGGATGCGGAACTCCAAGCTGGCGAGGTCTGCGCGTTCCTCAGGGGCTGCGGAATGGGTGGATGGCATCACCCCAGTACACCTGTAAAACTCACGATTGTTTCCGTCCTTTGGAGTCTGTTGGAAATTGGGAGCCTACTCGGCACCTTGCGGAATACTCGTTAGATATGCCGCAGTCACCCCTGATTGTCATCGGTGCCTCTGCCGGTGGCATCCCTGCACTCCAGAAGCTCTGCAGCCAACTGCCCCCGGACTTTCCCGCGCCCATCCTGATCGTCCAGCACCTGCAGGCAGATCACCCCAGCCTGTTGCCGGAGATCCTTGGCAGATCCGGTCCCCTGCCTACCCGTCACCCTCAGCATGGAGAAGCCCTGCAGTCTGGAGTAATTTACCTCGCGCCCCCCAACCATCATCTGCTCGTGGAGCCTGGATACGTCGCGGTCACCAAGGGCCCCAAGGAAAACCGTTCCCGCCCGTCCATTGACGCGTTGTTTCGCTCGGCAGCCTACTTGTACGGGCCTCAGGCGATTGGCGTCGTGTTGACGGGAATGCTTGATGATGGCAGCTCAGGGCTTTACAACATCAAGCGGCGCGGCGGAATCGCCATCGTGCAAGATCCGCTGGATGCTGAATTCGACTCGATGCCCCGAAGTGCACTGGAGGCCGTAGACGTTGACTATGTCGTCCCCCTGATTGATCTGGCACCCTTGCTCAATGGACTGGTTCGGAACATGCATGAGGGGAGGGAAACGAACGTTATGAATGACGAAGAGCTTCAGCGGTTGGAGATTGAAGTGGGCATTGCTCAGCAGGACAGTGCGCTCAAGCTTGGAGTGACGAAACTCGGAGTACCCTCGCTGCTCACCTGCCCGGAATGTCACGGTGTCCTCGTACAGATCAAAGAGGGCAAGACTATGCGGTACCGTTGCCATACCGGGCACGCGTATACCGGAAACGTACTGCTCTCGGAAGTCTCCAAGAGCGTGGAGGACAAGGCTTACCAGATGCTTCGTGCAATGGAGGAAGAAGCGATATTGCTGCGTACGCTGGGCGAGCAGTGCAAGGAGGCTGGGCAGTTGGATCAGGCACAGGCACTCTTTACGAAAGCCGACGAGGTATTGACGACCAGCGAAAGCATTCGGGATCTGGCGCTGGGTCAGGAGCGGCTGAGTGTGGAAAAGGTTGTGCAGGCTACGGCGGACGACTGAAGCGCGTTCCTGAGCTGCAAGTGCGTTCGAATAGTGAAACGTTCTGATCATGATGTTCCTCAAGGGGTGGGCTTTAAGCCCACCCTCTTCTCTTTCAGGCGCTGGGTGGCGTGCCGCTGTCCGGCCGGTTGGGCGCAAAGTAGCGAGGTGAGGGTGACTCGGTTTTCCGCAGGAGGAGATGAAGCCTCGTCCACTTGAATGCGCAATGATGACGAACTGCAGAGTTCATACCGCCGGGTTCGGGGGAGATGCAGTGCAACTCGCCCGAACCAGAGGCAACCTCCCAGGCACGGCTCGCGACCTGGGCATCAACGTCGCAAAGATGGTGGAATTGTGTCGGGCGAGGGTTTCCAAAACTGGGAACGATATGCTGTTCTCATGCGTTACCCAGCTCTGGACAGCCTGCGTGGTCTGGCCGCCCTGATCGTGGTTGTCCACCACTACCTGGTGGCCCTTCCTGCCTTTTATCCTTATCCAGAAACGGCGGGGGGGTGGGTCGGGATTCTGCTCTACTCTCCTCTGCACCTCCTATGGGCAGGCAGTGAAGCAGTCAGCCTCTTTTTTGTCCTCTCAGGCTTCGTGCTGGTCTTACCCCGCTGGCAGGGCCTGCAATTCGACATGGAACAGTTTATTGTCCGTCGACTGTGGAGAATCTGGGTGCCGATGATGGTGGCCGTTTCTCTAGCAGCTTGCTCTGCCGCGCTCATTGGCGCCAAAGATGTCAGCGGTACCAGCACCTGGTTCAATGCCATCTGGAAAGGAGCGTCAGTTGACGCCTACGCACAACATGTATTGATGCTGGGCTCCATGGACCTCATGAACTCTACTTATATCCCGGTGGTCTGGAGCCTTAAGTGGGAAATGTGGGTGTCGCTGCTTCTGCCCCTGGTCCTGCTCCTGGCCCGTCAGCGCCCCCTGATCATCGTCTCACTGGGGACCCTTTCCATAGGGTGGTACTGGACGGCGTCGCCATACAGTACTGACGTCTTTCGCGGCCTTCTCCGTTACCTTCCCATGTTTGTCCTCGGCGCAGTCCTCTCGCACCACCGCCAGGCCCTCACGGTTTGGGTTACTCGACTGAACGACGCCATGTGCGCAGCGTTGTTGCTGCTGGCCCTCCTGATCATTCCCGTGCAGTGGTACGGATACGCGCCGCAGCCCCTCCTCGGCCGCTTGGCCCTGAACGACTACGCCGTGCTGCTGGGTGCGGCGCTCCTGATCGTGCTGGCCCTGGGGTGGAAGCGCTGGCAATTGTGGCTGGAACGGCCCGGGTTGCTGTGGCTGGGCCGCGTCAGCTTCAGTCTGTACTTGTATCACGCGCTTGTCCTGGCCGTCGTAGTTCGATTGGGCGCTGGCCTCTTGCCACTGCCTGTCCTGATCCTCACAGCGTTTGCACTGACTCTCGGCGTGGCGCACCTGGGATACGAGTATGTCGAACGCCGTGCCATTGAGCGTGGACGCGCAACCACCCGGCCCTTTCGTCGAAACCAGGCATGAAGAACAGACGTGGTCTGGCCACCCTCGTGACCCTTCTGGCTGCACTCTCCTTCTGGGAAGTCGCCTGGAGGCCCCCGAACTGGGTGGATATACCGGCGGTCACCCAGGTTCACTTTTTCGGACGCTGGTTTCCAGAACGTGTGTCCGGCGGCACCGCTGCCCTGACCATCAACCAGGGCAGCGGAGTTCAGTTTGAAGTTACGGGGGCTTCTGCCGTCTGGGCCGAATTTGTTCGTTCACCGGCCAGCACGCTGTCTCCCACGCTGGTCCTCCTTCAGGAGGAGAAACCCGAACGCCGCCTCTCCGTCCCAATGCAGGGCAACTCGCGTCTCCTGCTCGCCTCGAACCTTCCAACGGAGCGAATCACCCGCTTTCGTCTGATTGTCGATGGCATCCACGAGCACGATCCTCTGTGGCAAAAAAAGGCGGGACTGGCCCTCCGTTCCCTGTCCACTCCAGAAACCACTGCGCGCTTTACGCCCTGGCAAAGTCCGTGTCCTCCCGTTTTGTGGATTGGAACGAGCATCTTTGCGGGCATCCTGGCGCGCGGCAAGCAGGGTGGAAGCACGTCAGTGAACAGTGCTGCCAGTCTCGCCTATCCCACGCTCGCCACACAGGCGCTGGGTGCAGAGCCGTATATCGCGGCGTTCGGAGCCGTGGGCGTGACCCGGGGTGGCAGCGGCGGCGTTCCCGCAGCTCCCGAGTACATGCAGGCCTGGGCGCAGGAACGGCCGGCCCGTTTGCCAGCGTTCCAGGCCGTGGTAATCGGCGAAGGGGTCAACGATGTGGCAGCGGACTCTGCTCAGTACCGCGAGGCATTGGAAAGGCTAATCCGCCGCCTGCACCGCGCACAACCGAGGGCTCCTGTCTTTCTGGAAGCCGCTCTAAACGGAGCCCACGCCGCCGATACACAGTGGGTGGCCCAGCATACGGGCAGCACCTTCGTAGACACGTCTACGTGGCGCATCCGCACAACCGACGGCCTCCATCCTAACCTGGTGGGTCACCGGGAAGCTGCCGCACGGTGGCTCGAGGTCCTCAAACGCGCTGGACTGCCCCGGTGGCCCGCAAGCCAGGGTGGCTGCCCCAGCCCCTAACGAAGGACGTGTGCCCACTGGCACCGGGAAGGCCGAGCGGGAGACGATGCGCGCCCGCTTCACGCGGCCACCTCGGCGTTCACGTTCACGAGGATCAGGCTCCCGTCGGTGGCCCGGCACGGTGCCACCTCCACCGTCATGCCCTTCAACTCGAGCAGCGCCGTGAGGAGGGAGGCGCGCATCTCCGCATCCTCTCCTTCGGCGGCCGCCGCCAGGTGAACCATGCCTCCGGCCTTCCAGCCGGCGAGGGTCACGCCCATCAACTCAAGCTGCTTCACGCCGCCACCTCCAGGCCGAGCTGCCCGAAGGCGTAGCTGCGCACCGTGGCCGCGTCCTCTGCCGCGAGCGCCGCGAGGCTGGTCACCGTGTGGCCCAGCACCTCGCTGGCCAGGGCGGAGTGGCTGCAGTCGCCCAGGCGGCCGAGGGTGCGGTGCCCCTGGTGAGCCGTGGGGTTCCCGATGAGAGCGGGCGTGGGCAGGATGACTTCTTTTCTCGACGTGGGAAGCGCGGCCCAGCAGGTGGGAGGCCTCCACGAAGTTCATGTTCTCGTCGTCCACGATCGTACTCGGGTTGCCGTCGTGGTCCCACCCCAGCGTCACGAGTTGGGCGGCGCGAATCACGCTGTACTCAAGGTCGGCAACGCGGGCTTCGTCGGCGACTGTTTTG